>JAAEUI010000196.1 GCA_024227475.1 Paracoccaceae bacterium | reverse complement strand
GGCAAACGTCACGGTATGATCAACCGCTCGAATAAATTCCTGCGCAACGCACGGGGCACCCCCACGCTCTCCCCTGCGGATGAGAAAACCGTTACACCTTACATGCCATCCGCGCGCTGAGGAGGCTCAAACCCCGTCACGTGTAACTGGGGGCCCAACGTCCCACGCCCGTCACCGCAAAGTCATCAAAGCCGCCAAAGGCTATTATGGCCGCCGGTCCAACACCTTCCGCACCGCAACGCAGGCTGTGGACAAGGCAAACCAATACGCCACCCGCGACCGTAAGAACCGCAAACGCAACTTCCGCGCGCTGTGGATCCAGCGGATCAACGCCGGGGTTCGCGCCCATGACGAAGCGCTGACCTATAGCAAGTTCATCAACGGCCTGAATCTGGCTGGCATCGAAGTTGACCGTAAGGTCCTGGCCGATCTAGCGGTGCATGAACCCGAAGCTTTCGGTGCGATTGTTGATACTGCCAAAGGCGCGCTGGCTTAAGACCCGAACGACCAATCAAGTTTCGAAGCCCTGCGTTTTCGCGGGGCTTTTTTGCGGTTTGTACTGGCGGTTCTGGTGAAGTTACAATTCACGGAAACTGTCATTAACATGCATGGCAAACGCCTCTGCAGCCGAACTCAATCCAGGCGCTTCCTGAAGACGGAGTTGGTAGGGGCCAATCCCGCATAACCCGTGTTTTGCCGTCAGCTTCTGATACCCATCCATAATCATGCTGGCCGGCAATGGCGCAATCGCCAGATCGGCCTGCACAGCCGCCAGCTGCCCGGCCCCGGTTTCTGATGTATAAGCGATGCGGTAAGGCACGTCGGCTTCCTCCAGAGACTTTAACGCCGCCGCGCGCCAGGGGCATCCCTGTGCTGAAAGCGCCAGGGGAACCGGTCTTTGCTCGCAGGCGTGCCCGCCGCGCAATCCGACCCAGACAAGTGGCTCGGAATAGACCAGCTTGCCGGGCGCTGTATCGGTTTGCGCTGACACCGTCAGGATCAGGTCGATTTCACTGCTTCCGAGTTGCTCTGAAAGGCTGATCGTTGTTGAGAGAACCACGTCGACCTCAACCAGGGGATGGGTCGAGGCGAAGCGCGACAAAATCCGAGGCAGAAACCGGGTTCCGAAGTCATCAGGAGCGCCGAACCTGACCCGGCCCTCGAGCTGGGGCATTCGAAACCGTGACAGAGCCGCTTCGTTGATCCGCAGCATTTCGCGGCCGTGCACTAAAAAGGCTTCGCCATCGTTGGTTAGCGTTACATGCCGGGGATGTCTTTCGAACAGGGGTCGCCCAACTTGTTCCTCAAGTCGCTTCATTTGCATACTTACCGCCGAGGGTGTTCTGAACACCCGTTTGGCAGCGGCCGTGAAACTGCCGGTTTCCGAAATGGTTACGAATGTCTGAATCAAATCCGTTTCCAGCAGGGTATTCTGGCTTGGTGGCATCGTCGGTTTCCGTTCAAAAATTTTGAACGATAGTATAAGTGCTATTCGCTGTATTAATCAATAGCCGGGTGAGATGATGGTCCAAAGAAAGGACACATCATGACAGATCAGAACTTCGCAACATCCACACGACCGCACTCTTCGGGGGTTTTTTTAGCCATCCAGATGTTCGCTTCACGCGGCTTAAGATGGCTGAAAACCCATCGTTCGAGCAGAATCTCTCGTGCCGCGTTCATGAACACGGTTTATCTTGACGACGCGTTGCTCAGAGACATCGGTGTAACTCGCGAAGAAGTAAAATGGGCGGCAGGATTGCCGCTCAGCATCAACGCCGCGCAGGCTCTGCACCGTAAGGCACGGGTGCGGCGAGCTATGGAAAACAACCCAACTCCGCGTAAGGTACCTGGCCGCTACTGACCCGGTACTTATGGCCCCGCAATCTCGCGGGGCTTTTTTCGTCTTGTCGACAGGTGAGCTGCCAGCGGTTACGTTGGCCTTGGATCCAAAAAAAGGAGACGCACAGGATGCCGGTCGTTTATAGATTGCTTTTAGTGATTGGCCTGGCAGCGTTTGTCTTGCCACAAATGGTCAGTTCCGGTGCCAAGGGTTCCAGAGTCATTTCAAAAAAGTGGAACAGCTGCGATGGCTATATGAAAGCGGTCGCGAAAGCGGATTTCAGCAACACCGAAGAACCGGATTTGTTCCTGTGCCATCGGTATGAATTCAAAAACCTGTTCGTCTATGGCCACATCAGTTTTGGCTCCGGCGACACCTACTCCTTGCAGTTGAAAACCAACAAACACGGCGCGTGTCAGGGACCCGGCGAGATTGGCTATGACGTAAATGGCGGTAAAAAGCACGGGTCCGCCGTGGGTCGGTTCCAATGTGCGGATGGTTCTCAGGGCGGCTTTGCCTTTGAACTCGATTTCATTGAGGAACACGGCGTTCCGGCGCGGGTGGGGACCATATTCGGTGGCATTGACGATCATGCTTCAAGAAATAACGAGGAAGATAAGATATCGGCGGATTTCTACATTTTTGACCGAAACGCCCTGCGGCTTTCGCTTGGCCTTGAATAGGTACCTCTGGCCAGCCCTGCGCTCTTGAATCCCGGTTTGCAAATCTGCATCGCTATGATAGGCCAAGCGCGGATAATTACAGGACGATGACGCTATGGACGGGCTGGACAGTCTGAAATCGAAATACCTTGAAAGCATCGCCAGTGCAGCCGATGAGTCGGCGCTGGAAGACCTGCGCCTGGCGGCCGTCGGCAAGAAGGGTGAAGTCTCCCTGAAAATGCGCGAACTCGGCAAGATGACGCCCGAGGAACGGCAGGTTGCCGGGCCGGCACTGAATGCGCTGAAGAACGAGATCAACTCGGCTTTGGCCGCCAAGAAGGAAGCGCTTGGTGATGCGGCGCTCGATGAACGGCTGAGGACGGAGTGGATTGACGTTTCGCTCACCGGTCGGCCGCGTCGGCAGGGCACCATTCACCCGGTATCTCAGGTCACCGAAGAGGTGATCGCGATTTTTGCTGATCTTGGCTATTCAGTGGCGGAAGGGCCGCAGATCGAAAGCGATTACTACAATTTCGACGCCCTGAATCTGGCACCTGAACACCCCGCGCGCCAGGAGCATGACACGTTCTACATGCACCGCGAGGAGGGCGACAACCGCCCGCCGCATGTGCTGCGCACTCATACCTCGCCCGTGCAGATCCGGTACATGGAAAAACACGGCGTCCCCTGCCGAATTATTGCACCGGGCCGGGTGTACCGGGCTGATTACGATCAGACCCACACGCCGATGTTCCACCAGTACGAGGGCCTGTGCATCGACAAAGACGTCAGCATGGCAAACCTGAAATGGACGCTGGAGGAATTCTGCCGGGCGTTCTTTCAGGTCGACGGCATCGAGCTGCGCTTTCGCGCCTCACATTTCCCGTTTACCGAGCCGAGTGCCGAGGTGGATATCCGCTGCTCCTGGAAAGGTGGCCAACTGAAACTTGGCGAGGGCGACGACTGGATGGAGATATTGGGCTCCGGCATGGTGCACCCCAAGGTGCTGCAGGCCGCAGGCGTGGATCCGGATCAGTGGCAGGGTTTTGCATTCGGCATGGGCATCGACCGGATCGCGATGCTGAAATACGGGATGCCGGATTTGCGGGCGTTCTTTGACAGCGACTTGCGGTGGCTCCGGCACTACGGGTTCAGTGCACTGGATATGCCTACGATGCATGGTGGGATTTGCGGGTGACTGAATACGCCGACCTTGGGCCCTGTGGTTGGCCACATGTAGTTGTTACTCCCGAAGCCTATTTACGAATAGGTGACTTTGATCCTTGGTCAGATGAAAGTTGGCCAGCGAGGCCAATAGGTAAAGTGTCGATAGCTGGAGTTGCTAAACAAATTCCCGTTTATGAAGTCATATCATGTGGCGAGGCAATTAGAATAGCAGCGGAAGAAGTTACAAACGGTGTTTGGGTATTTGCTTGCAACGACCATTCGATATCAACGACGGAACCGGATCGCAGGCGGCCCGGCGGAGGATAACTCCATAACACCGGTCATCCCCGTGAAAACGGGGACCTCTCTCGAACTCGCACGACACAGCCTGAGGTCCCCGCTTTCGCGGGGATGACAACCACTTCACTTGACACGGTTTGCCTTCCCACCCACTCTCCTCCGGTCCCTCCACATCACCAGAGGCTGCCATGGACCAACCCACCACCCCCTTCTCCCTCCGCGCCCGTCGCGAGGGTGGCGGCACGCCCATCCTCAACGGTTGGGGCGCAAATTCCGATTATGGCACCCTGCGCTCTGTCCTGCTTGGACCTATCGACAATTATAAGTGGCTGAAAACCTCCTCACTCAGTAAAAAAACCCTCCGCCGAGGCGGGGTGTTCGAACCGAAGATTGCCACCGCCCAGCACGCCGAAATGGTGTCGGCCTATGAAAGCGCGGGTGTCGAGGTCCACACCCATTCCGCCGATTCCGAACTCCCCTACCAAGTCTACGCCCGCGACTCCTCGGTGATGACCCCCTTCGGTGCGGTGATCACCAACATGTCCCAATGGTGGCGGCGCGGTGAAAACTACCGCTGCATCGAGACCTACGAACGCCTCGGCATCCCGATTTACGACTTTGTCACCGCCGGGCACTTCGAGGGCGGTGACTTCAACGTGATTGAGCCGGGCTCAGTGCTGATCGGCTGGGAGGGCGACGAGGGGCGCAGCCAGGAGCAGGCGGCGAAGCAGTTGCAGGGCTGGTTCGAGGCCGAGGGCTGGGAAGTCCGCCTGATCGACATTGACCCGTATTACGTACACATCGACCTTATGGTGGTGATGCTGGCGCATAAGCTGGCGGCGGTTTGTCTGGAATGCACCGATCCAAGCGTGGTCGACTGGCTGCGCGCCAAGAACATCGAGATCATCCCGGTACCGTTTCAGGAAACCATGGCATTAGGGTGCAATGTGGTCGCACTGGGCGATGACCGGGTGTTGTTACCTGCGGCTTCCGGGACACTGAAAGAGGCGCTAAAGGCGCGCGGCTTCACCATCTACGACCCGGAACTGAGCATGATCACGCAAGGTGGCGGTGGCGTGCATTGCATGTGTCAGAGTTTGAAGCGGGATGCGGTTTAAGGCCGGATCGGTTATTCCGGCAATCCTGCCTCTGCAACGCTATCCATCAGATGATCCAGATCTGACCGATTCTTGAATTGCAGTGAGGTTGCGTACATTGACCGGTTGAAGTCAGGCACCAGTTTCAGCGCTGCTCCGATAAATTCGCCAGCACATTTCTTGTCTCCCAGCCGGATGCCACATGCGGCCATCGAGACGAAGGTAAAATGGTTTCGGGTCCCGACGTGTCGGTAAGCCTCGCGAGCTTCCTCATACTGCCGGGCGGCAAAATGGGCGCGGCCCAGATGACTCCAGAATCGCTCCGGATGATAAGGGTTCAGCCGCATCGCCTTATTGATCCAAGGGATGCCTTCTTCGGGTTTACCAATCCAGGTCAGTATTTCGCCCTGTTGCACGACAATCAGGTCGTCGTTTGGATTAAGCGCCAGTGCCCGCTCCTGATGGTAAACAGCGGCTTCAAAATCCCGGTAGACCAGTTTGAGTGACGCCAGAATGCGGTGAACATCACTGTCGTTCTCGTCAAGCCGGATTGCGGTTTCCAGTTCCTTTCCGATCAATGCGACGGTTGCTTCAGGATCTTCACAGTAGCCATATGCCCAAGCTTGCCCCAGCGTACAAGCGCGCCAGGCGTGTGCATGGGCATAGTTCGGGTCCAGATCAATCGCCTTGTCCAGCATTGCCACCGCTTTGTCGTTGGATTCCCGGTTGCTCTGGTGGTGAAGGACCTTGCCGGCAAGCACGAATTCATAGGCTGCCATGTTTTCCGGGGGTTTGCGATCAGCCAGCTCGCGGGTTGCCGCCGCGACGCGCCCGGGAACGATGGAAGCGATGGTTTGCGTGACTTCATCCTGGATATCGAAAATATCATCGTAGTTGCGGTCATACCGTTCCGCCCAGATATGGCGGTCGAGTTCAGCGTCGATAAGCTGCACCGTTATGCGAATACGATTGCCCGCCTTGCGCACGCTGCCTTCGACAATGAATTTTGCTCCCAGATCCTTGGCAATTTCCGGCACATTCCGGGTTTTGCCCTTCACGGCGAATGAGGAGGTTCGGGAGATGACCAGCAAATCGCGAAAGCGCGACAGTTCGGTAATGATATCTTCGGTGATGCCGTCGGTAAAAAACTCCTGTTCCGGATCGCCAGACATATTATCGAAGGGCAACACAGCAATGCTGGGCATATCTGCTGAGGCCGGAACCTGTGTCATTGCCTTTATTGAACCGGGTTTCTTTTGCGGCTCCGAACCTTCCGAAATCCAGCGCCAGACACGAACCGGCTTGGCGATATTCTTAACCTCGTGATCACCCTCATCTATAAACTCTACGTCCAGTCGGCCAGCGACTTCGGTCCGTACTTTGTCGGAAATTGACAAACCACCAGGCTTTGCAACCTCCTGCATACGGGCCGCGATGTTTACGCCGTCGCCGAAAATACCGTCATCGTTGACAATGATCTCGCCGATGTTGATGCCGAGCCGCAGCAGCATTTTTTTGTCATCTGGCAAGTCAACGTTTCGTCCCGCCATGCCTTGCTGTACGGCAATTGCAGTTTCCACCGCCGCAACGGCACTGGCAAATTCCACCAGAAAGCTGTCACCGGCAGCACCGACAATCCGGCCGCCATACCGCTTAGCGAGAGGGTCCCACAGTTCCTGGCGGTGAGCGCGCATAGCTGACAATGTACCTATTTCGTCGACCCCCATCAGGCGCGAATATCCAACAACGTCGGCACAAATAACTGCTGCAAGCTTGCGATGAGTTTCATCAGACATGCGGGGACCTTAACTTTACGCAAAACGAAAATCTATTTTTGTTTGCCTGATTTAGCGAAATTTCGCCCGCATTGTACTTCCTATTCAATCAGAGGTTTCGGACCATGCTGCAAACTAGCCAATTGGGGTCTTTTCCCTTCCATTTCCTGCTTTGCTGCGTTAGGTGCAGTGCCGGAATATGCACGGGTAAAGACTTATGAAATTCACACTCTCCTGGCTGAAAGAGCATCTGGAAACAGACGCCCCTCTGAATGAAATCCTCTACGCTCTCACTGACCTCGGGCTGGAAGTGGAAGAGGTGGTGAACCCAATGGATACGCTTGCGGCCTTTACCGTCGCACACGTGCAGACGGCAGAAAAACACCCCGATGCGGACAGGCTGAAAGTCTGTCAGGTGGAAACCGACGACGGCGTGAAACAGATCGTTTGCGGCGCGCCGAATGCGCGGGCTGGTATCCGGGTGGTGCTTGCTAAACCGGGCGTCTATGTGCCGGGGATCGACACCACCATCGGTATTGGTAAAATTCGCGGCGTGGAAAGCTTTGGCATGATGGCGTCTGAGCGCGAGATGGAGCTTTCCGACGAACATGACGGGATTATCGAACTGGAAGGTGAACCCGAAGTGGGATCACGGTTTGTCGACTATCTAGCACAACACTCCCCTGACAAAATCGACCCTATGATCGAGGTGGCGATCACGCCAAACCGACCGGATGCACTGGGTGTGAGAGGCATCGCCCGCGATCTGGCAGCGCGCGGGATAGGCGTGCTGAAGCCTGAGCCTGAGGCCGAGATCAAGGGCGCGTTCAAATCCGATATCAACGTCAACATTGATGACGACGTGCTGGAAAAAGGCTGCCCGCTGTTCGCCGGACGGCTGATCAGAGGCGTGAAAAACGGCCCCAGCCCGCATTGGCTGCAGGCAAGGCTGAAGGCGATTGGCCTGCGACCGATTTCCATTCTGGTGGATATCACCAACCTGTTCACCTTCGAATACAACCGCCCGCTGCACGTGTTTGATGCTGATGTGGTCAAAGGCGATCTGCGGGTGCATTTCGCGCAAGGCGGTGAAACACTGATGGCGCTTGATGACAAGGAATACACCTTTGAGCCTGGTATGATGGCGATTTCCGATGACAACGGGGTTGAAAGCATTGCCGGTATCATGGGCGGGTTGCCGTCGGGCTGCACCAACGAGACGGTCAACGTATTTATAGAAAGCGCCTATTGGGACCCCATTACGGTCGCCGCTACTGGGCGGAAATTGAAGGCGAATTCAGACGCCCGTTACCGGTTTGAGCGCGGGGTTGATCCGGCGTTCACGCTGGGTGGTCTTGATCTGGCGACAGCGATGATACTCGAACTTTGCGGTGGTGAAGCCTCAGAGATGGTTGTTGCCGGAGAGGTGCCGGATACCACCCGCCAGTACCCGCTGGATACCGACCGGGTGCAATCTCTGGTTGGGATGACCATTTCCGCCGACGAACAAGTGAGAACGCTTGAAGCCCTGGGTTTTGTCGTTGATGGCGATCAGGTGACACCGCCGACCTGGCGCCCGGACGTGCTTGGGCCTGCCGATCTGGTTGAGGAGATCGCGCGGGTTGCTTCGTTGACCAAACTGGAAGGCGTGCCAATGGCCCGCTCTGGGCAGGGCGTGGCCAAGCCGATCCTGACACCGATGCAAAAGCGCGAGGCGATGGCCCGGCGCACGGTGGCAGCACTTGGGTACAACGAATGCGTGACCTATTCCTTCATCGACAAGACCAGTGCGGAACTGTTTGGCGGTGGTGGAGATGCGGTGATGCTGGGCAACCCGATTTCAGCCGACATGAGCCACATGCGCCCGTCGCTGCTGCCCGGCCTGCTGGCCGCAGCGGCGCGCAACCAGGCCCGCGGTTTTGCCGATCTGGCGCTGTTTGAGGTTGGTCCGGTTTTCCACGGCGGCGAGCCGGAAGAGCAGGAGGTTCTGGCCACCGGCCTGCTGGTCGGTCATACCGGTCCGCGTGATCCGCACGGTGCCCGCCGGGCTGTAGATGCCTACGACGCCAAAGCAGATGCCGAGGCGGTTCTGTCGGCCATCAGTGCACCGGAAAAACTGATGGTGCTGCGTGGAGCCAACAGCTGGTGGCATCCCGGACGCTCCGGCAAGCTGTCGCTGGGGCCAAAAAACGTGTTGGCCGGATTTGGCGAGATTCACCCCAAGGTGCTGAAAGCCATGGGCGTGAAAGGCCCCGCCGTGGCCTTTGCGGTACATATCGCCAAACCACCCTTCCCGAAGAAGAAATCGGCAACCCGCGCCGCGCTTGAAACCTCTGACTTTCAGGTCGTGGACCGCGATTTCGCCTTTGTGGTGGATGACACGGTGGAAGCGCTGGCCTTGCTGAACGCTGCCAAAGGTGCCGACAAGGCACTGATTGCTGAAGCTTCGGTATTTGACCAGTTCACCGGTGACAGGGCTGAAGCCCAGATGGGCGTCGGCAAGAAGTCGATCGCCATCACCGTGCGGCTGCAGCCAAAAGACGCGACGCTGACCGAGAAGGACATCGAGGCGGTCTCGGCGAAGATTGTCGAGAAGGTGACGAAGGCAACCGGCGGGGTTCTGCGTAGCTGATACCCCCGACTAAAGAACTTTTCGTTTAGAGAGGGCAGTGTTTAATCGGCTCTGGTAGTGGTGATGGCGTGCACCAGGCAACGACTTTGCTGAAAGGTATGTCGTGAAGCTGTAAATGAAGGCACCCCTAGAACTTGAATTTGACCGACAGGCCCGCGATGACCCGGTCCGCATTGCTCATCCCGTTCTTCAGGTTTTTATCAGCAGACTTCAGACGCGCAGTTGTATCAGTCAATTGGTTGAATACCATTTTGTCGAGGTCCAGCAAGGCAACCGCTTGCCGACTGTACATTAGCTGGTGCGAGGAACTAACTTTGTTTGCGTCCTTTTTGAACGCATTGTTTAGAGTCTGCCGTTCCTTGGCCCCCTTCTTGAGCCGGGATTTCAGTGAGGCGATATTGGCCTTCGCCGCTTTGAGGTCCGAATTCGCTTTCTCGACGGCGGCCTTGGCTGCATCAAGTTTGGATTTCATTTTTTGCAGATCCGCGTTAGCGCGCGCCTTTTTGGTGTTGAGCTTCTTTGTGTCCGCCGCAGACAGTTTCTTGCCTGATGCTGCCTTGCGGGCGGTTTTCTCGGCGGATTTGAACTCCCGGGATTTCTCTTTCCACTTGGTTTGTAGCGATTTGACCTCTTTGGCCTGGCGGTCAAGGTTTTTAGATGTGCCCACAGTTTTGTCCACCGCGCGACTGACCTTGCTTGCAGAGCGATTAACCGCCTTTACTTGGTTCTGGATATTCCTCGGCCAGGTTCTCGATATGATGATGGTTATCATCACGATCGCGCCCAGGGCCCTGAGGTCAATTCCCATTTTTAACCATCGCGAAACCATCAACACCATCACGCCGATCAAACTGGACAACGGCCCAAAGATTAGGGTGCGCGCGACTTGATAAAACCAGATCAGGAAAACAGCGATGATAAGGGCAACGGATGTCCGAACCGCGTGAACCAAGGGAGAAGTTTCCCCACAACTGCCACATGCTTCTGCCCGATTAGGGAACCCGGTTGAAACGGCTGTTCCGAAGACCGCAGCACCTGAAGTCAGACCGCTTAAAAAATTACGTCGTTTCATCCGCACCTCCACGTTCCGGACAATCCCAGAAACAGCGAGGCGGCCACCTTTGGAAGTTGTCTGCTAGATAAGAGAGTTAACGCGCTGCGCAGGGTTCAAGTCAAGTTTTGGTCAGATAACCAGGTGATCAGGCGAAGCGGCCTGCACCACGCCAGCCCTTGCATCTCTCGTTTCAGGGCCGAGGCATCAGAGCGCGCGGGGCCGCAGCAGCATCCTTTCGCCGACCAAAGCCTGACAGTCCTGCCGTGCTGTTGTATTTCCGCCCCACGGTTGCAACTGTGTAATTCCGCAGCTTGAAAGACTCACCCATTCCGCATTATTGCACCCCCCCTGTTGAACTGAAAGGGCAAGCAGATGTTTGCGAAGACCCCCCCGAACGCCGGACCTGAAACCGGCCTTTAGTCAGCGCCCGAGATTGTAACGCTCCGGGTGCCCATACCCGTTGCGAAATGATCTCTCATGTTACCAAAGGACATCTCGATGATCCGGCGCATCCTGCCGGAGACATCGCCGTTTCACTATTACCCGGATCGCGAATCCGTCTGGCTGTTGTCCCAGCTGATGGAGGACGACATCCGTGTGTCTGATTTGCGGTGCGGCCCGTTGGCCAAGCTGCTGACTCGCCCTTCTGTGCAGCCACTTGTGGCCGCCTGCGGCGGACGGCTGCGGCGTGCTGACCTATTGCCGCTGGCGCAATGCGGTAGCGTGGGCGCAATCAGCCGGGTTGGGCAACTGGCCGAACAAAGCCTCTACAACAGCCCGTTGCAGGGCTACGAATTGAGTCTGTCCTCCTGGGGAATGGAACAGCGTGACTGGCGCTGGCAACAGATCAGCCGTCCGGGCGGCAACCTTGTTCTGCAGGTGAATTTTCCGCCCGAGCATGCTGTCCTGTTCGGGCGGAATATGAACTGGGACGACTGGAAGAACTTTGAGTGCTACAGCCATCCGGTGCGTGATCGCGGGCATCCCACCATGGGTTGGGTAAGGCTGGACATCTGCCTGGCAACCGGTGTGGCCCTGATTGAGGAAATCCAAAGCGACTGGTTTCGAAATGTACGTTGGGCACGTGAAGGCCTTGAACGGCGGCTGCCCCGTTCACGGGACCTTCGAAACGTGGCCGCCTATGAAGCCGCCTTGTTTGAAGCCTATGGCCGGAGTTGGTCGCGGGTCTGTCTGCTCGCCGCGCTGATCCTGTTGCGCGATGAGTTCAGTTGCCGCGAGGTATTCCTGCACCAGCCCAGCCCTGGTGCCGCACTTAAGGACATTCGTTACGCCCGACCGCCGCGCTCGCTCTACAGCCAGTTGCCAAAAAGCTTCTGCTTTAAGCCGACCCGTGAGGTGCCGGATTTTCTGCAGCGAGTGCAGTCCAAAACCCTGCGCCGGTTGCGTGGCAAAGGCGGGCCGTTGTTCTGGCGGTTGTCTTTCAGATGACTTGGCTCTCTAATGAGAGTCCCTGACGGCTCCACCTTAACGGGCGGGGCTGTTGCTTTGAAAGCGTTGAATGGATCAGGTGCAAACAGTTGTCGTCGGGGCTGGCGTGATTGGCCTCGCCATCGCCCGCAAGCTGGCGCGGGCTGGGCACGAGGTTCTGATTCTGGAGGCCGAGACCCGGATCGCGCAGCACACCAGCGCGCGTAACTCAGGCGTCATTCATGCAGGGATATACTATAGCAAGGATTCCTGGCACGGGCGGCTTTGCGCGCGCGGAAAGGAGATGCTCTACGATTACTGTGCCACCCGCCGTGTCGACGTTGAGCGGACCGGCAAGCTGATCGTTGCGCTGAATGAAGACCACCTGTCCCGCCTGCCGGGGCTGGTGAAAACTGCACATGCCAACGGGGTGACAGATTTGCAGCAGATATCGCCCCGCGAAGCAATGGAACTGGAACCAGAACTTGCCTGTCTGGGGGCGGTCGCCTCTCCCTCCACCGGTATCGTTGATGCGCCGGGGTTGGCGCTGTCGTTTTTGGGTGAGGCCGAAGCCGAGGGCGCGGTGCTGGCGGTGAATGCGCCACTTCGGGCCGTGCACCCGATATCCGGGGGGTTTGAGCTCAACGTTGATGATCCGGGCGAAACAAAGATCGCCTGCAGTAACCTGATCAACGCTGCCGGATTGGGGGCCTGGGATGTGGCCCGTGGGATTCATGGGTTGAGTGAAACACACATCCCGGACCGGTTTCTAGCCAAGGGCTGCTGGTTTTCCGGCACCGGAGCATCGCCATTCCGGCAACTGATTTATCCGGTGCCTGATAACGAGTCTCTTGGCATTCATTTCACCCGCAACCTTGGCGGTGGGTTCAAATTCGGGCCGAATCTGGAATGGCTCGATACGCAAGGTTTTGACTACTTCGTAGACCCCGCCAAATTGCCGGTTTTTGAACAGGCAGTGCGCCGTTATTGGCCCGGTCTGCCCGAGGGCAGCCTGCACCCTGAAAGCGCTGGCATCCGCCCCAAGGTGCGCGGCGAGGGCGACGTTGCTTCTGACTTTGTGTTTTCCGGCCCGGCTCAGCATGGCCTGCCAGGGCTTGTGCAACTGTTTGGCATTGAATCCCCGGGGCTGACGTCATGTCTGGCGATTGCGCAGCAGGTGGCGACAATGTTATAGCGTTTTTACATTAACTTGAGACAAGTCGATGTGGAAATCGCCGACCTATGGCGCTGTTAACGTTGAAGTTTCGAGTTCCGTTTGGGGTTCAAACAAAACTCGAAACTCTCTAGAGCACGGGAAATGATGACAAGGGAGCTGTTGCAATGGCATTGAAGATATACCTTTCCGGTGAAATCCACACCAATTGGCGCGAAGAAATCATGCAAGGTGCTGCCGGGCTCGATGTGCAGTTTTCCGCCCCGGTCACCGACCATGATGCTTCTGATGATTGTGGTGTGGTGATCATGGGTGCCGAGCCGGACAAATTCTGGCACGACCGCAAAGGCGCGCAACTGAACGCCATCCGCACCCGCAAGGGGATCGAGGATGCCGACATCGTGGTGGTGCGCTTTGGCGAGAAATACAAACAGTGGAATGCGGCTTTTGACGCAGGCTACGCTGCGGCGTTGGGTAAATCCCTGATTGTGCTGCATGGGCCAGACCACCAGCACCCGCTGAAGGAAGTGGATGCTGCCGCGCTGGCAGTTGCGGAACACCCGCATCAGGTTGTGCAGATGCTGCGCTATGTTCTGGAAGGGTCGCTGCCGGGATGATGCGACACCACCGTACGCTGGCTTGACAGATTCCTAACCCCGTCGCGCTATAACCTCAGCCGACGTCAAAAAGTGGTTGCGGACTTCCCGGCACGGCGCTGAGGAAGATCACCGAAGCAAATCGAGATATGTGATAGGTGCGGGGCCAAACACCCCGACCGGTAATTTTGAACTACGCGGCGGGCCCGTCTTACTACCTACAAATGAAGAAAGCGAAAACCTGGCACCGGAAAGAAGCGGTCGCCGGGCGGTTTTCGTGGCACGTCATTCCCGCGATGGCGTCACCAACCCAACCTTCACCGCCGGACGTGCCAGAAACCGGTCTAGCCAGCCTGGGACGTTCTCCAGATCTTCCCACTCTACCAGATCACCAGCATCATAGAAGTCGCGCAGAGTTCTGACCCAGGGTGCAATTGCGATGTCGGCAATGGAGTAATCGTCCACAATCCATTCGCGGCCATCAAGCCGACCGTCCAGCACCTCCAACAGCCGCGCACTTTCGTCGACATACCGGTCGCGCGGCCGTTTATCTTCGTATTCGGACCCGGCGAATTTGTGGAAGAAACCCAACTGGCCAAACATCGGCCCGATACCGCCCATCTGAAACATCAGCCACTGCAAGGTTTCATAGCGCCTGGCCGGATCCGCCGACAGCAGCCTGCCGGATTTCTCGCTCAGATAAATAAGAATGGCACCGCTTTCCCATAGTGGCAGAGGTTTTCCACCGGGCCCGTTTGGATCAATGATCGCAGGGATTTTGTTGTTCGGGTTCAGCGACAAGAACTCGGGCGACAGTTGATCGTCGCTACCAAAATCGACGAAATGCGCTTCGTAAGGAATTTCCATTTCTTCCAGAGCAATAGAAGCTTTCACTCCGTTGGGCGTCGTCAGAGAATAAAGTTGCAATTTCTCCGGGTCTTGCGGTGGCCATTTGCGGGTGATTTCGAAATCGGTCAGGTTTGTCATTTTTTCCTCGTGAATTTGGAGTTGGCGACAAACCTGTCGTTTTTTGCGCGGCTTTCAACCGAATTGCCACAAATTCGGACAGAGATGCTTGTTTTTCACTATTTGTTTACCAATTATCGCAGCAGCGACCATCCGGCGCGCAATTAATTGAGATCAGAAAAGGGGATAAGATGCTCAAAGAATTCAAAGATTTTATAGCCAAGGGCAATGTGATGGACATGGCCGTTGGTATCATCATCGGTGCGGCCTTTACCGCGATAGTGAAATCCATGGTCGATGACCTGATCAACCCGATTATCGGGTTGTTCATGGGCGGGGCGGATTTCACCAATAACTTCATCATTCTTGGCGGTGACGGTGCCAGTTATGACTCGCTTGAGGCCGCGCGCGAGGCCGGGGCTGCGGCCTTCGCCTATGGCGCGTTTATCATGGCGGTGATCAATTTCCTGATTATTGCCTTTGTGGTATTCCAACTGGTTCGCGCCGTGAACAAAGCCAAAGATGCCGCCGCCGAGGAAGAAGAAGTGGTCGAAGAAGCACCGGCAGGGCCAAACGAGCTGGACGTGCTGATGGAAATCCGCGACTCTCTGGCGAAATAGACTTCCGGAAACCTACAGGAAGGCCTGCCCGTGTGGCGGGCCTTTTTGGTTAAAGGGCGTTGAGAACGGCCTTCGAATCCGGCAGCCGTTCCAAAGTCGAATCCAGCCGCTGGCACCATTTTGCACCGCGACTTCGCGCGTCTTCCCAGGCATGGAGCAGATCGCCGGGGCGATCCTCGGCCAAAACGTTGATCAGGAATTCCGATTGCGCGCGGTCTTTACGTGACCTCGCCGCGTCCGGCCCTTCACGTCGCCGGTCCGCCACGATCAGCTTGTGAATGGCATAGCGCTCCGGGCGCGGAATTTGGGTCAGTGCTCCATAACGGTAGAGCACCGCTGCAGGGACCGGATCGGCGATCAGGTAGTTAAGGAAATGCAGCGCTCTGGCATGGACGCCGATAGTGGGCAGAGGGCGGATGCCTTCGTCTTCGTTAAAGGAGGGTGTGAGGAATTCGACAAGTGTGCCTTTTGTCGATTGCTTCCATTTCCAGATGGCTGAACCTTCTAGGCTGGGAACGGGTTCAAAGGAAAAATCGGCAAGGGTATCCGCAGTTTTGGGATTTGCGGCGTCTTCCAGGGTCAGGGCAAGTTTGTGAAAGCTGGCGAAGTCATAATCTTCAGTGGCGGTGAGGTGGTCAAATGGTATTTTTATACCCAATTCCGCACCATAGTGGCTGAAGGCATGTGTGCCAATCAACGTACCGCCTAAACGGAACATGCCAGCGTTCGCAAAAGCTGACAGCAATTGCCCTGTCTGTGCGTCAGTCGATAGATATCCTTCGGCCCGGAGTATCCGTATCAGTCGTGCTTGCTCTTTTTGCCGGTCCTTTTTATTCGTGATGGTGGTTGTTATCTGGGCGAGTTTTTTGCGCAGTTCCGGTTTGTCTTTGCCGATGTAGCGCTTTATCACTTCGTTCCCGGCGCGATAGCGGTCGTACCAGTATTTCTTCCTGCCCACAGTGATAAGAGAGGGTGTTCCGCGTATTTCTGATATGCGGTTGTCCTGCAAAAACCGCAACAGTTCAACATAGGCTGTTTGGCCGGTAAGCGAGTATCTTTGTATTGGGTAGGTCATGGCTTGTCCCACAAAAATAATTATTGTAGGACAAGAGTCAATAGAATTGATAATGCTCTGTAATAATAAAGTAAAATCCTTACCCCACAAAAACAATTATTGTGGGGTAAGAAAAATCGCTTTACATTTTCAACGCCAGCGATGGCGACATCACATCGATTCCGAGCGCTTTGCCAACCGCATAATAGGTCAGTTTGCCCGCATGCGTGTTGAGCCCGTTCAGCAAATGTTCGTCGTCTTCACAAGCCTGCCTCCAGCCCTTGTCAGCCAGCGCCATCATGAAAGGCATGGTGGCATTGCCCAGTGCAATCGTGGAGGTGCGCGCCACAGCACCGGGCATATTGGCAACGCAATAGTGCATGATGCCATCGACTTCATAGATTGGATCGTCATGTGTGGTGGCTTTGGAGGTTTCAAAGCATCCGCCCTGGTCAATGGCAACATCCACCAGCGCCGCACCTGGCTTCATGCCGCCAAGTTGTTCACGCGACACCAGTTTTGGTGCAGCCGCGCCCGGGATCAGCACCGCTCCGATGACCATGTCAGCCGCCGCCACCAGTTCCGCGGTGTTGCCGCGCGAACCGTAGGAGGTTTTGAACACACCGCCATATACATCATCCAGATAACGCAGGCGGGGCAGAGACAAGTCTGTAATGGTTACGTCCGCGCCCATTCCGGCGGCAATTTTTGCAGCATTTGTTCCAACCATACCGCCGCCTATGACCACAACCCTGGCCGGTCCGACACCAGGCACGCCGCCCATCAGAACGCCCCGACCACCGTTGGCTTTTTGCAGGGTCCAACTGCCGACCTGTGGTGCCAGTTTGCCAGCCACTTCCGACATTGGCGCCAGCAACGGCAGGCCGCCGCTCCTATCGGTCACGGTTTCATAGGCAATCGCGGTGACGCCGCTGTCCAGCAGGTCTTTGGTCTGGGCCGGGTCCGGTGCCAGATGCAGATAGGTAAACAGGATCTGACCTTCGCGCAATTGCTTGCGTTCCACGGCCTGCGGCTCTTTTACCTTAACCACCATCTCGGCGCGCTCAAAAATCTCGCCAGCGGTGCCGACGATTTCCGCTCCAACTGCCGTATAGTCCTCGTCCGGGAACCCGGCGCCAATACCTGCATTTGTCTCGATAATCACGCTATGGCCACGTCCAATTGCTTCCATCGCCGCACTTGGGGTCACCCCGACGCGATACTCCTGATTCTTGATTTCTTTTGGGCAGCCGATCAGCATCATCCCATCCTCCAAATTGGAAATTACCGCCAAATTATGACGCGATTCTGGAAAAATCTGATTGCGAATTCTTGCAAAAAAGAAGGTATTCTTGCAATATCCTGCGGCAATAAGGTGAATTCTTCGAAGAAAGAGTGTAAGTAATGGAAATTGACGATATCGATCGGCGTATTCTAAGGGCGCTGCAGAAATCCGGACGCATGTCGAATGCCGAATTGGCCGAGCGGATCAGCCTGTCCCCCTCAGCTTGTCATCGGCGGGTGCAGCGACTGGAAAAAGAAAAGATCATCAAGGATTATGTGGCGCTCCTGGAGCCCCGGATGGTGGATCGGCGCACCACGGTCTTTGTCGAGATATCGTTGTCTGGTCAGGCGGATTCACTCCTGGCTGCCTTTGAACGCGAGGTCGCTCTGATCCCGGATGTGCTGGAGTGCCATCTGATGGCGGGAACGGCGGATTACCTGATGAAAGTGGTGGCCTCGGACACCGACGATTTTGCCCGCATTCACCGGAGATATCTGGCCCGCCTGCCAGGGGTGGCGAAGCTGCAGTCAAGTTTCGCCCTGAGGACCGTTTTCAAGACAACAGCGCTGCCGCTTTAAACATTTTGCCGCGCTGCAGCGCTGGCCACTTGCAGCCCTTCGCGCAATATCCTAACAAACCAGCAACTCAGCACGAAACATAATGACCGCAAGGATATTCCATGAGCTTCAAAACCCAACCTGCCGCACCAGCCCGCCCTAACCGCTGTCAGTTGTTCGGCCCGGGATCGCGCCCAGAATTGTTCGAAAAAATGGCCGTGAGTAAGGCCGATGTCATCAACCTTGATCTGGAAGACAGCGTTTCCCCAGCGGACAAGCCCCAGGCGCGCAAGAATGTCATCGATGCGATCAACGATGTAGATTGGGGCAACAAGACCCTGTCGGTAAGGATCAACGGGCTGGATAGCGAATTCTGGTACCGCGATGTGGTGGACGTGCTGGAACAAGCTGGTGACCGGGTCGATCAGATAATGATCCCCAAAGCCGGGAATGGCGGAGACATTTACGCGGTTGATGCGCTGGTCAGTTCGATAGAAATGGCCAAAGGGCGTAAGAAAGCTATCACCTTTGAATGCATAATCGAAACAGCGGCAGGCCTTGCCCACGTCGAGGAAATCGCCGCTGCCAGCCCGCGTATGGCTGCTATGAGCCTTGGGGCCGCGGACTACGCCGCTTCGATGGGGATGCAAACTACGGGGATTGGTGGGACACAATCGAACTATTACATGCTGGAAAATGGTGAAGGCGATGGCCGCGCGGTCCACTATGGTGATCCCTGGCACATGGCCACGGTCGCCATCGTTTCAGCTTGTCGCACCCATGGCCTTTTGCCGGTTGACGGGCCGTTTGGTGACTTCTCTGACAGTGACGGATTTCTGGCCCAGGCACGGCGTTGCGCAACGCTTGGCATGGTCGGTAAATGGGCGATTCATCCCAAACAAATCGCGCTTGCCAACGAGGTGTTTACCCCATCTGAGGCACAAGTTCAGGAAGCCCGCGAGATTCTCGCTGCCATGGAAGAAGCCACACGCACCGGCCAGGGCGCAACTGTTTACAAGGGTCGCTTGGTTGACATCGCCTCGATTAAACAGGCGCAAGTGATCGTCAAACAATCGGAAATGATCAAGGGCTGATGTGCGCCACCGGGCAGGAGCGTCGCACTCTGCTGATCAGCCGGACGACACCCGCTTAACGGGTTGGCGTAGAATCGTTTTGAGCTTTGCTGGTGGTACTTTGCGCGGGTCGGACAGGTAAATCTCGTGGTGTACTCCAGATGGTCGCAGGCCATTTTCGGGCAGGTACACCAGATGCAGGCGCTCCAGCACCGGGGTTTCATCGTCATAGCTGCCGACGTGTAGGATTTGCACGCACAGCCCCTCTTCCAGAGCGGTCTTTGCTACCCGGCGCAGGGTCTCTTCGTCCGTGGCGCTGTCCTTTTTCCGGTTCTGCTTAACCACAACTGTTTCCAGCACCTCGCCGAACAAATCTCCGGTCAGCCAACCGGGCTGCCGGATCATCATGCGCCATTTCCAATTGTCTTTGTCGCGGCGCTGGAAACTCTGCATGTCCTCCGCCCACCACAGGCCTTCGAGCGGCCCGACGACGTGGTCCTGTTCCATCTGATACTTGCCATGCGCCTTGACCCTATAGGACAGCGCATAAAGCGCAGCAACGGCGCGGGCATAATCCGGCGCGCGGTTCGGATCGCCAGCACCCTCGATGCTCAGAAACGGTAGCGGAGGGATGTCGATCAGATCAAACCTGCCAACCTTGCCGGTGTAAAACTCGCGGTCGGTCTTTTTGAAATCAGTTTTCTGCATCAGCTCGCTCGCTTTTTGGGCCTGTGCAGGCAATTGTAACCCATTCCTATTCGCTGGCCTTGATACCGGTCAATAGGTTTGGCGAAGCCCGTTGCAATCCGGGTTTGGCAAAGTCATATATGAGGCAAAGATGACCTGTAAGGACCCGGGCGATGCAAAACTATCTCGAGTTTGAAAAACCGCTGGCCGAGATCGAAGGCAAAGCCGAAGAACTGCGCGCCATGGCGCGACAAAACGAAGAAATGGACGTCGAGAAAGAAGCGCGTGCGCTGGACAAAAAAGCCAGTGACATGCTCAAGGACATGTACTTGGGCCTGACACCCTGGCGCAAATGTCAGGTGGCGCGACACCCGAACCGGCCGCATTGCGAAGAGTACATCAAAGCGATGTTTACTGAGTACACCCCACTGGCAGGCGACCGGAATTTCGCTGACGATTATGCGGTTCTGGGTGGATTGGCCCGGTTCGATGATCAGCCGGTGGTGGTTATGGGCCATGAAAAGGGTCACGATACCAAAAGCCGTATTCATCACAACTTCGGTATGGCGCGGCCTGAAGGCTATCGTAAGGCGATCCGGCTGATGGACATGGCGGACCGGTTTGGTCTGCCGATTATCACTCTGGTGGACACCCCGGGAGCTTATCCCGGCAAGGGAGCAGAGGAACGTGGTCAGTCCGAGGCAATTGCCCGTTCGACCGAAAAATGCCTGAAGGTCGGCGTTCCGCTGATCTCGGTCATTATCGGCGAGGGTGGTTCTGGCGGCGCCGTGGCCTTTGCCACGGCAGACCGGCTGGCGATGCTGGAACATTCGATCTATTCGGTGATTTCACCAGAAGGCTGCGCCTCGATCCTGTGGAAAGACGCCAACAAAATGCGCGAAGCAGCCGAGGCGCTGAGGCTGACAGCACAGGATTTGAAACAGCTCGGAGTCTGCGACGTGATAATTTCCGAACCGATGGGCGGTGCCCAGCGAAACAAGGATGCGGCGATTGACAGCGTAAAGGCCGAAATTTCCCAGATGCTGAAGGAACTCAGCGGCAAGAAGCCCGAGGCCCTACGCAAGGCGCGGCGCAAGAAATACCTGGATTTGGGGAGCAAGGGGCTGGGCTAGCGAACGCCTACTTTGAAGGTTCCTCAAAAGGAAGTGCGCTCCATTCCCAGGTGCTGCGCATGACAATTATTCACAAATAGATTTTCCGGCTGCTCAGCGCTACACTTGCGTCGTGCCAGAAGAAACTTGTCATAAATTAGCAGCAGTAGTTTGCGCCGATGTTGTTGGCTACTCGCGCCTTATGGGTATGGATGAGATCAATACACTCGCAACGATGAAAAAGCATCGGGCAGAGCTTTGGGAACCACTGGCAGAACGATTTGGCGGCCGTATTGTTGGTGCCGCCGGAGACAGTTTCTTGATTGAATTCAACAGCGCGGTGGCGGCTGTCGAAACCGCGATGACGTTGCAAAACGGAATGCTGGAACGCAATTCCGGTGTCTCGAAAGACCGGCAAATGCTTCTTAGGCTGGGAGTCAATATTGGGGAAATTATCGTAGAACCCGATGGTATTTTCGATGACGGGGTCAACATAGCCGCGCGCATGCAGGAACTCGCGGAGCCGGGCTGTGTGGTTATTTCCAACAAGGTGAGGAATGAAATATCTGGCCGGATTGATGCTCAGTTTTTCTAAATCGGAACTGTAACTCTAAAAAATATCGCAAAGCCGGTTGTCGCGTGGAGTTGGCCAAAGGCGATAGTTGATCTTGCGTCCACATTGCGCCCGGTGAAAAAACCAAGCATTTACGTTTCAAATTTCGAAGCGCGCGGCCCGGAAGCAACAGACCTGGCCGAAGCGATTTGCGATGATCTTGCCACCGCGTTTTCACGCCAGAGCGGGCTCAATTCAGTTACTGATGAAAGGACCGCGGAGTACGTACTAACCGGAGCCGTCCGCGGGGCAGGTGAACGCTGGCGGATTAGTGTCAAAATGACAGACCGACGCGGCGATCTTGTTGTTTGGTCCGATCGGATCGACGAATTGGGGAGTGATCTTTTTGAAATCCAGGACCGCTGCGTAACCCGCATTGCAGGGGCGGTGCGTATAAGAATCCCGAGGCTTCTAAACTCCAAGTCGGCCAACAAACCCTTGCAGGGCATGAGCGACGAAGAACTTTTGAACCATGCCATGAACCATCATTTCACCCCCACATGTGAAAGTTGGGAACTCGCTGCGCAGGCCTTGCAGCAGGTTCTGAGGCGGGATCCGGATAATTGGATGGCGATGACAATGCTCTGTTTCAACATCCTCGCCAAATCCCGCATTTTTGGCTGGCGGCAGGCCAAAAAGGCAAACGTGGCGATGGCCCGCCAGTTGATCGAGCGGGCTCAGATCATCAAGCCACAGCACGAAGTGGTTCGCATGGTCCACGGCGCTCTGTACTTCTATGTCCTGAACAATCACGCCGCAGCACGGATTGAAGCAGAAGAATCGCTGAAGCTGAACCCGGACTACTATCATTCAATCAACTTGATGTCCCAGATTGAGGTTTTCGCGGGGGATCATCAAAAGGCAATGGTGCTGGCATTGCGTGCGATGGATTGTGATCCGGGTTACCCCTATCAACATCTTTATCAAAGAGGGGCCGGGTATGTTTATACTGTGCGCGGCAAATTTGGAGGCGCTGTTGACAGGTTCCAACGGGCTGATCAGGCGGCGCCGGGCATGCCACAGAACCTAGTCGGCATCGTAGCCAGTGCCACCTTGCATGGCGACACAGATACTGCACAGAAATCTCTGAAGTCACTTTTGGAATTATCGCCTGACTTTAACCTTGCCGAATATGAACCCTGGCCATTCCAGGACCCTGCCAAGTGGGCACCAATTTACAATGCACTTGCTGCGAGCGGCGCACCATTGAGCCCGGCATAGTACAGTACGAATTGAGTTTCTTTGTTCTTGCCAAAAAAGGCGATCCCCGGGAAGTGCCGGGCTCTGGCGAGCAAGTGGCTGCGGAAAAGCAGTTTTGGTTCTCCCGACCGCCGGCAAAGCCAGTGCAGGCTGCAGGTCAGGAGTGTCGCATTTGAGGTTGGGGGTATAAGTTCCCGCCACCAATCCTTACCGCCGTCGCTTCGCTATGCCACATCGATCCCAACGATACCCGTCTTTTGCTCCGTCTCCACATATCGGAACGCCTCGACAATGCTCTCCATGGGATAGCTGCGATCAAACACTCCCCGGAACCGCCCATCTGACATTAAGGAAGCGATTTGCCGGACAAATCCCGGTGCGTCCTCTGGAAATGGTATTCGCACACGTCGGCTCCCCGTCATCC
>JAAEUI010000195.1 GCA_024227475.1 Paracoccaceae bacterium | reverse complement strand
CCTGCCCCCTCATCCGCCACCTGCGGTGGCACCTTCTCCCCAAGGGGAGAAGAAAATCCCGGCAAAAAACTTATCCGCACTCTTCCAACAAGAATTACACTATGTCTATCGCCCCGGGAAACACCGGATCATGAGCCGGATGGATCGGGCGGGGCGGCGGTGTCCTTCGGGTGGTGTACGGTACATCACTGGGCGATGAGCCCCCACGTTGGAGCCCGACGGACCTCGGGGTCGTTATCTACGGATTTCGGACCGGGAAGTAACCAGGGCAAGCCACCGACGGGACGCGAGCGATTGCGTCACATAAGAATTACATAGAGACGACAATTGCTGCGTCCCGTGTTTCACTTTCTTCAGCCTGCGAACTTCGCGTGGGTGCGGTTTTACTCGTGCTGTTCATCGTCGTTGCAACAACGGGAGAGGGATTGAATTTTGGTATGCCTAATTTGCATCATCCGGCAGCACTGGCAGCGGGGCAATTTCCACGCCCTCATCAACCAGTTCCTTGACATCTTCCAAGGAGGCTGCGCCGTAAATACCCCGTGTTTCCGCCTCACCATAGTGGATTTTTCGTGCTTCTTCAGGAAAACGCTCGCCCACGTCCTCGGCATTGGCGGTAATCCTTTCGCGTATTTCTTTCAGCTCCGAAAGCATCTTGCGCTGGACATTATCAACATTGGCAACGTTGACTTTATCGCTGGCTTTCGAGGTGGAAACTACCGGGGCCATGAGGGTTTTTTCCACTTTTGTCGAACCGCAGGTCGGGCACTCAACCAGTTTGCGGGATTTTTGTTTTTCGAAATCGCTGGAACTGCCGAACCAGCCTTCAAAATCATGCCCGGCCTCACAGCCCAGAGTAAAACTAATCATGCCGCATCCTTTCCGGTTCTTCCTCCCGGAATCTCCAGTGTATAGGCGCGGCCGTTGACCAGATTCGGTATTTTGGCACGCGCCTGGCGCACCTCGTCGAGATCGATTTCAGCCACAACAACACCCGGTTCATCATGCCCGATTTCAGCGATTATCTCACCCCACGGGTTAACAATCAACGAATGGCCGAACGTTTCTCGCCCGTCCTGATGGTCTCCCCCTTGCGCCGCGGCAATCATGAAGGCACCATTTTCAATCGCCCGCGAACGCAGCAATATGTGCCAGTGGGCCTTGCCGGTCTGGCGGGTAAAGGCGGCAGGCGATGTCAGTATCTCGGCACCGGCCTGGGCGTAATCCTGAAACAGCTGCGGAAAGCGCATGTCGTAACAAATCGCCAAACCGGTTCTTGCCCCGGCAATATCGGCGATCACTGCCGATTTTCCCGGTTTATAGACGGCAGATTCCCGCCAGCTTTCGCCATTGTCGAGATCCACGTCGAACATGTGGATCTTGTCATAGGTGGCCCGAATGAGGCCGCCGGGATCAATCACAAAAGCCCGGTTTGCCACCTTGCCATCAGCGCGCAATATGGCAGTCGAACCCACATGCAGCCAAATATTATGCTCTTTGGCCAGACTTTTTGCGCAGGCAATCAGCAGATCTTCATCCGCCGTTTTGACCAGATCAAACAGCCGACCTCTGTCCTGCACCACCAACCCGGTCATTTCCGGCGACTGAATATAGCTTGCGCCACCACGCACAGCTTGGCCTACCAATTCACTGAAAACTTCAACGTTTTCGTCAGGATTGGTGGTCGATCGCATCTGGACGCATGCTGCTCGAAGTTTTGTCATGGTCTTTCCGGTCTTTCCTTGAATGTGCCTGATAAATTACCCGGCAAGCAATCCGTCAAGTTTGCCACCGCGCTCAAGCGCAATCAGTTCATCGCACCCGCCGACATGGGTGTCACCCACAAAAATTTGCGGAAAGGTCGAACTGCCATTGGCTTTCTGGACCATTTCAGCGCGAAGCGAAGCATCAAATGTCGCATCATGTTCGCGAAAGCCTACGCCCTTGCTGCTCAACAAACGTTTTGCAGCGGTGCAAAAGCCACACATTTTTCTGGTGTAAATTACTACGTCTGTCATGGTCCGTCCTGTATATATTCGATTCTGACTATATATGGGGCTAAATGCCGCCGGGGACAACCCTGGCAAAAGTCAGACAGTCCACCGACGCAGCCCCGCCTCGCAACAGCGCCCGACTGGCTGCTGTCAGCGTGGCGCCGGTTGTCAGCACATCATCGACCAGCAACAGGTGTTTTCCACATATTTTTGCTTTCTGTTCAATATCAACCCGAAATGCACCGCGAACATTCCTGTGCCTTTCCCGCGCACCTAATCCAACCTGCTGCTTCGTTGCCCTGATGCGCTGCAAGGCCTGGGGTGCATATTCGAGGTCCGCTGCAGCTGCAATTTGGCGGGCCAGTTCGGCCGACTGGTTAAAGCGGCGAAAGAACATCCGCCTTCGATGCAACGGGACGCCGATGACCATCGGCCGATCCTCAAGCAATTCACTACCTGCCCGCACCATCCAGCGCGCCATCCAGGGGGCAAGGTCGGTCCGGTCGGAAAATTTCAGGCCCTGCACCAATTTGCGGGCCACATCATCATAAAGCGCAACAGCCCTGGCACGGTCAAAGACCGGAGGATTGGCAATGGCGTCGGCGCCCAGCGCGCCTTCGCCCAGATCAAAGGCAAACGGTGTGCCAAGTACTGCGCAATAAGGCTTGTCGATAAACCGCATTTCGCTCCAGCATTCGGAACACAATACACCCTGTTCGACAACCTGTTTTTCGCAAGCCAGACAGGTTGGAGGTAGAATGAAATTACCCATTGCAGTAATTGCTGCCTTGGCCGTTATCCGGGCATGCAACATGAAACCCGAATTCCGGTGATTATCGATGGCACTGACGCCAGCAGACAGGGCGGGCAGATACTTCATCAGTAAAGGATAGCCTGTCAGGAGCAATTATGCGAGAAAATGATTCATGTCCCGACTACCCAAACAAACCTTTGATGAAAACCACCTGTTGCTTCGGCAAAAAAGGGCAGAAGTGGATTTTGTGGCAGGAAAAAACAAGTCTCCCGATTTTCTGCTTCGCCATGTGGCAGAAGACCTGGTTACAAGGTTGCAAACCGTCAACCGGCAATTTGATCAGGCAGTCACGCTTTTTGACCGGACGGGCGCAGTTGCTGCGGCGATAAATTCGATGGACAAAATACACCGCGTCGATCGACTGGAAAACCCGCATTTTTTTCACAAGATCGATGGAATTCCGGTTATAACCATTAAACCCGGCGCTACCTTTCCGGCCGGTTCAACCGCGGACCTGATTGTCAGCGCTTTCTCACTGCACTGGTCAAACGACCT
>JAAEUI010000194.1 GCA_024227475.1 Paracoccaceae bacterium | reverse complement strand
CAGGGCGGCATTCAACGACGTGGTCCGTTGCTCCTTTTCAGGAGTCGGCACACACAGTTCGAACATCCATGTGTCCGCACGCCTCCATATTCTGTGAATGACCTGCAAACTCTGTCCATACTGGTACCCGATGCGGGCTAATGACGCATACAGACCCGCCATATTGTGAGGCGGTCCTGTGGTATACGACGAAATATCAATGGCCGGAAAAGACTTCTTGTCTGTGATGTTATGCTGTGATTTCATACTCTCCCTCACATAATTCCTGAGTGGCTGTTTTTAATACGAACCTGTGTTTTTCAGGCTGCACCTCGATCTCGACGGCGACATCGGCTTCAATAATGCCGGGGGCTTTGATGATGATATTCCGCAACCTGTTCACCGGCTGCTGCACCGCGCGCTGCACCGCTTCCACTCCCCATTCAAGCAGACAGGCGCCTGGAATGATCGGCGCTCCGGTAATAATGTGATGACGGAGGTTTGACTCCTGGAGCGAGACGTGCCGGGTGTACTGCAATCCCTGGGAATCGCGTTGTTGGAGGGGATCGCGTTGTGGGGGCGCTGACGCTGTCTCGGCGGTGTTCGGGAGAGGACTCAATTCCGGCTGAGAAGACGTATCTGCTGCCACCGTTTTGGTTAACCAAAATGAACTGCGGTCAAAGGAATATGTCGGCAGTTGGACTTTGGAAAAAGAGCCTTCCGGAAACAGGAGATCCCAGTTGATATCCACCCCATGCAGCCATAACTGGAGCAGTGTATTTCGAAAGGCATAATCCATCGGTTCCGGTATCCGGAGGGCAAGATTTTTTTTACTCTTCTCCGAGAACGTCTGTCCGCTCAATTGACCGAGGTCTAAACAGGCGGCATTGTTCAGCGCCGGCAGACTGGATTGACTTTTCCTGGCCTGCTTGATCCAGCGCGAGAGATTCGGTAGGATTGAAACCTCCTGACTGCGCCTACGAAGCAATTCGTAGGGATTGTCAGGATTGAGGGCGTCCTGACGGCTATTCAGCGTGGCGGCCAGTGCTTCCAGATCCGGGTTATCCTGGTTGAGTAGTTCAATGAGGCCGCTTTTAGGCAGCACCCCATCAATCACCAGGTCCAACAGTTCATAGAACCGATCGTCAATGAGCTGTTTTCCGGCTTGCAATCTCCATTTTTGGTTCAATTGCAGCAATGATCCGGAAATCACCATCATCAACAGCGTCTGTGTTCTGCGATAGGTGCTCTCAGCGCTGGAAATGAGCACGTCGTCGTACAATAGTTGTTCAAGGTCGTGAGTTGACGATTCTTTCAGCGCCAGTCCCCATTCTTCCAGATATTTTTTGAAGGTAAACTGGGTCGTATGCAGCAACCGGGCTTTTTTCACAGAGTTCTGCAATATTTCCGGGGGGATGTGCAGATCTTCAGTCAGCATGTGCAAGTAAACATCGTCAATATGATAGGGCTTCAGCATTTGGTGGTTCACCGGATCATAGAACGGCAGCGTGGGGCGCAGCGGGGTGAGCTGATGCAGTGTGGTCTGGTGACTTAACACCGCCAGGGTGTCGTTGAGCGTGAGGATGCCGCTCAACGCCAGGCTGACCCAGATGCCGGAACCTTCACCTGTGACCAACATAGGGGCAAAACCGGAATCCATAAGGGCCGCCAGATACGCATAGCTCATCATAAAATCCTTCAGTTGCTTTGTCGGTTCGGGCCAGGCCGCCTGGTGTAACGCCTGCGGGATGTTCAGCGTGGAGACCGCCTGCTGCACTCGCTCCAGGTGGTGGTGGAATAGCGGCTCCTGAGCAATCAGGCGCTGCATCCGAGTAGTATGTTCCCATGTGAATTTTCCGGCGCGGACACACCAGGAACGAGTTGTTTGTTTGGACACCTCCGGCAGATCCTGATCTAAAAACGTTTGCAATTCCGCTTTGCGCGTGACATACTGTCCGTATCTGTATGGAAAATGACCTCGTCCGGTGATAAGCGTGGCACACAGATCGTCCAAACGCGACGTGGCATACGCGTCGCTCTCAACAAAGCCTCGCCAGGATTTAAGGGCGCCTTTCAAGGCATTTGGGGATTTTGCGGACAGCAGAAAGAGCGTACCCGGGAGATTTTGTTCTGGGGTTTCTTCTTCAACCCCGGAGACATGCGCGCTATTTTCCTGTGTAAAGGATTCTAATACCACATGGGAGTTGACCCCGCCAAACCCAAAGGAACTAACCCCTGCCCGTAAAGGCAGCTCCGGCTTTCGGGCCTGCCAGTCACATAACTCGGTGACCACGCGAAAGGGGGACTCACTAAAATTAATAATCGGATTCAGGGTTTTAATATGTAGACTGGGAGGAATCTGACCATGGCGCAGCATCAGCAACACTTTGATGACCCCGGCCACGCCCGCCGCCGCCTCTAAATGCCCGATATTGGTTTTGACCGATCCAAGCAGGCAAAAGTGTGTGTCGTCCGTGTAGGTCTGAAATGTCTGATTCAGCGCCTCCACTTCAATCGGGTCGCCTAACGAGGTACCGGTGCCGTGGGCTTCCACGTAGGTGATGGTGTCGGGACTGATGCCGGCCTCGGTATAGGCTGCCGTAATCACCGCCTGTTGGGCTTCCACGCGGGGAGCCGTGATGGAACGGGTTTGACCGCCATGATTGACCGCCGAGCCCTTGAGAATTCCGTAGATATGATTGTCGGCCCGGAGCGCGTCCTCGACACGTTGCAGTAACAATACCCCTGTGCCTTCACCGGGGACATAGCCGTTGGCGGCTTGATCAAAGGTTTTACATTGTCCGTCCGGGCTGAGCATCCGGGATTTGGAAAAGGAAATATATTTCCAGGGATGAATATTGAGGCTCACCCCGGCCACAATCGCGTAATCACTCTCGCCGCTGCGCAACGTGGCTTTGGCATGATGCATCGCCACCAGCGACGCGGCGCACGCCGCGCCGATCGACTCACTTGGCCCTTGAAAACCGAACACATACGACAGGCGGTTCGCTAAAAT
>JAAEUI010000193.1 GCA_024227475.1 Paracoccaceae bacterium | reverse complement strand
TTACCGGCGATTGCGCCTGGCAGTATACCGACCGAAACGAAGTGAAGTCATGATGGCCGACCAGCGCCTGTGCCGCTTCATGCATGGCTTCCGCACCGAGAGGAAAACGCACCCACCAGGCGCGGGTTCTGTCCAGTGTCAACGGTGCCTGGCGATTGATGATACGGTAGAGATAGGAACGTCTGGTCGCCGAAAACCGCGCATCAAAATCATCTGCAACATCCTGACAACCGGTAACCGCAACCAGATCACCTTGCTGGCGCAAAATGCCATTGGTTGCTTCAATGATCTTCTGCGGAGTCCATTTTTTTTGCAGATCAAAGTGAGCCACCTGGGCCAAGGCATGCACGCCGGTATCAGTGCGACCGGCACCAAACAGACTGACTTTGTGCTGACAAAAATGCTGCAACGCCTGTTCAATTGATTGCTGCACAGAAGGATGAGCGTCCTGGCGCTGCCAACCGCAATAGGGTGTGCCATCATATTCGATATCTATCCGGTAGCGCCCCATCAACTGAGTACCAAACCGGTTTCAACCGAATTGCCGCGCAGAAAACCGGCAAGATCACCGGGCTGTTTGCCTGCCTTTTGTAAGCGAACCGGACGAATTGCGCCCTCCCCGCAGGCAATGG
>JAAEUI010000192.1 GCA_024227475.1 Paracoccaceae bacterium | reverse complement strand
AGTGACTCATTAATTAAAAGATAAGGGCCGCGGAAAAAAATAATCATCCAATATTGCATGTCTTTTGGCCCAGGTTGTTCGGCACATCCATGCGCCTCACCCCTTCGGGGCTGGCGCGAAAATCTGTTCCAGACAGATTTTTCTGTGTTGCGGAAAGGGTTACATATTCCAATATGCGCCCCTTTCCGCGCCTTGAATCTGGACCATCCCGGCGCTGCACTATCCCTGCTTCGCTTGGGCACCGGTCTTGGGCTCCTGCCCAAGCCGTTCATTGCGCCGCAATGAACCCGGCGCAATCTTTGGACAATTATTTATTTCCGCGGCCCTAAGTTCCTGGAGTCCATTTGAAAAAGGCTCTTCGGTTCCGCATAGGGTACGTCCATCTACGCTGCACCTCCGGACAACCTGTATGCGACAGGTGAAACCCCAGCCCAGAGTCAGGTCATACCCGCTCCATAGGCTACCGCCAACCCGCCAGCACCTGCATACAGATCCGGTTCATCTCCGCGGCCCGTTCCGGGCTGCCGGCCTCGGTATAGGCGCGCAGCTCCGGGGCGTTACCGGAGGGCCGTAGATGTGCGATCTCACCGCTCTCGAACGTGATGCGCAGGCCGT
>JAAEUI010000191.1 GCA_024227475.1 Paracoccaceae bacterium | reverse complement strand
GCGCTTCAGTCAGAACGCCACCCAGCCAGACAGGTCCCGCCCGGCGGCACCGCCGGACCGCGCTCTCCCTCCCCTCGGGCTGGCAGGGGATTGCTTGCAATCGCCGAGAAGCCTCCCCCGGAGGGCGCTTTTGCAACGGTTGGGGCGGGACGGGAGGTTCGTGGCTGGGCATCGCTGTGATGAAGCAAAGTGCCCACCAGGTCGGGCGCTGCCCTCGTTATGTTCAAGCAACGTGTAGAGTGTGCTTTGCGTGCACCGCTTGCTTGAAATGTCGGAGTGGTGCGTGAAATCGCGCACCCTGCGGGTTGCCATTTGGCGTGCGTATCAGCTGTGTCTTTCATCCACGGGGCCGCATGCGGCCCGAATCGCGCCTGACCTCTCGGGTTTTGCCGGCAAAACCCTGTCGGCAGCGCATTGCGTCGTAATGCGCGATACGCCAACCCCAGGTGCCGGACGCGATCCTGTTTTGAGACCAACCCTCAGTCTAACCCAATCTATTTGGTTTTCCTTTGGATACCTTCTGGCAGAGGGCCCACATCACAGCGATCTAGCAATGCAACCACCAGGTCAGGCGCCTTCCTCGCTGTGTTTTGCACCGCTCCGTTTGCTTGACATTGGTTCGGAGACCCGGCTTCTTCTCTTCATGAAACCATTTTTTTACACCTCCCGGGTTCTGGCGCTGCTGCTTTGCGGTTTGTTTGGATCCAATCTGACAGGCCATGCACAGGCCCAAGAGCCTGTGTTGGAGAAGGCGGACGGCTCCCCGGTGATTCACGGGGCCAAAAGTAAACCCCGCAGGGCGCGACTCTGCAGCGATTACGGTTCAACGCGCAGCTATACCGGACACCCTTACCGGGTGGTGGAGAAAACCCGTATCGTGAAACGTCATGAAGGCATCGATTTCTGTCACGGGGCGGGTAAGCCGGTTTTGTCCCCCGTCGACGGTCGCGTGGAATGGATGGCCGCGGACAATCCGCTCTTTGGTGGGTTTGTCATTGTCAGGGCAAATTTCAATGTCCGCCCGAGACCAGGGAAGAAGAAGGGTGTAATGTATTTCGGGATGGTGCACATAAACCCTTTGCCTGGTCTTCGACCGAGGACAAAGGTCAAAGCCGGGCAACTGGTTGGCCATGTGCGCAGAACCGGGCCGGTTGAAATCGGGCCCAGATCCCATGTGCATTTTGTTGCCCGTGTCTGTGCTGATCCGATCAAATGCCACGTAGATCCGAACTTTTTCTGGCGGGACGGACCGGGGCGTGTGTCGTGCTACGACCCGTCAGTTCCGGTTCCCAAGGGCCGTATTGTGGCTCCGGTTGCCTGCTGATTTTCCCGACAGTATAATGTAAAAAACTTGAGCTATCTGGTTCGGCGCTCAATTGGTGTGCGTCGAGCAAATAAGTTGGACCGCCGGAAGGTGGACCGTAAATGAGCACCCTACGAAAAACACCCCGGGCCGCTTGCGGCACGGATCGCGCCCAACCCTGCTCCCCAGGGCGAGCGCGCTCCTCTTATTACTTACCTCTACCTTTGTTCCGAATTACCGGTTACCCCCTTGCCAACTCCCCCATTCCCCCCTATAGGACCCCATCGCATCCACTCCATCGGAATCAGGGTGACGCTTCGCGCGGCCTGCCGGTGATGTTGAAAGGAAGATGGCTATGGACGCCAATGAACTGCGGGGCAAAACCCCGGACCAGCTGCGTGAAGCGCTGGCTGACCTGAAAAAAGAGAGCTTTAACCTGCGTTTTCAGGGTGCCACCAACCAGTTGGAAAACACCGCTCGCGTGAAAACGGTTCGCCGTGACGCGGCGCGTGTGAAAACCATTCTGAACGAAAAAGCTGCTGACGCAGCCGCCGAATAAGGAAGCTTAACCATGCCAAAGCGTATTCTTTCGGGCACTGTGACAGGCGACCAGAACGAGCAGACCGTAACGGTTTCTGTTCAGCGTCGGTTTCAGCACCCAGTTCTGAAGAAAACCATCCGTAAGTCCAAAAAATACCGGGCTCACGATGCGCAAAACCAATTCAAGATCGGTGACCAGGTCCGCATTCAGGAATGTGCGCCGATTTCGAAGACCAAACGCTGGGAAGTTCTGACCGACGCAAGTTAACGCGGTCAATTCCAGTTTAATCGAAACCGTGGGGCCTGCTGCATTAGGTCCCCACAGGTCGGGAGAAACACCATGATCCAGATGCAGACCAACCTGGATGTTGCTGACAACAGCGGCGCACGCCGTGTTCAGTGCATCAAGGTTCTGGGCGGTTCCAAACGGAAGTACGCTTCCGTTGGCGACATCATCG
>JAAEUI010000190.1 GCA_024227475.1 Paracoccaceae bacterium | reverse complement strand
ACCATTGACACCTTGTGGAAAGGGGTCGGCGAAATCCTCGAACTGTTCTCAAAACACGAATGCGCAAACTTCTTCGCAGCAGCTGGATATGGTCCAAAGTAAACCGGAAATGCTCTAGAGTTCTTTAGCCTCGCATCGGACGATCAGGCCGGTTTCGCAGCCAACGTTGCGAATTTTGGTGGCACAAGCGATGCGTTCATCGACAAGCTCTATAGCGCTTTACCGAAAACATCGGACGTGACTTCGGACGATAAAACTACGCTTTCGCAAAATGTTGAGGGCAACTTCAACGCTATTGTTGACCAACTTCAGGAATTGCAGAGTAACGAAACCTCAATCAGGCGCTCCGCGCGCTCTAATCTGGCACAGGCCATTGCGGAGTGCCCGGATATTGCTTGCTACAATCTCCTCAATAACTCCTTCAATCCTGAAAACCTAGTCACCAGCAGCAGCTACAGAACGGCTCTTGGGATAACCGTCGCACTGCAAATTCTGGCTACACAGCGTCCGGCTGACTTTGATGCCTCTGTCACTCACTTCGACGAGAAAGGAGCAATTCGCAGCAAACTGGAATTGCTATCAAACAACCGCGAACCAGCCAAAAAAAGCAGCCACAATGGCGTTGAAAGGGTTTGAATAGAAAAGCATCCACCAATCAATCAGGAGGTCTGACCATGGACAAACCCAAACTGGAAAAGACCATCGAACTGGCAAAAGACCTGGATAGCGAAAAGAAAAAGCAGCTTAAGTTGGGGCTGGATATCTCCAACCACCGTACACGGCGCATCCGCATGTTTATTGCATCGGCTGCATCAGCCATCAGCGCATTTTCAATCCTGCTCGCAGCGCTCGTCTATACCAATAACATCAGACTCACGACGGAACAGGCCGCACGAGCCCGGGAGTTGCAGGTTTTCCTGGCCTTCGCGGAACTGGAGGCAAACAGACAGAGCGATTTCATCGAAGCGGTTTCCAGTTTCGGTGGGCTCAACCCAGCGTTCGTAGAGAAACTCAAGCAGGCGAGATTGAATATTATACTCGATACGCCGGAACTTGACCGAACCCTCGCAAGAATCTCTCAAGGAGCTCCTAAAACAGTTTTTGATGGGTTCCCCAGTGCATTTCGAGCGTTATCCCTTGAGGACGGCGCAAGCCGAAGGAAAGGACGGTATTCAATCGTCAAAGCGATCAAGGAATGCGGCGAAAGCGGCTGTTTCATCGAACTCGTACGCGGGATGAACGACATTCAATTGAAAACCAAAGTAAGTTCCCGGGTGGCCAATGAATACGTTCGGATCGTCAGTAAACTGCTTCACGATCGAGAGCCTCTTGAACAACAACTCGACTCTGATCCTGACGCACGAAAGGCCCTTGTCCAGGCATTAACCAGCATTCAGGCCTCTTCCGATATCAAGACACTTTCACGCTTAAAATTCATCGTCGACGAGCTGAATTTGCAGCTCTGACAAGGGCATTGTTTTCGCGCGCACCCTAAGCCGTGGCGGCGTTCAGCACCAGAAATATCAAGCCCGACAAAATCGCTGCGGCAGGTACAGTGATAATCCAGGCGGCAACAATGGTCATGAAATGTGACCGGCGCACCAGTTTGCGGTGTTTTCGCTTGGCTTTCTGGGCTTTGGCAACTTCCTTCTCGACATATTTTTTCACCACTTCGTTATTGGTAGTGACGCGCCAATGAACCTCCCTGAAGAAGCCAACGCCAAAGACTGAGCCAACCGCAATGTGGGTGGAACTGACCGGCAGACCGAGCCAGCTGGCGACAATAACTGTGATTGCAGCTGAAAGCGCTACGCAATAGGCGCGCATCGGGTTGAGCTTGGTGATTTGTTCGCCAACCATTCGGATCAGTTTTGGGCCAAACAGCATGAGGCCAAAGCTCAGGCCCAACGCTCCGACCGCCATCACCCAGAGTGGGATTGACACTTTGGAGGCGACTTCTCCGGCATCCACAGTATGGACAATTGCCGCCAGAGGGCCAACCGCATTGGCCACGTCATTGGCACCATGGGCAAAAGACAGCAGTGCTGCGGCGCAGACCAGTGGAACCGAAAACAGACCGCGAACTGATTCCTTTGTGTTGGGCTTGCCGTCCGACTGGCGGCGGATCAGCGGGCGCGTTATGACATAGGTCGCCGCCATGCTCAGCGCGCCGATCAAAAGCGCCGTCTGCAGGTCGATCCTGACAATTTTTTTCAACCCTTTAACCGCCAGATAGGTGGCAAAGGCCCCGGCCATGATGGCTATCAACACCGGAACCCAGCGGCGCGCCGCCTCTAGCTTGTCCGGCCGGTCGGAGATCCGCGCCTTAATGAACCAAAGAAACAGGGCGGCAATGATGCCGCCAAGCACCGGCGAGATAACCCAGCTGGCGGCGATCTGGGCCATTTTCGGCCAGTTCACCGCGGCCAGCCCGGCCGCAGCGATCCCTGCCCCCATAACACCGCCGACAACCGAATGGGTGGTTGAGACCGGCGCACCTACCCAGGTCGCCAGGTTCACCCACACTGCAGCTGCAATCAAAGCAGCCATCATCGCCCAGATGAATGTACCACTGTCAGACATATAAGAGACGTCGATGATCCCCTTAGAGATGGTTTTGACCACATCGCCACCAGCAATCAACGCCCCAGCGCTTTCGAAAATCGCGGCGATAATCAGCGCTCCGCCCATGGTCAGCGCTTTGGCTCCTACCGCCGGACCAACGTTGTTGGCGACATCATTGGCGCCGATATTTAGCGCCATATAGGCGCCAATGGCAGCAGCAACGACAATGATAATCCCAGGCGAACCCAGCCCGAACGCGAAACTTGTCAGCAGACCGGCCATGAAAATGAACGTTGCAGCCAAGGCCGGTGCCACCAACGGCTGCCGGATGGCCAGGTTTGCCTGTTCCAGCGAGACCCGGCTTTTCAGATCGCGGTCAAGTGTTCGGTTTGGACGGGGGCTCTTGGTCGTGGCCATTGCTGTGCAGTCCCTGTGCGAGCATTGATCTCCGCCAATGGGCCGTTTGGGACCACCAGACGTGATTCTCAGGCGCGGTATAGGAGGGTTTTGTAACAGCTGTATGACAAACCGACGGGAATTCGCTTCGTTTTGGGTTTCAGGGGAGAGTGAGGCGATAACCCTTATCTCAGCTACCGGCAGCACCAGAAAAAACCCGGGCGGAAAACTGCCCTATTCTTCCGCGTCCGGGTCTGCCTTGCCTACCCCCTGAAAGACAAACTTGAACGGCAGGACCCACAGGAACCCCAGCACCAGATAGACCAGCACTTCAACAATAAACCTCGGGCGCTCCAGCCAGTTTACGATCGTCACAGCCACCACGATATAGAGCGGCAGGCCGATCAGCAGGATCACCAGCGACCAGCGGCGGCGGGCTTTGTAGCCAAGTGCCATCAGTCTGCAAAGGGATCGGTAACGAGGATGGTGTCATCGCGCTCAGGCGAGGTGGAAAGCAATGCAACGGGGCAGTTGATCAGTTCCTCTACCCGGCGCACGTATTTGATTGCATTGGCTGGCAGATCAGCCCAGCTGCGGGCGCCTTCGGTCGATTCACTCCAGCCTGGAACCTCTTCGTAAAGCGGAGCACAGCGCGCCTGCTGGTCTGCCGCGGTCGGCAGGTAATCCAGATGCTGGCCATCGAGGTCATATCCGGTGCATATCCTCAGGGTTTCAAACCCGTCGAGCACATCAAGCTTGGTCAACGCGATGCCATTAACGCCGGATGTCGCGCAGGTCTGGCGGACCAGACAGGCGTCAAACCAGCCGCAGCGGCGCTTGCGCCCTGTTGTGGTGCCAAACTCATGGCCGCGTTCACCCAGGCGTTGGCCGTCGGCATCGTCCAGTTCGGTTGGGAACGGGCCCTCGCCAACACGGGTGGTGTAGGCTTTGACGATCCCCAGCACAAAATCAATTGCGCCAGGCCCGATACCTGTGCCGGTGGCGGCCTGACCAGCGATAACATTGGAAGAGGTCACATAGGGATAGGTGCCAAAGTCAATATCAAGCAGCGCGCCTTGTGCACCTTCAAACAAGATGCGTTTACCCGCCTTGCGCTTCTCGGCCATCACCTTCCAGACCGGGGCGGCATAGGGGAGGATTTTCGGAGCGATTTCCAGCAGCTTCGCCTTCAGTTCATCCCGGTTGATTTCCGCAACCCCCAGCCCCTTGCGCAGCGCGTTATGATGCGCCAGCAGCCGGTCCAAACGGTTGTCCAAGGTCGCATCGTCGGCCAGATCTGCCACCCGCACCGTGCGGCGGCCCACCTTGTCTTCGTAAGCAGGGCCGATACCGCGCCCGGTAGTGCCGATTTTGGCTTTTCCGGCAGCTTCTTCGCGAATCAAATCCAAGTCCTGATGCACGGGCAGGATCAGCGGCGTGTTTTCCGCGATCATCAGATTGTCAGTGGAAATCTCGACACCCTGTTCACGAATGCGCTCAATCTCAGACAACAGATGCCAGGGGTCCAGAACCACGCCATTGCCGATAACACTCAGCTTGCCACCGCGAACAACCCCGGAAGGCAGCGCGTGCAGCTTATAAACCTCGCCATCGATCACCAGCGTATGGCCGGCATTGTGCCCCCCCTGAAACCGGGCGATCACATCGGCGCGCTCTGACAACCAGTCTACTATCTTGCCTTTGCCCTCGTCGCCCCATTGTGCTCCGACAACCACTACATTTGCCATAAGCTCTGCCTCTATGTTCGCTAGAAAACCGGACCCCGTATAGCGGCCCCTGCCCCGGTCTGAAACCGCAAAATCGTCGCGGGTTGCAGAAGTTGGGAAAAGCTGGTTGGGTTGCCCCGCAGGAGAACCCCCAATGACACAATCACCGCTTAATCCGGACTATGAAGCCTTTGTGCGAGATACCTTTGCCGCTCAGGGCATGATGCATACGCTCGGGGCGGAGATCACAAGCGTTTTCCCGGGGCAAGTCATCATTACCGCGCCGGTTCAGCCCTTGACGTCCCAGCAGGACGGATTTGCCCATGCCGGGCTTGGCTGGACCATTGGAGACAGCGCAGCAGGGTTTTCGGCTCTCAGTCTGATGGGAGCTGACGAGCGGGTATTGACGGTGGAAATGAAAACCAACTTGATGGCGCCGGCACAGGGCGAGCGACTGGTGGCCGAAGGCCGGGTGCTACGCTTTGGTGGGCGGATTTGTACGGTGGCGAGCGATGTCTTTGCTGAGGGGCCGCAGGGGCGAGTACATGTTGCGACCATGTTGGGCACTATGGCGCGGTTGCGGTAACGGTTGCAAACTGCGGCATTTACCGGCTGGCTTCTGTGTGCGCAAGAAACCACCTTTGGGGTGCAGGAAAACCCGTGATTTTCCCTTAGACAACCCCCTCGCAATCCGGTAGAAGCGCCTGCGAATATGGCTCTCGCAAAGGGGCTGGCAGCAATAGAGACCGAGACCGTCGATGCAGAATATTGTCCTTGTTATCCACCTGATCCTGGCCCTGTGCCTGATTGGCATTGTGCTTGTCCAACGCTCTGAAGGTGGTGGTCTGGGCATCGGTGGCGGTGGTGGTGGCTCCTCCGGCCGCCCCCCTGCAAATGCAATGACCAAGCTGACCTGGATGGTCGCCGTGGCTTTTGTTGCCACCAGCATTTCGCTGTTTGTCATCAGCGCTCAGGAATCAAGCTCAGACAGTGTTCTGGAGCGCGGCGGCACAGAGACCGAACAACCCGCTGAGCCGGGCACAGATGATGCTCTGGTGCCCGATCTGGGCGATGATCTGCTTCCTCCCTCTGCAGAGGACGCGCCAGCGGCTCCACCCAAGGCTGAAGAATAGGTGGCAAGCACTTGGTAGCTATGTGCGATTAGTCTGAAATCGCAGTGGTTGTTGATATGTGTGGCATTTCCGACCGTCGGATGCATCATCCATCCAATCTGGGATTCAGAACAAACGGATGATGCTCTATAGCTACAAATTGTGAGAGGAACCGCCTAATCCACAGGATATTGCGGTTCCGGCCTTGCAAATTTCCCCCGAATCCCATTATCCTTGAGTCCCGTGGCATAGGCTTGTGTGAACCGGATTCTGCAGCCTCACAAATAAGAAAACACGGGGGTTGGCCAACCAGATGGCGCGTTATATTTTCATTACAGGTGGCGTGGTTTCCTCGCTCGGCAAAGGCCTTGCCTCTGCGGCTTTGGGCGCTCTGTTGCAGGCGCGGGGGTATTCGGTACGGTTGCGCAAGCTTGATCCTTACCTAAACGTTGACCCCGGCACCATGTCGCCGTTTGAACATGGCGAAGTGTTTGTGACTGATGACGGGGCGGAGACCGATCTTGATCTCGGCCATTACGAACGCTTCACCGGGGTGGCGGCGCGCCAGACCGACAGCGTGTCGTCCGGGCGGATTTATTCGAGCGTGCTGGAAAAGGAACGGCGCGGCGATTACCTAGGGAAAACCATTCAGGTGGTACCCCATGTTACCAATGAAATCAAAGACTTCATTGCGATCGGCGATGATGAGGTCGATTTCATGCTGTGCGAGATCGGCGGCACGGTCGGCGATATTGAGGGCCTGCCGTTTTTTGAGGCCATCCGCCAGTTCGGCCACGAGCGCCCGCGCGGCAACTGCCTGTTCATGCACCTCACCCTGCTGCCTTATCTGAACGCCAGTGGTGAGTTGAAAACCAAGCCTACCCAACACTCGGTGAAAGAGTTGCAAAGCATTGGTATTGCTCCGGATATTCTGGTTTGCCGGTCTGAGCATCCGATCCCGGAAAAGGAACGTGCCAAGCTGGCGCTGTTCTGTAATGTGCGCCCGGAAAGCGTGATCGCAGCCTATGATCTGGACTCGATTTATGACGCGCCGCTGGCCTATCACAAGGAGGGGCTGGATCAGGCGGTGCTGGATGCCTTTGGCATTGCCCCGGCGCCGATGCCGAAACTGGATATCTGGGAGGATGTCAGCGACCGGGTACATAATCCTGAAGGCAAGGTGAAGGTGGCGATTGTCGGCAAATATGTGCAGCTGGAGGACGCTTATAAATCCATT
>JAAEUI010000189.1 GCA_024227475.1 Paracoccaceae bacterium | reverse complement strand
CCCCTGGCCAATCTGGCGCCGCTATTTGTCTGGACCCTGTTCTGGACCGCTTTTGTTATTGCAACCGGTATTTTTGGCAATCTGTGGTACTGGCTGAACCCGTGGTCAGGTCCCTACCGTTTGTTGCGCGCAGCACTGGATAGGCCACCGCGCCTGAAGCTTGCAAAATCGGTTGGGTATTGGCCTGCCGCACTGTTGTTCGCCGGGTTTGCCGGGTTTTTGCTGGCTGACCCGGCGCCAGCCGATCCAGCGCGGCTGTCTGGTCTGATGCTGACCTACTGGCTGGCGATGCTGGTCGGAACTCTGCTGTTCGGCCCGGTCTGGCTGCGCCGGTGTGAGTGCTTTCACGTGATCCTGTTTCATTTCGCCCGGTTATCGCCGATCTGCTGGAACCGGGCTGGTCTGCGTCTTGGCTGGCCTGGCTGGCAGATCGCCGGGTCGCGCGAATTGCCGCTTTCGCTGGCGATCATTCCTTTGCTGGTTCTGGCAGCGGGCAGTTTTGACGGGCTGAACGAGACGTTCTGGTGGCTCGCTAAGATCGGCGTCAACCCACTGTTGTTTCCGGGTCGTTCCGCGGTCGTTCTGCCAACCGTTCTGGGGTTGGCAGGCGCTGCAATTGTCCTGTTCGCAGCCTTTGGTCTGTCGCTTTGGCTCGGGCAAAAAATGGCGCGGGTATCAGGCGGATTTCGGCAGGTTTTTTCGTGTTTCGCCCCGACAGTCCTGCCAATTGCGATGGGGTACCATATCGCCCATTATCTGCCGGGGTTCTTGGTTGAGATTCAATACACAGTCGCGGCGATAAGCGATCCTCTGTCCAACGGCTCGGATATCCTGCGGCTTGGTGAATTCCATGTCACCACCGGCTTTTTCTACAATCAGTCGTCAGTGCGGCTCATCTGGCTGGTAGAGGGAGCGGCTGTTGTCGTTGGCCATGTGCTTGCCATTCTGCTGTCTCACATTGTCGCGACCCGGATTTTTAAAACGCCAGGGCAGGCCCTGATCAGCCAGATACCCATAAGCATATTTATGGTGTTTTACACGCTGTTTGGCCTCTGGCTGCTGGCGGCACCGAAAGGCGGTTGAACAGCATTCATTTGTGCACAATTGAAAAAACTGGACTTTTAGGGTGTGCACGAACAAACTCTCCCCTAGGGAAAGTAACACTTCGCAACTAGATAAACTGCACGCAAATTTAACGGGAGACTGCCATGTCCAGCAAGAACGAATTTTCTAAGGGCCGCCGTAACGCTTTGAAAACACTTGGACTGGGGGCGGGTGCAGCTGCTACTGGCACAACACTTCCCCTTTGGGCCCGCTACGCCGAGGCGCAAAGCTCTGCTCCGATCAAAGTGGGTTTTCAGGCCCATAAAACTGGCATTGGTGCTGCTTATGGACGTTGGTACGAACGCACAACCAATGCCGCTGCGAAAGTGATCAATGATGCAGGCGGCATCAACGGGCGGCCGCTGGAGATCGTTCTAGAGGACGATGGCACTGATCCAAAACGCGGCGCGGAAGTTGTTGAAAAATTCGCAACCCAGCACGAATGCGATGTCGCTTATGGCACTTTGTTTAGCCATGTTGTGATCGGGTCCGCCCCGCGCGCCGGCGAGTTGAAACTGCCATATTTTGTCGTCTCCGAAGGGCACCACGTTGCCAGCGGAATGCTGAACCGCTACACCTTGCAACCCGGTATTACCGATGTGAAATCCCAGGTCGCGGCGATGGCGCCGTTTGTGTCGGACAATCTTGGTAAAAAGGTCACCATGATTTTTCCGGATTTCGCCTTCGGCCACGACCACCGCGACTTTTTCTCGGCCGCAATAGAAGCGCAGGGCGGTGAAGTGGTGGCGAAAATCGCCATTCCGCCGACCGAGTCATCGTTTACAAAATACTTCCCCAAAATCCCGCGTGACACCGAGGTGATTTACCACGTCATGGTCGGCCCCGCCGTGCTGACTTTCGTTAAGGAGCTGGGCGAATTCTTCGGGCCAAGCCGACCTGAGATTTTTGGCTTTATCGACTCGCTGGAGGCCGTGGATATCAACTCACCTGGTTTGGAATTCCTTGACGGCACGTTTTTCTGGGAAGGCAACCCGCGCTATGCGCAGGACAATCAGTCCGAGTATGACAAGGCCTATCGAGCGGCTGTTGGCGTCGATGATAACGGAGCATCGGTGTCGGACCCAACGGATATTTCCACTTACGCCCACATGTTTGGCTGCTGGGAAACCCTGCATGTGATCAAAGCCGGTATGGAAGCATCAGGATATGCGGGTGCCGGGGATAGGGCAAAGCTGATCGAAGCGGTTGAGGCGATGACTGATTTGCCCGCCAGCAATGCCCACCCGCAAGGGGCGAAAGTTTTCAACGGTAAAACTCATCAGGTGTTTGGTCATCAGTACATCACCCGTGTGACGGATGGAAAACTGAAGCTGGCGCATACGACCTCAATCGAAGATACACTGTATCCCGACGAAGTGGATTACACGACTCAGGCGTTCTGAGTTCCCAAAAAAATACACAACTCCCGCGGCCCTGATCCGCGGGAGTTGCGAAAAAAACGGCAGATCAACAAGCATATGGATTTCGGCCCCTACTTGATCCTCGCATCGCTGGAAGGCGCTGTCGCTGCCTCGGTTCTCGCGCTTACGGCAGTTGGCCTCAGCCTGGTGTTCGGTGTCATGCGAGTGGTCAACGTTGCGCACGGCGAATTTTTCATGCTGGGCGCGGTGCTGGCGTGGTTTGTGGCAACTTCAGTGGGTGGCCACCCGGCGCTCGGATTTGTTGCAGCGCTGCTTGTTGCGCCGGTTCTGGTAGGCGGATTGGCTGCCGTCGTCGACATGACGGTGCTAAAGCGTGTCGCCTATGATCCTGAGCGCACAATAGTTGCAACCATAGGCATTCTTTATATCATTCAACAGGTTACTTTGATGACCTATGGGCCCGATGCGCGCCCGGTCACACCGCCGTTTAACACCCGTCTGGCCATCCCCTGGTTCGAGTTTGTCGGGGGACGGCCACAGGTCTACTGGCCCTGGGGACTGAGCACGACGTCTTACAAGCTGTTCGTGATCGCCGCCGCCGCCGTTACCTTGACGCTGGTCTGGTTGATGATGTCGCGTTCCAAAATCGGTCTGCTCATGCGCGCTACCCAGCTTGACGGCGAAATGGCGCAGGTCTTTGGCATCCCGGTTGAGCGGATTTACGCTATGGTTTTTGGCATCGGCTGCGGACTGGCCGCCTTGGCCGCGGTTCTGATTGTGCCGATTCAACAGGCGCATTATCTGATGGGTACCGACCCTCTGCTGCTGTCGTTTATTGTGGTTATTATTGGTGGCCTCGGCAGTCTGCCCGGCACCGTAATCGCGGCGCTGCTGATCGGCATGAGCGACGGTATCATCTCGGTATTCTACACGCCGACGCTGGCCAAAATTCTGTCGACTCTGCTGGTGGCATTTGTTCTCGTATTCCGCCCACAGGGTCTGTTTGGGACGCGCGAACGTGACTGAGCTACGCAAAACCATGGCACTACACATTGGCCTGTTGCTGCTGCTGCTGGCGTTGAACTGGCTGCTGCCTGCCTATCACCACGGTAACCTGTCGCGGATCATGGTGCTGGCGTCTTATGCCATCGGATACAATATTCTGTTTGGCTATACTGGCCTGCTTTCATTGGGCCATGCTATGTTTTTTACAGCCGGGATGTATGGCATGGCTTTAACGATGCGTCATCTCGGCTGGACACCCGCACCGGCGATTTTGGCCGGATTACTTTCCGGGCTGTTATTGTCATTGGTGGTTGGTTTCCTTGCCCTGCGCACCAGTGGCGTTGCCTTTATGATTGTCACCCTGATGTTTGCTCAGGCGGTTTTTCTGACGGTTCTGTATTTTGGCGAATATACGCGCGGCGACGAGGGTTTCGTCATTCAACAGGCTGAACGCATATTCCTGGGAATTGACCTTTCCGATCCGAATAACCGCTATCTGGCGGCTTTGCTGGCGTTTTCCCTGTGCCTTCTGTTTACGCTGTGGCTGGTCCGGCACCCGTTCGGGAAAACCATCATCGCCATTCGTGAAAACGAGGACCGGACCAGAATGCTTGGCTACAACGTTTTTCGCCACAAGCTGACGGCGGTTGTGATATCTGGCACAATTTCGGCGCTGGCCGGGGCGATGTACGGTCTGTTGTTTGGCTACGCCGGGGCTACGTTTGCATCTGTGCAATATTCTATCTTTCCACTGCTTTGGGTGCTTTTGGGCGGTGCCGGAACCATCCTGGGGCCTTTCGTTGGTACGTTGTTCATGTTTTATCTGATCGACCTGAGTTCAGAATTCACTACCGCCTATATGCTGGTAGCCGGGATCGTGCTGGTGGCGCTGACCTTGTTTGCGCCCCACGGCCTGATGGGTGAGCTGCGCCGCCGCCTGTTCCGGTGGCTGCCGTGAACGTTCTGAGCACCCGCAACCTGTCAAAGAGTTTTGGTGGACTTGATGCGGTGCAGAATGTTGATCTGAGTATTCCGCAGGGCCAGGTCAGGGCTCTGATTGGTCCGAACGGCGCAGGGAAAACAACTCTGGTCGACCTGATCTGCGGACGCATTGAACCCTCTCAGGGGACAGTCTCGTTTCTAGGTCAGGATGTAACGCGGCTGCCGGTTTACCAGCGGATCGGGCTGGGCATCGGATATACATTTCAGATCACATCGGTGTATTCCAATCTCAACCTTCGCGAAAACGTTGCGCTGGCCGTCCGGTGGCGGGTAAGGCAGCAGGGGGAGTTGGAAAACGAGGTGGTCGCGGCGCTGGCGCAAGTCGGGTTAGAAGACCGTATCGACCAACTGGCGGGTGATCTGAGTTATGGTCACCAGCGCTTGTTGGAAATCGCTATGGGGCTGGGCCAAAAACCGAAGCTGCTGATCCTGGACGAACCCACGCAAGGGCTGTCAGAAGGCGAAATT
>JAAEUI010000188.1 GCA_024227475.1 Paracoccaceae bacterium | reverse complement strand
TTGTTATTCCCAAAGAGCCTGGTACAACCAGGTGGGCACCGGGTGTGATAGGCCAGGGCCAGTCACAGAGCCAGTTCCCGAGAGAATAGTTATCGGCCACTGGAATAGGGCTTCTTCACGCGAGGGGCAGAACCCGCCTGCTTTCAATCTAGGACAGAAGCAGGAGCCTGACAAGGGAACCAAATGAGGAACAATGCAAAACCCTTGACTGCGTGTTCCCTTATTGTTCTTATCGGCGAATGGATGCAAACCTACAGCCCGGCCAGTTGCTGGCACGCGGAACCGCCCGCCACCTGCGCCAGCATGACTTTGTATGCCTTGAGGAATTCGTGCCGATCTCCGGCCTGCGGGTCGATCTGATGGCGGTTGGTCCGAAAGGCGACATCTGGGTGGTGGAATGCAAATCCAGCCGCGCCGATTTCCAGACCGACAGCAAATGGCAGGGATATCTGGAGTGGTGTGACCGGTTTTTCTGGGCGGTCGGGCCGGAGTTTCCGACCGAGCTGCTGCCCCCCGACACCGGCCTGATTATTGCCGATGCCTATGACGCGGAGATTGTTCGCGACGCACCCGAGGCCCGCTTGAATGCCGCACGACGCAAGAAGATTTTGCTGAAATTCGCCCGCAACGCAGCGGACCGGCTACGGGGCTTTACTGATCCGCGTCCAGGCAGTATTCAGTCCGGGTGAGCGGTAAGTTGCTACCTTTGGTTGTTCATGTACTGCTGCCTCTGGCAATTGGTACCGCTGTTTATCTTCTGTTCAGGGAACCAGGAACCCATTTGACAAAAGCCCTGTTCGGCGATCCCCTGCCGGGCTGGCTGCTTGATTTTCGCAGCAGCGGGTTGGTCGCCCGTTTTGCCAAATACAATAATATTATTAATATCTTACCAGATGCTCTCTGGGCTTATAGCGGCATTGCTCTGATTGGTACTATCTGGTCAGGAAACACTGCCAGCCAGATCCAAGCGCGAGTCTGGCTGGCAGTTGCCTGGCTGGTATTGCTGCTCTCTGAATTACTCCAGTTTTTCAATCTCTCGGGCGGCACCTTTGATCTGAATGATCTACTTGTAATTGTGCTGGGTGGCGCGTTAGCATCTTTCATATTCAGAAGATCGTTTTTAGGGAGGTAACAATGCTGAGTTTTTGGCGTAATATCTTTTCGCTGGTCGGAATACTAGCAATGGTCATGATGGTTGCGGCAAGCGGAGATAACGGTAAAGGGGAGGCCCATGTTTGCGACGACAGCGATCCCACTTATGTTTTTGTCGGCGGTCGCCATATCTGCAAACGCGAATGTCGCTCGGGCGAAGTCGGACCCACCGGAAACATCTGTGTGGACACTACCGATGTTGGCACAGGCGAACCTATTTGCGACTGCGGAGTCTAGGTCACGCACCCACAAGGGATTCCCAACTTGCCTGAACCGTGATCCACTCGTTCAAACCGAAGGAGGCGGTTATGGCGCGGTTTGATTATTGGCGATGCCTGCGAAGCTATAATAGTCAGCGGCACAAGAAAATGCAGCTCAAATTTGGCCGCAACGCCACAGATCGATTGCGTGGATTTACTGATCCCAAACCAATCGGTACGGTGTAGGTCAGTGTAAAATCACGTCTTCAATGGTCTTTGGATGATCGGTGATCTGCTCGTATCCATCCTCGGTCATGATGAAACTATCCCCGACTTGTGCACGAAAAGTGTTGGCCACGCTGACCGATCCGTCTACGGCCAGAACCATGCCCGGTTGCAGGATGGTTTTGTCGCCAGCCACCAGTTCCGGTTTTTCCAGAAAGCTGAAACCGGTCGCACGGCCGCACCGGAAAGGATAAGCATAACCAGCTGTCTGGATCACTTCTGCATAGGCCGCGTGAACATCTTCCGCCGGAATGCCCGGGCGCAGCACGGCAAGGGCCGCTTTCTGGCTCGCAACCGCCACCTCATACACAGCCCGTTGCGATGGGTCTGCAATGTGATCAATCCAGAATGTCCGGTCAAACCCCAGTTTGAAGCGGTGGAAATTGGTCATACCGCAAAAGCACAGGAACACCGGTTCTCCGGATTGCATCACCCGCGTCGAAGCCCGGTGATGGGGCATGGTTATTTCCCGCCCGGAAGCCATGATCTGCAGAAAATGCGTGTTTGGCGACATCCGCCCATCTGGGTAATGCGCCGCCAGCAATTCCGCCGCCTTGCGGGTTCCTGCTGCTGATGTGGCCAGAGCGACCTCAAATTCCGCGACGCCGGAACCAATGGTGGCTCGCCCCGCTGCCATCATCGCATTGGCCACCTGCCCGGCGTGGCGGGCCAGCTGCAACTCCTCATCCGATTTGATCATCCGCATTTCGCTGATCACCACAGACACATCACGCAATTTTTCGGCAGCAACCTGTGACGTGACAAATTCCTTCACCAGTGCTGGCATCTGGTTAGGCTCAATCGCTACGGAAGAAACCGTTGCAAGCAGGTCTGGCAACTCTTCTCGCCACTCTTCACCGGCACCATCGTTCCAAAATGCAAACCTCCCCACTTCGGCTGCGGCTTGCGCCATGTCCGCTTCCATCTGCGGTGTAATCAGCAGGCTGTCACCATCCGGGAATACGGCCAGAATGGTCGGTCGGCCAAACTCCATATGCAAATAATCATAATAGCCGGTCAGGTAGTAAACACTGTCGCTGTCGGTGATCAAAGCCAGATCAAAAGAACTTTGTCTCAGGCGCTGACTGAACGACTCTATGCGTTGCTCGAACAAAGGCTCACTCCCAAGTTTGTCACAATCCGGCGTGCCAGAGTCCTTCCCGGCGAAATAAGGAGTGCCCCTATTTCCTTACTGCCTTGGCAGCCGCCGCAGCGGCCCGAATTTCTTCTGCAATTTCTTCCGCCTCTTCGGGTTCGAAATCAAGAGGTATTTCAACGCCTTCCGCCTCTACAAACAGGCGCACCATCCCCGCACTTGTGGGGCCGATCTGCAGATTTGCTTCCAGATCCATCTCTTTGTTGATACCCATGTCCGCCTCCGATTATAGAAATGCCGCTCTACCCCCAGAACGCCCGAATTTCAAGCGACATCACCCTTGCAATCGGATCAGCAGAGCGCTAATTGAAGCCCAAGTGCCGGCGTAGCTCAGTTGGTTAGAGCGCTTGATTGTGGATCAAGAGGCCCCCCGTTCGAGCCGGGGCGCTGGTA
>JAAEUI010000187.1 GCA_024227475.1 Paracoccaceae bacterium | reverse complement strand
AAGGGCACTTCGCACACGGCACGCACAGCAGAAGCCGGAATACGAGCCAGAAACGAATTGGCGCGGATAACTTCCGGCTCTACGATTTTCTCCACGGTAACGATAGCGCCTTCTTTCGCTGCCAGCGCACCAAAAGCGTTACTGACCAGCGGTAAGGGCAGTAGCGTATTCCCCTCAGCATCGGCCGCCCAACCGTGAGTAAAGTTCAGGTCGGGATGCAGAGCGGGAACCTGACCCAGAATGTTGGTCGGATTGAAGGGATCGGCTGCCCGATGAAACTGATCCCCAAGTTCATCCTCAAGAGAACTGCCGATGATAGAGTGGGTGGGCAGGTAAGGCACACCCATCGCCCCGGCCAGCAGACGCAGAGTGAAGGTGAGCATTGTCCAATTTTCGGCCGTTACCTTTCCATTGTTGATGGCTTGTTGGATGACAGCGTTGGGGCCGGGGTTGGGGTAGCTATCACCGAGGAATGAGGAAATGATCCGTTTCGCCAGCCCGGCTGCCAGGAAAGGTGCAGCTGACGTGGCTCCACCGGCGTTCAAAATTAGTGTGAATTGCGGATCGCGTCCGGCAAAGCGGCGGATAACTTCAAATAGAGCCGCGTTGGGAAAAGGCCAGGCTGCGCCAAAGTGAAGAGCCGCTTCGGGACGAACAAACCGCCCCACCGCCTGGCTCAGGGGCATGATTTTTGACATTATTTCCCTTTGAACTGTGGTTTACGTTTTTCGACAAAAGCGGCGATGCCTTCCTGTACGTCGTCCGTTTGTCGCAGCGGTTCGGCTAGAGCTTGCTCCAAGCGCAAGCCATCGGCCAACGGCAAATCCAACCCTTGCCAAGCGGCCAGTTTGGCTGTTTGTACCGCCAATGGTGCATTGGCGCAAATTTGTTTTGCCAGGGAAACGGCCGTTTCCATTAACTCCTCTTGCGCCACAACCCGATTCACCAAACCAATGCGGTACGCTTCCTGAGCGTCTATTCGTTTTGAAGTGAACATCATTTCCAGCGCTGCGCCCATTGGCACCAGTCGCGGCAAACGTTGCGTCCCGCCCGCACCAGGAATGATACCTCGACTCGTTTCCGTCAGCCCAAACTGGGCGTTTTCTGAAGCCAGACGGATGTCACAGGCCAGCGCCAGCTCCAATCCACCCGCCAAACAATATCCATTAACGGCCGCAATGATTGGCTT
>JAAEUI010000186.1 GCA_024227475.1 Paracoccaceae bacterium | reverse complement strand
TCATCTTTCTGGAGGATAAAACTATAGACGATTCTTTCGTGCTAAAGCACTCCCGTCTGGAAGACGGGGGGTTTGAACCGATGAGTGGATACTAAACCCGAAACTCGCCAATTATCAGTTGTCCTCGGCCAAATTCAACATAGCCCACAGTTCATCTTTCAATGCCAAGCGCTGTTTGCGCATTTGCGCTGCGTGCAGATCATCCGTGGGGGCGACATTCGTCTCGGCCCGGTGAATTGCTCGGTTGATGGCGTGATAATCATCGCTCAGCCTGGCAAAATGGCCATCGTTCTCGCGCAGAGTGTGGATTTGCCGGGTCATTTCGGGAAATTCTTCGGCCAGTTCATGCGGTGTGTGACCCATGGGATCCTCCTGTTTTTACGTTTGAACCCAGAATAGAAATACCGCGACCGGCAGGCCTTGATCCTGATCAACCGACCCCGATATCACCCCCCAGTTCCCACGGCTCCGGAATAAAACAGCCATCCCAAACCACTGGCAAATATGGCGATCCCGGCCACCGCATGCAGGGCTACCGCCTGTGGAAATCCACTCTGCTTCAGGTAAGCCTTTGAAAAGATAAAACTACCCACGAAAGTCAGCAGGAAAACCACCCAGTGCCAGTACATCAGATGCGCAAAAGAGAACAGCGCAGCGTTGGCCCAGACGGCCTGTGATTGCGAACGGAAAAGCGCACCGTAACGGCGGTAGAACAGGGCGCGGTAAACCAGTTCCTGTGGCAAAACCAGAACGATGGGATAAAACAGAGCAATCATCAGCAGTATTTGAGGAGCCCGGAGAGGCAAAAACAGCACCCGCTCGGGCAGCAGCCACAGACAAAGAACCAACGCAGCAGCAAAGGTCAGCGCTGCCAGTGCCACGGTGGGTTTGACCGCAAGAGGTCCACGCAATTCCCGCCAGCGAAACCCTGCAGTGAAGTGCAGGAGGACAATTCCCATCGCACCGGCGCCGAGCAAAACCGGATACATCGCATCCGGCGGCAGCGCCAGCGCCAGAAACAGCGGCACACAGACAAACAGACCCAGCAATTCCAGCCAGCGCAAACGGGTGGCCACCCGGAAAGTCGCGTTTCCGGCCTCAGACATGTTCAATGCGACAACCAACCGGCTTCATAGTTCACGCACACCCATCCGCTGCATCAGTTTCTGGCCAAAAACGAGAACCAAACTGCGCATTAGCTCCCGTTGGCTTTCTTCCACTTTTTGGTAGAGCTTTCGTGCAACGGGGCGGCCAAGAAATTCGATGTACCCGTCCATCTCGGTGTTGGTCAGATCCCGATAGGTGTAAGCCGCACTCAGCATCATCCGTTCCTGGATCTGCGCCCTGAGTTGCGGTTCTTGTTTTTGAAGCATACTGAGGATTTCCTCGTCCGTTACCGTTGAGGGTTTTCCCTCTGCCGAAGCCATTCCCACGATCAGCGCGTAACCAAAGTTCATCGCAGCCGCCACAGAGGAATCTTCCGTACCTAACTGATCATAGGTTTGTTTGATCTGCTTCAGCCGTTCGGGATTTTCCTCGAATAACTCAGCTACCAGGGTTGCGCCAATCTCTTCAATTGCCGCTTCGCCTTCAGCGGTTTGTGTCGCCCTCTCCAACTCTGTCACCCGACGACCTAAACCTGAGGAGTAATAGGCTACCAGCTCGTTATAGTCTTGCTCGGAAAACGCCTCTGCATTCGTCTGAATTAGCGCCTCGAGCAATTTGTCAGCATCAAATACTTCGTCAGATGCTTCCTTCCAAGCCATGTCAAAGGTTTCGTTGGTATTGCCCACGCGTTCGCCGGCCGCTCTGATCGACAATTGCATAAAGGTGATGGACTGATCAAAGCCCACCAGTTCCAGAACTTCGCGCATTTTTTGGGGTTCCAGAGCATAGGCCTGCGCTGCGCTCAGGAACGAAATAACCGCTGCAAAAACAAATTGTTTCAAGGAATCTACCTCCTTTTTTTACCCGCCTGTACCTGAAAGATTTACATCGCATGTGAATTTCGGCAACCGGTTTAAAGCGCTGTGCGTTTGATCTGAACCAGATTAAACGCACAGCGCCGGTCCAAGTCTTTGATGTTGCTGCGTTATGCGATTTATTGGAATCTCCAATGAACCGTGAAAACCAGTGACACCAGATACTTAGACCGGCGTTTCACATTCAATCTGGATCAGATTAAACCTGAAACGCTCTAGTCGACAATAACAGCGGGTATCAGCCCACGCAGGGAGTTTCCGACATAAAAACCCGTGTCAGATTGCAGATCGGAAACGCGCAACACCGCCTCCATCGCCTGCCCGGTTTCGAGCAGTTCCTGACGCAGAATGCCGGGCAGCAATCCGCAGACCACCGGTGGCGTCAACAGAACTCCGCCCCGATCTACAAAAACGTTGGTGATCGTCCCCTCGCAAACTTCGTCGTTCTCATTAAGGAAAATCAACTCGTTGATCGTTTCTGGCAGGTTTTTTCTGGCCGCATCGTAAAGGCCACGTTCAGTGGTTTTGACCCGCAACCAGGGGTCGGTGGAGTTCAGTCGCGGCGTAGCCACGGCAACATTCCATGGCGGTCCGGTTTCCCCGATGGGAGTTGTAGCAACGGCGACTTCGCCCGCTTCATCCATCGTCATCCGCACCCGTGCGGCGCTGTCATCGACAGAATCGCCAAGTGTCATCAAACAGGCTCCGCGATCAAACGAAAACCCTAGTTTGGCGCAGGTCCGTTCGGCCCGATCCAGATGCATCCCCAGCCGCCCAAACCCCTCCACAGGGTCAAACCGCAAGGTCTCGATTACGGCCAGGCCGGCAGGCGCAGAGTGGTGTAGCGTGCTTTCCAAAGAGCTTCCTCATATTCTGACGGGCCGGTGCTGTCATGAACTACGCCGCCGCCAACATTCAGCAGAACCGAACCATCGTCAAACAACGAAAGGGTCCGGATGGCCACGTTGAAACTGGCCGACCCATCCGGCGCGATCCAGCCGATAGAGCCACAGTAGATGTCACGTGGCTCTGGCTCCAGATCACTGATCACCTCCATCGCTCTTACTTTTGGTGCTCCGGTGATCGATCCACAGGGAAAAAGAGCATGGAACAACTCAGAAATCGAAACATCGTCGCGTATCTGAGCCTGCACCAGCGATGTCATCTGATGCACAGTCGCGTAACTCTCAACCGTAAACAACTCGGGCACTTTTACGCTGCCTATTTCGGCAACCCTGCTGATATCATTGCGCAACAGGTCAACGATCATCAGGTTTTCGGCCCGGTTCTTTGAGTCTGACGCCAGAAATGCCGCCAGTTCCCGGTCTTCTGCTGCGGTTTTCCCGCGCGGCACAGTGCCCTTCATCGGGCGGGTCTCGATCATTCCGTCACTGTCGATCCGGAAGAACAATTCCGGCGAACGGGATACCAACACCGGCCCGAACCCGAAACTGACGACACCGCCAAACCCCACCGGCTGGACCCGCTGAAGCGCCGCATAAAGGCCCAGCGGGTCGCCAGACCACTCAGAGTGCATCTGGAATGTCAGATTGGTTTGATAGAAATCACCGGCGCTGATGTAGTCTTTTACTTTTGCAAAGGCGACCTCGTATTCTTCCTGGGACCAACGCGGCACTGGGGGGCTGAGCCGGGCAGCGTCACAACCCGCTGCCGCCCGATCCAACAGGTGTCTGGCAGCTTTTTCGTCCGGCCCGTCAAATACTCCAAAGCACAACAGCGGAACCCGCCGTCCTTCCGGCATTCGGTTCTCAAGTTTGGGTTCAAGCGCATAACCAAGCTCGTATGAGGCATAGCCCGCCAGCCATTTACCCGCCGTCTGTGCTGCCTGCATTTGGGCAAAAGCATCCGCTACCTGCCCGGGTTTTTGCGCAATAATCAGCTTTTCCGGTCGCGCAAAAGCCTGCTGGCCGCCATCCGGGCCAAAATCAAACAGGGCAAATGGGTCTTGAGCGGTCATGAGCTATGCGCCAGGTTTCTCTGCTCCTGCACCTAGAGCGTTTCACGTTCAATTTGAACCACCCGGAACAACAAAAAAACCGTTGTTGGGCAACGCTATTGCACCAATCCGGTTTCCTTCAGCATGCCGCGGCGCTTGGCCTCGTAATAGTAGCCGCGCGAATACCATTTCACCGCCTCGTCAAAGCTGCCATTTGACAACAACCACGCCCCGCGCAGGTATTTCACGGCATATTTGAGGTTGGTTTCTGCATTCAACAGATCGGAAGGCTTGCCGCGAAATCCCATGGTGCGGGCAGTTTGCGGCAGGATTTGCATCAGCCCATAGTAGGGGCCGTTGCGGGCATGCGGGCGGTGCGTGCTTTCGCGCACAATGACCCGCTGCACCAACGCCACCGGCACCGCGTAGAGGTTTGCATATTTGATGATCAGCGCGCGGAGCTGCGGGGTCTCGTTGGGGAAAAGCGGCGCCGAGTAGGACCCGGATTTCCGCGCTTTGCGACGGGCGCGCCCGTTGCCGCATCCTGCCATTCCAACAAGGATCAGCCCAACGGCTGCACGTCTGGAAAATGCCTGCATGCTACCCCTCCTACCCGCTTGGAACGCTGATAACACTACCAAGTGTTTCAGGAAAGTCCGGTCAAAAACCATCGGCAAGAGTTCACCGAGCCGCAGCGCCCCAAATCGCCCCTTGATGTACCCGGTCATCTGACTATAACCACGACAATTTGCAAACACTTCCGATTCAGCCACCGCGCGATTTGTTCGCGCGACGCGGCTGAGCGGATGCGAGAAAACTGGGGCCCGCGCCAATGCCGAAAAGAACCGATATCGACAGCGTGATGATTATCGGGGCCGGCCCCATCATTATCGGCCAGGCATGTGAATTCGACTACTCCGGCGCCCAGGCCTGTAAGGCCCTGAAAGAAGAGGGTTATCGGGTGGTTCTGGTGAATTCCAATCCAGCCACGATTATGACCGACCCGGAACTGGCGGACGCCACCTATATCGAACCGATTACGCCGGAAGTTGTTGCCAAGATCATCGCGCAGGAATGCGCAGCCCGCCCGGATGACAAGCTGGTGTTGCTGCCGACAATGGGCGGCCAGACCGGGCTCAACACCGCCCTTTCTCTGGACGACAAAGGAACGCTAGAAAGATACGGTATCGAATTGATCGGTGCCGACCGCGAAGCCATCGAAATGGCCGAAGACCGTAAACTCTTCCGCGAAGCCATGGACCGGCTTGGCATCGAAAACCCCCGAGCTGCGATTGCCGAAAGCATGGACGAGGCGATGGCGGCCCTGCCCGACGTCGGCCTGCCCGCCATCATCCGCCCGGCTTTCACCATGGGCGGCACCGGCGGTGGCATCGCTTATAACCGCGCGGATTACGAAAAGGTCTGCGCCAGCGGCCTTGACGCCTCCCCGGTCAGCCAGATCCTGATCGACGAGAGCCTGCTGGGCTGGAAAGAATTCGAAATGGAAGTTGTCCGCGACAAAGCGGATAACGCGATCATTGTCTGTTCCATCGAAAACGTCGACCCGATGGGCGTACATACCGGGGACTCCATCACCGTCGCCCCGGCGCTGACGCTGACCGACAAAGAATATCAGATGATGCGCACCCATTCGATCAACGTGCTGCGCGAGATCGGGGTGGAAACCGGTGGTTCTAACGTGCAGTGGTCGGTGAATCCTGAAACCGGGCGCATGGTGGTGATCGAGATGAACCCCAGGGTGTCGCGTTCCTCGGCGCTGGCATCAAAAGCAACGGGTTTCCCGATAGCCAAGATCGCGGCCAAGCTGGCGATTGGCTATACCCTTGACGAACTCGATAACGACATCACCAAGGTCACACCGGCCTCCTTTGAGCCGACAATCGACTATGTTGTCACCAAAATTCCGCGCTTTGCCTTTGAAAAATTTCCCGGCGCCGAAGCCTCGCTGACCACGGCGATGAAGTCGGTGGGCGAGGTTATGTCAATCGGGCGCTCGATCCACGAGTCTTTGCAAAAGGCGCTGGCTTCCATGGAAACCGGCCTCAGCGGCTTTGACGAGATCGAAATCGAAGGCGCCCACCCGATGCACGAAGATTTGGTCCAGCGCGCCCATATCTTTCGCGATATGGAGCTGCCAGCGGACGAGAAATCCGCCATTAAGAAGGCCATTTCCGGCCAGACGCCGGACCGGTTGCGCCTGATTGCCCAGGCTATGCGCCACGGGTTGACCAACGATGAAATTCAGGCGGTTACCTCCTTTGATCCATGGTTCCTGCAGCGCATTCGCGAAATCATCGACGAGGAAATAGAACTACAGATCAATGGCTTGCCGACCGGCAAAAAGGCGCTACGGCGCCTGAAGATGTTGGGCTTTACTGACACGCGGCTGGCGCATCTGACCGGCAAAACTGAACGTGACGTGCGCATTGCCCGCCACAAGGTTGGGGTGGTCGCAGTCTATAAACGCATCGACACCTGCGCCGCTGAATTTGAAGCACAGACGCCCTATATGTATTCAACCTACGAGGTTGATGCGATGGGCGAAGTGGAATGCGAAGCCCGACCGACCGACCGCAAGAAAGTAGTTATTCTCGGCGGTGGCCCCAACCGGATCGGACAAGGGATCGAGTTCGATTACTGCTGCTGCCACGCCTGTTTTGCCCTGACTGACGCGGGCTATGAGACCATCATGGTCAACTGCAACCCGGAAACGGTTTCGACCGATTACGATACTTCAGACCGGCTGTATTTCGAACCACTGACGCTGGAAAGCGTGCTGGAAATCCTTCGGGTCGAGAAAGAAAATGGAACGCTGCACGGTGTCATCGTACAGTTCGGCGGCCAAACGCCGCTAAAACTGGCCAATGATCTGGAGGCCGAAGGCATACCGATCCTTGGCACCACGCCTGACGCCATTGATCTGGCCGAAGACCGCGAACGGTTCCAGAAATTGCTGACCGATCTCGATCTGCGCCAACCGCAGAACGGTATCGCATCAACCGGCAAACAGGCTTTTGAAATCGCAAGGGAAGTTGGCTACCCGCTGGTAATCCGCCCATCCTATGTCCTGGGTGGCCGGGCGATGGAAATCGTGCGTGATGACGCCCAGCTGGAGCGCTATATCAACGAGGCGGTTGTGGTCTCCGGCGACAGCCCGGTGCTGCTTGACAGCTACCTGTCAGGTGCAGTCGAAGTCGATGTCGACGCGCTTTGTGACGGCACAACCGTGCATGTGGCCGGCATCATGCAGCACATCGAAGAAGCTGGCGTGCATTCCGGTGACAGCGCCTGTTCGCTACCGCCCTTCTCACTTTCGCCTGACATCATCGAAGAACTGAAACGCCAGACCAAAGCCATGGCGTTGAAGCTGAACGTTATCGGCCTGATGAACGTGCAGTTCGCCATCAAGAATGACATGATCTACGTGCTGGAGGTTAATCCCCGCGCCAGCCGCACCGTGCCCTTTGTCGCCAAAGCGGTGAATTCTCCGATTGCCGGGATTGCTGCGCGGGTGATGGCTGGCGAAACGCTTGACCGGTTCACGTTAAAATCCCCGGAAACCAAGCACTTCGCGGTGAAAGAGGCGGTGATGCCCTTCGCCCGGTTCCCCGGTGTCGACACGCTGCTTGGCCCGGAAATGCGCTCCACAGGCGAGGTGATGGGCTTGGATCGGTCTTTTGCCCGGGCGTTCCTGAAGGCGCAGATGGGGGCTGGGCATATGCTGCCCAGTTCCGGCACAGTGTTCATTTCGATCAAGAACGGCGACAAGACACCGGAGATGGTTGAAGCAGCGCGGATACTGACCGAGGAAGACTTTAAAATTGTTGCCACCTCCGGCACTGCTGCCTTTTTGCGCGACAACGGGATTGAGGCAGAGCGGGTGAACAAGGTTTACGAGGGGCGCCCCAATATCGTTGACCGGCTGAAAGACGATGAAATCGACCTGGTATTCAACACCACCGAGGGTACGCAGGCCATTGAAGACAGTAGGGAAATTCGCACTGCTTCGCTCTATGGCAAGATCGTTTACTATACCACCGCAGCGGCCAGTTGTGCCGCGGCCAAGGCCATTCGCAACATCCGCGAGGGCGAATTAGAAGTGGCGCCGCTGCAGGGGTATTAGTGCATTTCCAATTTAGTCGGTTTCAGACTGAATTGGAAACGCCGGGTTAAGTATCTTATGTTGTTGCGTATTTCGATTCCTTTGTGAATCCAATTAGACGAGATACGCTCTAAGGGCTTTTGGTTAGAGCCCTTAACACCCAGCCACGGTGCCTTATCTGATCACTGTGGTGCCCAGCATACCAGCGGCTGCGTGGGTTTTTTGATGCTGATCAAGCGTATCGCAAACCATGTCATAGCTTCCCGGCTCGACCGCTACAAAGGTCCACTCCACCGTTGAGCCCGGGGCAACCTCGATTTCCTCCGGCGTACCGACAACAGATGCAACCGGAAAGGTGGCCTCACCAACACCGTCCAGAACCGACACACCTGATGACCAGGAGGCCCCAACCAAGCCGGGCGAATCAAATTCGTGGGATTCCAGGCCGGGATTCTCGATCACCAGCGTATAGCGTTTGCCGGCTTCAAACTCCAAGTGATCAGGGTGGAACATTCGATTGCTCCCCTCTTCGCTGCCCAGTACCAGCGAAACACGGCGGGACTCCGATGCGGTGCCGTCAGCGAAAACCGATGCCGAACTCAACCCCAATGCAACGATTGCTGACATGGCCAAGGAGAGGAAGCGGTTAAGATTTTTGTGCTGGGTCATGTTGATCTTTCTTGTTTTTACTAACTTTTTTGGCGCCTGCACCCCGGTAACCGATAATATCGGCAGGTTTCTTGTGCGGGGATCATGATAGGATGTCAATATACCTTAGTATTTTAATCAGATTATTTTGGGAGGGGACAATGACCTCAAAACCTCTGTACAGACCCGGTTAACCACACAGTTGTAAGAGCTTCCCAGTAAATGAACTGGGTTTTGCAAGACCACTCTGAAGTTTTGGGACTCTGTTTGCGACCGTTGGTGCCTGCCAGGTCTAGGAACGCGGTCCTGTCGGGAAATCACACCTTGATCTAACGCGTTGGGATGGCCACGCAAGGAAACCGCGATACGGGAAAATCCGCCGATGATTCCGGTCCCGCCCAATCTATCCTTGAGATTTGTTCACTTGCGGCCTATCACAGCGGGAAACGGAGGCCAAAATGAGCAGACAAATCATCCGTACCATCGCCGTGATTGCGCTGATTGCAGTGTCCGGTTGTGCCACGCTGAAGGGCATGGGCACCGACCTCAGCAACGTCAGCGACGCGCTGGTTAGCGGGTAAGGAACGCCGGAAAAACCGATCTGGAGGATCAATTTCAGCGACGCCAGGGCGGAGGCCGGAGGCACCGCCCTGGCGGTTTTTTCGCGCCCCTAACGCAGAGTTCTCCCCCACATATGCCGCTCCTGAATGAATATTTCGCCTATTTAGCTGTTACCCTCAACATATAGTTGATATCCCCCCAACACCCGTGTACATCTGTGCCCACAAGTGCATGGACGCGGTAATGCAGAACTTGACGGCGGGG
>JAAEUI010000185.1 GCA_024227475.1 Paracoccaceae bacterium | reverse complement strand
CTTGAAGCGCGCGCGCCCGGCGACGGTTTCCTGTTTGGAGAATTGGGATCCGCTGATATCAGTATCATTTCCCCATTTATCAACGCAGAATATGGCGGATACCTGATTGATCAGAAGCGCAGGACCCAAATGGCTGCATATGTAAAGCGCGGAAAAGCGCACCCGGCATTTGCAGCTTGCCTCCGAGAAGAGGACAAACTGAGGCAGGCCGTAATGGCGGAAGCCTCCTAAGCAGAAAGCTGCTTTGCTCACGTGATGATATGAAAAGGTGGTGCGGCCTTGCCTATAGAGAATAGGCCGCTCCCCATAACCCGGTTATTCAGATGTCAGCCCTTTGAAATTCCAGGCTTCACCGCGCAAAGACTGTGTTGAAGAAGAGGTTGCGAATGACCGTTCACCACCTTCACCGGCCGTAAGGCATGACCGCTTCGGGGCTGATTCCGTCTGTCGAGGCTTTGAGCACGAACGACAGCAATCGTCCGCGATCATAGCTGTATTCATGCTGCGCTCGCAGAACACCTATTCGACAGCGGTAGTTTGGGCTCTAACCAGCCATTGGCCATTTTCAAAACCAAAACCTGATATACATTGATTAAGTGGCGGAATGTCTTTCAGCTACAACATGCGCTCAAACCCCCGTCACACCACCGTGAGACCGTTTGGACGTTCACGCGCTCTGGGTTAGGTTAGCCTCAGACACGAACGGAGCCCTGTATGCCCGAAGAAACCACCCCATCCGTCCCCGTCGCGGTGGCGCTGGAACATATGACCGGGCCGTCGCGCGGTGGTGTCACCTGGCTGAGGGCACCGACGCTGGATGTGACGCTGGATGCGGGCTGTTACATTCACATCGAAGAAGCAAACCCCGGAGAGGAGCCCGATGATCTGGTAGCGCGGCTTCATCAGGAGGGCGACAGTTACGAGATCGAGGCGCGGGGCACAACTTCAGTCTGGGTAAACAAAGAGCGGGTGACGCAGGCGCGGCTGGGCCATGGCGACACAGTCGAATTCGGTGAAACCGGGCCCCTGTGCCGGATGCGGTTTTATTCCGATCACGGGCCTCTGCGTAATTCAGTGGCGGATATATTCAGCGACATCGGCACCTATCTTAGGGTCAGCCGCCAGCCGGGCCCAATCCGCTGGTGGCGCGCGCTGAAGGCGATGTTTGGGCGGCTGAGTAAAGAGACAAGTGCTGCGTTCCGGGTGGCGGTAATAGTGGCGATCATCGGCTTTGGCTGGCTTGGCTGGCAACAGTGGCAGATCACCCGGTTGCTGCAGCAGGAGGTGCAGCGAAATTCGGCACAGATCGACACGGTTGCCTCGGCGGTGGTGGCAGCACGGGACGAGGCGCTGACGCCCGGTGATCTGGCGGCGCTGAAACAGGAGCTTGAGAGCCGGGTGACGGCCACCGTGTCGCGGGTTGAGGACCTGGAGGCGCTGTCGACAGCCAGTGCCCGGGTGATTGCCACCGCCAATCCGTCGGTGGCGTTTTTGCAAGGCGTGTACGGGTTCCGCGAGCGCGATGGCGAGCGCATGCTGCGCCAGGTGGTGACGCCAAGCGGCATCCCGCTGATGACCCCGCGCGGCACGCCGATGCTGTCACTTGATGGCAACGGACCGGTGGCCGAACTGCAGTTCACCGGCACCGGTTTTGTTGTGGGGGATGCGGGCCTGCTGATCACCAACCGGCACGTGGCGCGGCCCTGGGAGCAGAACACCGGGGCCAATGCTATGACGTCCCAGGGGCTGGAGCCGGTGATGTTGCGGTTTGTCTCCTACCTGCCGGGTGAGGCGGAGGCGGCAGAAGTGACGGTGGTTAAGGCGAGCGACAGCGCCGATCTGGCGGTTTTGCGCCGGGCGGGGGGAACCGGTGTGCCCGGGCTGAGGCTGGCCGAGGCGCTGCCTATTTCCGGCGACGAGGTGATCGTGATGGGTTACCCAACAGGCCTGCGTTCCATGCTGGCGCAATCGGGGCCGGATTTTATCGCCGAATTGCAGCGCACCAAGAACACCGGCTTCTGGAGCGTGGCTGAACAGTTGGCGCAGCGGGGATACATGGCACCCCTGTCAAGCCGGGGGATCGTGGGGCAGGTGACCCCCACCACGGTTGTCTATGACGCGGAAACCACCCATGGCGGCAGCGGCGGGCCGGTGTTGGATGTTGAGGGCCGCGTGGTGGCGGTTAATACAGCGATCCTGCCGGAGTTCGGTGGCTCAAATCTCGGGGTGCCAGTGGCTAAGGTGCGGGCGCTGCTGGAAACGGTTGCTGGGGAATAAGAGCGAGTGGTTTGTCAATTGGTCCGGCAGCACCAGCTGTCGGGAGGAAGAGATCGGCGTTTTACATTGTCAGTAGTGCGGGACGAAGACTGCGTTCATTTTGAAGCGACTACCGGTCTGAGGCAGGGCGTCACCCGGTCTCACAGGTCTGCGCCGTTAGAGTGTGACACTCCGCAGGATATGCCAGTCCCCCGTCATCTACATAATTTTTGAGGTTCTCAATGATCGACTGGACCAGCTTTTCACGATCTTTGGCCGACAGACTGGCAAATTCGCCTGAAAGTGAAGAAGCCGCTATAACGCCGCAAATGAACTCTTCTGGTTCGCGATGCCGCCCGATTTTCACGTCGTAGCGGACATGACAACCCTCAAATCCGGCATCTTTTGCAAGTGCGCGAAGCTTATGGCGATCGCCAAGCGAGATCGATACCCCCCAGTCCGAAAGTGCCTCCGGACCGAAGCAATCAACCAGAGATTTGCGAAGTGCGGTGCCGAACGGTGATCCAGATTTCCAGACACTGGCGACAAGTCGTCCGCCGGGAACCAGAACACGTGCCATCTCACGCAGGGCGGCAAGGCGGCTTGGCATAAACTGCAGCCCTTGTTGGCAAAGTACCACGTCAAAGGTCGAGGTTTTGAACGGAAGGCTTGCCGCGTCGCCGACGCGCCACCGGATATTAGGCAAACCATCCAAGTCGACATAACGCTGCGCGGTTTCGATCATTGCCTCGTTGATATCGGTACCTGTGACAGATACTTGAGCCCCCCCGCGACGCGCGGCGGCTCTGGCGACAACGCCGGTTCCGCAGGCAACATCCAGTAGTTTCTCACCGGGCCGTAAGCAGACTGTATCCACCAGATCTTCAGCACAAGGTCCCATGATCGCAGGAACCCACCATTGCTCATAAAGGTTGGGGCGATCACCCTGCAACTGATAGCAGGAGTCGCCAGCGGTGCTTTGACAGGTTGCGGACATCAGTCTTCGCTCCGGGTCGCGTGGCTCAAAATTCAGGTGACGTTGGCAGGCCGTCATCCAGTTTGATCCACGGTTGTTGGTTGGAGGTGAATACATGCCCGCTGGGTTCCACGAATGTGGGGTCGTCAAGCGTGACAGCAAGCGCGCTGATAATCCCTGGCCAGCCACTTTCATTGGCATATGTCAGCGAAGTTCCACAATTGCCACAAAACCCGCGTTCGACACCGGGGCTGGTTTCGCAGATTTTTATTGCCCCTTTGGTCACATCAAATGATGAGGTTTTTATGCCGGCCCAGGTGGCAAATCCGGCTCCGCTTGCCATCTGACAGGACCGGCAGTGGCAATGCGCGGAAAACTCCAATGGGCCGGTGATTGAGTAGCGGACATTTCCACAAAGGCAACCGCCCTCATGTGTATCTGTATTGGCCATCGCGTTCTCCTTTTCAACTTATTCTGATGTTTAATATTTGCGACGTCTGTACTGATGTGTAGCAATCTCGTTTGATTATTGACGATAACGCCACTTACTGCTATTCAAAAATTCTCAACAACCATTAGAAAAACTATTGTATGGATTGGTTAAACCTCCCCCCACTGAACAGCCTGCGTGCCTTTTCGGCCCTTGCGGAAACCGGCAGTTTTGCCAGGGCTGCAGAAAAACTTAATGTAACCTATCCGGCAGTCAGCCAGCAGGTTAAGGGATTGGAAGAATACCTCGGCACCACGCTCATTATTCGCGAAGGCCGGGGCTTTCGATTGTCTGATGAAGGTGCCGCACTTGCGCGTGACCTTGAAACGGCGTTCCTGGCGATCAGCCGTGGTGTAGACAACACACTCAAAAAGAACGTTACCCGCCCAATTCAGATCACCACGTCACCGGCGTTTGCCGTCGAATGGTTAATGCCTCGAATTTCAGAATTTCAGCTTCGCCACCCCGACATCATGCTGATGTTGAACCCGACTGTCGACGTTGTCGAATTGAAACCCGGCGGCGTCGATCTTGCGATCCGGTATTGCAACAAGAACCGAGTGAAGGAAGATACCTCTCCCGTTTTGGTGGCGGATATGGTGGTGATCGGTTCAACGAGTTTACTCGATAAGTACGACATAGACGGGCCGGGTTCTCTGCGCAGCCTTCCTTGGCTTGAGGAGCTTGGCACAAACGAAGTGAAAAACTGGTTCGAAAGACTCAATATTGAGATTACATCCCGGTTGGCGATCACCCAAATGCCCGGCAACTTGATCATGGGAGCTGTCCGTCGTGGCGATGGGATCACCTACACCGCAAAGAAATTTTTCGAAAAGGATATTGACGCAGGGCAGGTTCAGGTTCTGCAGGCTGAACCTGCCGTTGGAGTTTATCACCTTGAGGTAAATACCAGTTCCCGACGCCCTGCCGTCAGAAAATTTGCAAACTGGATTCTGTCAAAGGCAGATGTGCCTGCGGATTGAAATGTCCGTTCGTGCAGGTCGATGTTTCACTTTCCCCTGACAGCTCCCGTCTTTGCAAACTTCAGCCTCTCAGGTCTGGATCGAATGAACAACGTGCAGAGAACTCACATCTAACCCAAGTTCGACGCCTCACGAACCCCATGTGATCCCCGTTCGCGATAGGGTGTTGTGTCATATTGCGTACGGTAGCATTTGGAGAAATGTGACGGTGATGCGAAACCGCAAGCCAGCGCCACGTTGATGACGGACATCTCCGTCTGCATCAGCAGATTTCGCGCCTTTTGCAGCCGCAGCTCCATATAATACCGCTTCGGCGAGCGGTTCAGGTAACGCGAGAACAACCGTTCCAGCTGCCTGGTAGACATGCCAACGTCGCGCGCCAGAATAGAGGGTGAAACCGGTTCCTCGATATTGGCTTCCATCATTTGAATAACAGTCGAAAGTTTGGGGTGACGCACGCCGATCCGGGTTGGGATCGACAGGCGCTGTTCATCACGCTCGGTGCGAATATTCGTGTGCAGCAACTGATCGGCGACCCAATTGGCCATGTCTTCTTCACGCAAGGTGGCGATCAGTGTCAGCAAAAGGTCCAACGAAGAGGTGCCGCCAGCCGAAGTATAGCGGTTGCCATCGATCACATAAACCGATTTGGACAGATCTGCTTTGTCAAATTCCTCCAGAAAACTATCGTAGTTCTCCCAGTGGATGGTGCATTTTTTTCCGTCGAGCAGCCCGGCCTTTGCCATCGTATAGGCACCGGTACACAACCCGCCGATTGACACGCCTTTACGGGCTTCCCGCCGAAGCCAGTTCAGCACTGGTTTGGTTGATGCCTTATTGACCTCAAGCCCGCCACAAACCAAAATTGTGTCCCCGCGCGAGATTTCTTCCAAGCCCACATCCAAGATGATCTGGGTGCCGTTGGAACAGATCGCGGTTTCACCGCCCTCACCGGCCAGCTTCCAGCTGAAGGTTGGTTCTCTGGTATATCGGTTGGCGATGCGCAGAGCGTCAAGAGCGCTGGCAAAAGGAACCATCGAAAACTGGTCCAGCAACAGAAAGATGAACCGACTGGATTTGGGCGCTACGGCTTTTAGTTGGTTGTGCGGCATGTCTTTACCCGGATGGCAATGCACGAATCAGCTTCGTGTCTGGACTCGCGTCTAACTTGGACGATTTTGCATTTATTGTTCAAGCAATTAACATAAATGACGGTTCAAAACTTACATTTCGATGGTTGGTTGTATTTGCACTGGCTGGCCTGTGCAGAGTTATCAAGCGCTGCTGGTAAAAAGGTTTGTGGTATACTATAGGCTGCACCTCTGAACTTATCATTGTGGGAGAAGGCGCATGACTTCAGCCTGGAAAAAATCTGACTGGCGCTCAAAAGAGCGGATTCAGATGCCCGAGTATACCGATATTGCGGCACTGAATGCGGCTGAAAGCCGTCTCTCCAGCTATCCGCCGCTGGTGTTCGCTGGCGAGGCGCGGTCTTTGAAAGCGAAACTTGCGCAAGCATCTGAGGGCAAAGCGTTTTTGTTGCAGGGCGGCGATTGTGCCGAGAGCTTCTCGGAGTTTTCTGCCGATATGATCCGCGACACCTATCGGGTGATGTTGCAGATGGCGGTTGTGCTGACCTATGGCGCCAAGGTGCCGGTCATCAAGGTTGGACGGGTGGCAGGGCAGTTCGCCAAGCCGCGATCCGGCGCAACTGAAACGGTAGATGGCGTTGAACTGCCAAGCTACCGGGGCGATATCGTCAATGACATCGCTTTCACTGAAGGCGCTCGGGTGCCCAATCCGAAGCGGATGTTGCAGGCCTACACCCAGGCAGCGGCGTCGCTGAATCTGCTGCGCGCGTTCAGCATGGGCGGTTTTGCCGATATCCACCACGTGCATGAGTGGAACCTGGGGTTCGCCAATGCAGCAGGGACGACTGACAAATACAAGGAATTGGCCAACCGGATTTCGGATTCGCTGGATTTCATGACGGCTGCCGGGGTGAATTCGGGTAATGCCAATTCGCTGCATACGGTGAATTTCTACACCTCGCACGAGGCACTGTTGCTGGAATATGAAGAGGCGCTGTGCCGGATCGACAGCACAACCGGCCTGCCGGTTGCAGGTTCGGGGCATATGATCTGGATCGGCGACCGCACTCGGCAACCCGATGGCGCGCATGTGGAATTTGCCCGTGGGGTGCAAAACCCGATTGGTCTGAAATGTGGGCCGACGACAACGGTGGAAGATCTGAAAGTTCTGATGTCGAAACTGAACCCGGAAAACGAAGCCGGTCGCCTGACCCTGATTGCGCGGTTCGGTGCCGGGAATGTCGGGGATCACCTGCCGCGTTTGATTAAGGCGGTTGAGGAAGAGGGCGCAAAGGTTGTCTGGACCTGTGACCCGATGCACGGCAACACCATCAAATCGACCACCGGCTATAAAACCCGGCCGTTTGACAGCATCCTGCGCGAAGTGCGCGAGTTCTTTGAAATCCACAAGGCTGAGGATACCATCCCCGGTGGCGTGCATTTTGAGATGACCGGCAAGGACGTGACCGAATGCACCGGTGGCGTGCGGGCGGTGACGGATGAAGACTTGTCGGACCGGTATCACACCGCTTGTGATCCGCGTCTCAACGCATCGCAATCGCTGGAACTGGCGTTTCTGGTGGCCCAGGAACTGGAACAGCGGGTCGTGGCACAGCGCGAAGCGGTTTAAGCTACGCGTCCCTGACCAGTCGCAAATTTGGCCGGGTTTTTCGCGTTCGCGCGGGGCCCGGCCTTTTTCCACCGGTAAAACTATGAAAAACTGGGGTTTCTGTTGGTTTCGGGGTTGTTAATGCCGGTGTGTACTCAGGGTGTGGCTCTGCCATACCTGCCGCAAAGGTCACCTGCCGGACGGCTTGGGACGAGATGATCCGCGTGGATTTCTGTTTTGTGATCACAAATCTTTGCGGAGTTGACTGAACCGTGCCGGATCGGGTTACACATCCCAAGACCCTATTAATACAGCCGTTTCCGTCCTGCATCGGCAACAGCAGCATCCGGGCAGATGAACCGTGACCGGGCCTTCCCGCCTGCAACCCCAACTCCACGATTCTGGGTGTCTCCGGCAAATCCGCCAACACCGTGTCAAACGCGTTCCTTGCTTTTGGAGCAATAACCGAGCGGGCAGGCATGCCGCGCAGTTCCATCCCCATCGAATCGCACAGCGTTGTGCCAGCGAGCCGAAAGCGAACATTCTGTGGGCCGCAGTATTCCAGGATAAACGTGTGTTCGAGTGCGTTGCGGATTTCACGCGGGTCGATTTCAGAACGCGTCGGTGCGATACGGCCTGCGCGCAGGCGTTCCCAATAGGCGATCAGTTCAAGGATCACCGGGTCTTGCATGAAACGGTCCCGCTGAAAAACAGGGGTTACGATTTCTCCAGTCTGGCCAGAGTCTTGCATCGCCTGAGGCACCTTTCAACTTCGAACACTTTTTACGAATGCAACATGCGGATAATCTGACGCACAGTTTGAAGGTGTGATGTTCCCAGCCTGCTGACGCCTCAACGTTGCTAAAACCACTGCCAATCAGATTAATCGCACATTGCTATAGCTTTATTGGCAAATCTTCTCCGATTTGGTAACGGATTGCTAACAGAGCTTACTGGAGTATTAATGCACCGGGAGCATCACAAATGAGAGGCAATTTTTCTTAAATGGTTAACTCAATGACAGCCTTCGCGTCGGAAAGCGGGGCGCAGGACGGGATCACCTGGGTTTGGGAGATGCGCAGTGTAAACGGGCGCGGACTGGATTTGCGGTTGCGGTTGCCCGAGGGGTGCGAAAGCCTTGAGGCCATTCTCAAGGAGAAGATCGCCAAACGCTGCAAACGGGGCAACATCAACGTTACGCTAAAGCTGAAGCGGGATGCAGTCGGCGGCCTGCCGACGCTCAACATACAGGCGCTGGAGGCAGCGGTCTGGGCTGCGAAACAGGCGCAGGAGAGCGCGAAGGCGGAGAGGTTGGAAATCGCACCGCTCCAGGTCTCGGGTTTGCTGGAACTGAGCAGCGTGTTTGAGGTCCGCACCGATGGCGAGCAAACCAGTCAGGAACAACTGGATGCAGTGAGACAGGACATCCCCGGCCTGATTTCTGCCTTTGTAGAAGCCCGCGCAGCAGAAGGCGGGGCTCTGCACAAGATATTGTCAGGCCAGGTAGATCAGATCAAAAAGCACGTTTCAGATGCTGCGGGCGTTCTGGACGCGCGGCAGGACAAAATTGCCGAAAACCTGCGGGTGAATGTGGCGAAACTGCTGCTGAACACCGAACGCAAGGACGAGGACCGCATTACACAGGAGCTGGCACTGCTGGCGGTTAAGTCCGATGTGACGGAAGAGATCGACCGGCTGCGGGCGCATATTGATGCGGCACGTGAACTGCTGGAGCAGGACGGGCCGATTGGCCGGAAATTTGATTTCCTGACCCAGGAATTCAACCGGGAAGCAAATACGCTGTGCTCCAAGTCGAATTTCACTGACCTGACGCGGATCGGGCTTGACCTCAAAACGGTCATAGACCAGATGCGCGAGCAGGTTCAGAACGTGGAGTGAGCATGGCGGACGCCAACCGACGTGGCCTTTTGATTATCCTGTCCTCGCCTTCGGGCGCGGGCAAATCGACCCTGTCGCGCAAGTTGCTGGAATGGGACGAGACTTTGCGGTTTTCGGTTTCGGCGACAACCCGGGCGCCGCGCCCCGGCGAACAGGAGGGGCGGGAGTATTACTTCAAGACCCGTGAGGACTTTCTGGGTCTGGTCGGAAACGGCGGAATGCTGGAGTATGCGCAAGTGTTCGGCAATCTCTATGGCTCGCCGCTGGCCCCGGTTGAAGCAGCGGTGGCCGAGGGCCGGGATATTCTTTTTGATATAGACTGGCAGGGCGGCCAGCAAATCCGCGCTTCGGCGCTTGCAGACGATGTTGTTTCGATTTTCATATTGCCACCCAGCATTACCGAACTGCACCGGCGTTTGGTTGCCCGCGATCAGGACAGTGCCGAGGTCGTCGCTGGTCGAATGGCGCAGTCGCGTACTGAAATCAGCCACTGGGACGAATATGACTATGTGCTGATCAATGACGATCTGGACAGGTGCTTTGAGGTCCTGAAGTCTTCTTTGGTGTCCGCACGGCAACGGCTGTCACCACCCGATCTGGCCTCTGGTCTGCGGGCGCACGTGCAAAAACTGAATGACGAATTCAAGGAGCTGACATGACGCTTTACATGATTGACGGAGTCGAGCCGGAATTGCCACAGGGCGGCGAATACTGGATTGCGCCCGACGCCAACATCATCGGAAAAATCCGCCTGGAAGGTGGCAGTTCGATTTGGTTCGGCGCGACCCTGCGCGGAGACAACGAGCTGATCGTCGTGGGGCAGGGCAGCAATATTCAGGAAAACTGCGTGCTGCATACCGACCCGGGTTACCCGCTGACCATCGGGCGGAACTGCACCGTGGGGCACAAAGCGATGCTGCATGGCTGCACCATCGGTAATAATTCCCTGATTGGCATGGGCGCCGCGGTTCTGAATGGCGCGGTGATTGGCGATAACTGTCTGATTGGTGCGGGAGCGCTGATTACCGAGGGTAAGGTGATCCCGGACGGTTCACTGGTGATGGGGGCCCCGGGCAAGGTTGTGCGGCAACTGGATGCGGCGGCAATTGCCGGGCTAACAAGATCAGCCGAGACCTATCAGGTGAACATGCAGCGGTACCGCAAAGGGCTGGCAGCGCTCAGCAAAGCTTGATGCGGATCACCTCCTCGGTTGCGGCGATTTCAATCTTTAGGTTCTGATGTTCTGCCATTGCCCTTGCCAGTTCAAACTGAATGACCGAGGATTGCAGCGGTTCATCCAGAGATGCACCGCGCAGGACTTTCCACACCGGGTTTGCCAGACTGACGCGCCCCATCCCTTCCAGTAGCCAACCCTCTTCGCACGGACGAATGATGATTTCTCCTCCAAATGGCAGGGCGGTCTCCAGGCATTGTGTGAGCAACAACAGCAGCTTACCCTGTTCACGTACCACAGGGTTCTGCCCGATCCACTGGGCCGTTATTCTGGTGTCGGCGTAGTATCCGCTCAGAATCTTTTTCAGGACATCGGCATTCAGCATGTCGGTGTCTGAGGCACAGCCGTAGGCAATACGGAAAAACTGAATCCGCGCGGTGGCGCTTTCGACGCTGTCGTTCATCAGAGTGATTTCCGGCGTATTCGATACACCGGCAAGTTCCAGCAGTTCCAGACCGTTGCTGATAGCGCCCAGCGGGCTGACGAGGTCGTGACATATTCGCGAACTGATTAGAGATGCAATTTCAAGGTCTTTGTCGTACATAAATGTGTGTCCTTGAATAGAGTGACGGAAATGAACGAATTCCTTATCCCCGGCCAATTGGTTCGCCATCCCGACAAACCGGAATGGGGTTTGGGGCAGGTCCAGTCGGTTATTGATGGCAAGATAACTGTTAACTTTGTGGAAACTGGTAAAGTTGTCATTAATGGTGCTCACGTCGAGCTGGTTCTGGCAGATTGACGCAGAAAAACCGTTCCTTCCCCT
>JAAEUI010000184.1 GCA_024227475.1 Paracoccaceae bacterium | reverse complement strand
TAGCCGGGAGAAGGTATGGCGCCGGTCAGTTCGTTGTACAGAGCTGCTACATTAGCGCCCAGTTCCGGATCGCTGCTGAGAATGCCCAGGTCTTCGTAAATTCGGGCAGTGCCGGTGTGGTAGTTGCCGGTTCCGACATGGACATAGCGGCGAATGCCATCCTCCTCCTCGCGAACGACGAGGGCCAGCTTGACATGGGTCTTCAGCCGCTCCATACCATAGGCTACGTGTACGCCCTCCCGCTCCAGCAGCCGGCCCCAGGCGATGTTGGGCGCTTCATCGAAACGCGCGGTGATCTCAACCAGCACCGCTACCTGCTTGCCTTGGCGCGCCGCCTCCACCAGCGCCTGGATGATCGGCGATTGGCTGCTGGTGCGATAGATCGTCAGCTTAATCGCCAGCACCCCCGGATCAACCGCCGCACTTTGCAAAAAATGTAAGATGGAGCTGTCGAAGCTGTGATAGGGATGGTGCAGCAGGATATCGCCTCGGCGGATCTCAGCAAATATCTCTTCAGGGTCGCCGGGGTCAATTAGGCGCAGGCGGGGGCGGGGTACGGGTTCACGGGGTGGATCGCGCAATTCCGTGTAACCCTCCACCTGGAAGCTCATCAAGTCCGCCAGACCCAGCAGGCCTTCGATCGATAAAATGTCATCCGGCTCAGCGTTAAGCTGCTCAGTAATCCAGCGTTGCAGCTTTTTCGGCGCATCGGCGCTAATCTGGAGTCGTGTCACGCCGGCGAACTTGCGGAAGGTCAGCTCTGCCGTCACCATGACGATGATACAGCCTGGTGCGAGCTCGGCTTCATCTTCCTCCAGGCATACACGTTCCCACGGGTCATCCTTGGCGCCGCGGGTTACGCGAAATAAATAACACGCCAGACCTGCCGCCTTGGGAAACAGCAGCTTGAGATTGGAGGCAATCACCTGCTCCAAAGGCACATACCCGCCGCCGCCGGGCACCGGCACCCAGCGCGGGCGGTTTGCCGGCACTTTGATGCGCACGAATCGGTTGCGTTTCTTCTTGGTTTCCGTCACCTCCACCGCAATGTTCAGGCCCAGGTTACTGATGAAAGGAAAGGGGTGTGAAGCATCCACAGCGAGCGGCGTCAGGATGGGTTCAACCGATTCACGGAAATAGCGTTGCATCTGTGCCTGCTGTTGCTCGTTCAACTGCTTGTATTCCATGATGGGAATCCCAGCTGCCGCCAAAGCAGGGCGGAGCTCATCTTGCAGCAGCCGGGAAACAAGCTGGGCCTGTTTGTGCAACTCCATCCTACAGGCCTCCAATTCCTCGTCCGGGGTGAGCCCGCCGTGGGTCAGTTTCTTTTTCTTTTTCCCTTTCTCAATTTTGCGCTTGATCCCACCCAAACGCTTCATCGCAAATTCGTCATACAGCATGCCCATGATGCCGGCGAACTTGACACGCTCAAGCAGGGGTAGGTCGGGATCTTCTGCGAGCGCGAGCACGCGGCGTGCAAAGCTGAGCCAACTCAACTCGCGGTTGATGAGCGTATTTGGCGAATCAGTATCGATTTTATCAGGGTTTAGCGCGTATGCTTTTGCTTTTTCCATCTTGATGTACGCCCCTTGCGGTTCTTTACGCTTGTAGATCAAGACGGGATGTAGTGTCAACTATAATTTTTCAGTGAACACTTATAACCCTTTAATATTTCATCAATTTGCGGTCATCGCACGTAAACTTTTATGGATTGATTTATTCAG
>JAAEUI010000183.1 GCA_024227475.1 Paracoccaceae bacterium | reverse complement strand
CGGCCTTGGCGGTGACATAGGCGATTCCCGCACCCATGAAGCCCGCACCCAGCACGCCGACGGTTTTGATGCCCGATGGTTTCACATCCATCGGACGTCGCGCACCCTTGTTCAGCGCCTGGAGTGAACCGAATAATGAGCGGATCATCATTGATGCCTCGGTGGTTCGAAGCACCTCGGTGAAATAGCGGCTTTCGACTTTTATCGCTGTATCAAATGGCAGGAGCAAACCTTCATACACGCATTTCATGATTGCCCGTGCTGCCGGGTAATTGTCGTAGGTTTCGCGCCGGTAAATCGCATTGGCCGGCGGGAACAACTGGAAGCCGGCGGCAGAATAGACCTGTCCGCCTGGCAGGCGAAAACCCTTCTGGTCCCAGGGTTGCACCGGGCTCAAACCATCGGCGATCATTTTCTTGGCGGTTGCAACCAGTTCACCCGCTGGTGCCACTTCGCTCACCAGACCCAGTTTTTTGGCTTTTGAGGAATCAAAATTCCGCCCCTGCAGCAGGAATTGCAAAGCCTCCTGGGTATGGATCAAACGCGGCACACGCTGGGTGCCGCCAGCACCAGGAAACAGGCCAACTTTCACTTCCGGCAGGCCAACTTTTGCAGCCGGGTCATCGACCATTACCCGGGCATGACAGGCCAGAGTGATTTCAAAACATCCGCCCAGAGCCAGTCCGTTGATCGCTGCTACCCATGGTTTTCCACTGGTTTCCTG
>JAAEUI010000182.1 GCA_024227475.1 Paracoccaceae bacterium | reverse complement strand
GGCATATTGGATAGGATCGCAGCGAATAACGGCGATACAGTTCAGACCGGTGATCTGCTGGCTGTAGTCAATATTGCGCCGGCGGCCGGTGATACCCGGACAACTGCAAAGCAGCCTGGTGCGGAGAAGGTTTCAGCCGCACCAGATCCGGATAGTCCAGATGCTGACCCCGTTCTCACTCCCGCAGTGCGCAGGCTGATCAAAGAGACGCAGATCGACCCGGATGAAATCACCGGTACGGGCAAGGACGGGCGTATCCAGAAATCCGATGTTTTGGCCTATCTCGATACACAAAAGACCAAAGTGCGAGAACCCGTGTCAGCCGAATCCCCAGCTCCTGTCAGCAACCAGGAGATCTCCGCCCAAGCGCGGCCGGAGCAGCGCGTCCCCATGACCAGACTTCGCAGCAGGATTGCGGAACGCCTGCTGCAGGCACAACAGAATGCCGCAATTCTCACCACCTTCAATGAAATTGACCTGTATGCCGCAGATACCCTGAGGAAACGTTACCGAGATGCCTTCGAGAAACAGCACGCCGCAAAGCTTGGTTATATGTCTTTTTTTGTCAAGGCAACGGTGGGGGCATTGAAACGGTTCCCCGTTGTGAACGCGTCGATTGGTGGCCAGGATATCATCTGTCACGGTTATTACGATTTTGGAATTGCGCCCGGTTCGGCGATAGGGCTGGTGTTGCGTT
>JAAEUI010000181.1 GCA_024227475.1 Paracoccaceae bacterium | reverse complement strand
TTCCAACCCTTACGTGAACGGTGGCAACAATGGGTCAATCAACTGCTGTACGGCCGTCGTGATGAGCCGTTTGAAGTGTTAGCCAGTCTGGGTCAGCGTTTAGAAAACACGATGTCGCCGGACACCGTCTTCCCGACGATTGTGGAAACGGTGATGCAAACCTTAAAACTGCCTTATGTGGCGTTGGTCGTGAAAAAGGGAAATTTGCTGGAAACGGTAGCATCCTCTGGCAAGCCGGTATCTGTCCCCGATGCTTTTCCACTGACCTATCAAGGCGCAGAAATCGGCCAACTGCTGGCGGCGCGGCGGTCGCCGGATGAGCCGTTTACAGAGGGTGAGGCGCGGTTGCTGAGAAATATGGCGCGTCAGGCGGGAACGGCCGTTCACGCCCACCAGCTTACTGACGATTTACAACGCGCCCGCCAGCATATCATCAGTAGCCGCGAAGAAGAACGCCGTCGTCTGCGCCGCGATTTGCATGATGGGCTTGGCCCCACGCTCGCCTCCCACATGCTCAAAATTGGGTCAGCGCGAGCCGTGTTGAGTGACCGACCCCAATTGACAGACAAGCTGCTGTCTGAAATGGAAACAGACATCGAAAACACGTTGGCAGAACTGCGCCGCATTGTTTATGATTTGCGCCCGCCAGCATTAGACCAGTGGGGATTGGTTGGCGCACTGCGAGCTTATGCCGAAACGTGCGAAAATGGCGAACATCCAGCCATGACAATCCGTGTAGATGCGCCAGACAGGCTGCCAACGCTGCCCGCCGCAGTAGAAGTAGCTGCCTACCACATTGGGCGGGAAGGTTTGACCAATGTGGTGCGCCACGCGCAGGCAAGCCGCTGCACGTTGCGGTTGCGTGTCGATGAGGGGGGCGGCTCCCACATTGCCGACTGGAAAGAGTCAGGCACAGGAGCAGGCCGTTTACATCTTACCATCCAAGACGACGGCCACGGGTTTGCAAAAGAATCCCGTGCAGGTGTTGGCCTCACCTCCATGCGCGAACGGGCTGCTGAATTGGGTGGGTTGTGTACAATTGAAAGTAAAGTTGGAGCAGGGGCGTGGGTAACGGCCGTGTTGCCTTTAACTTGAAGTGCCAGGCATGGGGCGCATAAGTTTAAGAATATCCAGAGCCGTTTGCCCCGTGCTTGGCACTGCAAAAAGGAGTAGTCAATGGACACCATTCGCGTACTAATCGCTGACGATCATCAACTATTTCGTGACGGCCTCAAAGCGTTGCTCCTCTCTGCGTCCGATACCGAGGTCGTGGGCGAAGCCGCCACAGGTTCAGAAGCAATTCAACTGGCAGCCGAAAGCGATCCTGATCTAATTTTGATGGATTTACAAATGCCCGATATGGATGGCATCGAAGCAACACGACAAATTATCGCAGCAAATTCACATATCAATATCCTCATGGTGACGATGTTTGAAGATGACCAATCTGTCTTTGCCGCCATGCGTGCTGGGGCATTAGGGTATGTGCTAAAGGGAGCTAAACATGATGAAATGTTGCGGGCTATTCGGGCGGTAAGCAGCGGTGAGGCGATCTTCAGTTCCAGTATCGCCGCACGCATGATGAATTTTTTTAGCGTCAGCCGTGCCGTCGTTCCCAAAGAGGCGTTTCCTGATCTGACTGAACGTGAGCGGGAAATTCTGGCTCTGATTGCTCAGGGTAAAGCAAACGCCGCCATTGCGGCTGAACTAACAATCAGCGTCAAAACGGTACGCAATCATGTTTCCCATATTTTTAATAAACTGCAAGTTACAGATAGGGCACAGGCTGCC
>JAAEUI010000180.1 GCA_024227475.1 Paracoccaceae bacterium | reverse complement strand
GTGAGGTCGAAGAGAAATTTGACCGAATTGTTTCGGTGGGCATGATGGAGCACGTCGGTCAGCCGCAGTATCCGAACTATTTTCGCAAGTTGAGCGAAAACCTCAAACCCGATGGCGTTGCCCTTGTGCACACGATAGGTCGTTCCACCCCGCCCGGCCGGACCTCTCCGTGGATTCACAAATATATTTTCCCTGGCGGATATGCCCCGGCGATGTCCGAAACCATGAGGGAGATTGAAAAGCAGGGCTTGATCGCAACGGATGTCGAGGTTTGGCGTGGGCATTATGGGCGATATCCCCGTACGTCACGCGTCCCCATGAGAATCAAGATCGGCATGCTTTGCATCATTTTCAGGTTTCTCGCGCCGCGCATTATTCGATTAAAACGTGCTGTCGCTTGAACCCATCCGTTGGTTGAACCACCAAGTTGCGGCCCTTCCCACAGTTCGCCAGGAACGTACTCGTTCTTGATGATTGTACTCCAGTCGATTCCGTCCCAAAGAAAAGTGCGAAGATTGTACCTGGCCGGGGAATGGGTCATGATCTTCTCGGTATTCGGCAGGAACTTGCGACTGGTGGGACTGTAGGAACCAAAAGTCTGCGGGGCCGCATAGTTGTTGCAGATGTCCTGACTCCAGAACGAGGCGATGTTACAGCGCCAGTTGGCCTGCAAGAGGGCGCCCGTTTCGGAGTATATCCGAAGGTTTAACCAGCTGTTTGGGGATCCACGAAGCTGATGTAGTTAACACGGATCATGGGCCCGGCCAGCACCGCAGCAGTGAATGGATTTCTTTCGCCCACCACCTGAAAATAGCCCAAGCCAATAGCCCCGCCCATGGAGTTGGACACAAAGAAGAGCGGTGGCGACGACGTACCGCCAAACTCTGAGAGGTCGCTCTGAACGGCCTCCACCACAGCCCGAAAATCCGCAACATAGTCGTCGAACCGTTCAATATGGCCCTTGCTCAGGTCAGGCAAAAGTCTCGGTGACATCCCCTGCCCACGGTGATCAACCACGTAAATAGGGCCATATCCCATCGCAATGAAATCGATCGCCGTTTCGTAGTACTCGACAGAAGCTTCAGTGCGCCCGGGTGCCACAATGATCACGCCTTTACGCCCAAGCTTGCAGCCAAATCTGCTGTAGCGAACCCGGTACCCATCCTGCGGGTTCTGCGCAATTAGCCGTTGCCAGAATGGCTCAGCACCACCTTCACAGGGGGTATCGCCTTCGATGCGAGCGATGATTGTTTCGAAAACAGCCGTCTCTTCCAAAGCCCACACACCAGGCGCAGCTCCGAGCAAGACGGCGGCCAACGCACACCACTGTATTGCCCGCCTCATGTTGACCTCCGGATCACATGATTTTTTGCCATTTGTAGTCTAAGCTTAACACCGCCGGACCAGACCTGACGTGACGCAGATCAATACCTAACCTGTTTGGGTGCGCTACGCTTTTTTTTTGATGAAGCTTAAACCCGAAAAACAAGCGGTCTTTCAAGAAGCTCCCAGGGTTTTGATAGGAAGCCTGGTACTTCTGCTAGGTCTCGTCCTTTTGGTTAGTATCTCGCTGATTAGTTCTGGCATTGGTGGCGTAGGCTTAGGTTTTGCTGTCATAATGACCGTTTTCGAAACGGCAATTGTTTGGTGTGTTGCCTACTTAGTGCTGCGGAGATGTGACGCTGGTTCAGCGGTTCTGTTCGTTTCTGTCATGACCGTCGCGGTTTTGCCGACCAATGACGACGCGTGGTGGGGCGTACTGGCTGCACTTCTTGGCATTTGCCCGTTACCGTCATTGATAGGAGCCGGATTGATATTTCGGTGAGGCGGCCGCTTCCTTCCGGAGTTGGGTAGCGATATGCCAATGTTCCGAAACAGGGCGTTTTGGGTCATTTTGATAGCGTCGACAATTCTCCTGTCAGCGCTGATGCTTCTGACCAGACCTTCACCTTAAACAGAGCTCCAGAATATGCGCCACTCTTGTTGCACGTATTGACAACCGTTTTGGGCGGATTGCGAACGTTGGCAGGATTGTGGTCAAAGTAGGGTCTGCGGGACCTTCGAGACATTCGTATTCCCGCAAATAGTCTGGTTTCACGCCATCTAGTCACAATTCCTGTGGTCTGAACTGCCCCCCCCTGAAACGTCCGCGATTTACGGTTAGTCTGTTCTCAACTGAGGAGACAGACGATGAAGAGATCACGGTTCAACGTAGAAGAGCTCAAGGGCCGCTTAATCGGACCCTTTTTAGGGCCACTTATGCCAATTACTTACTTAAAAACATATGGTTGTGGACTCGAGCAACCCCTACCGCCGGAGCCATTTTCCTCCCAGACCGTGCCCAACGCCGCATCATGCGAAGGTGTCGCTTGAATAACCCTGCGAAAGCCCCTAAGCCATTTCATTATGAAAACAATAAGTAATACCGATGAACTCGCGGCCTTTTGTAAGAAATGTTCCGAATTTGATTATGTCACCATAGACACGGAATTCCTGCGGGAGCGGACCTATTATTCCAAGCTTTGTCTGATTCAGATTGCGCACCCTGGGCAGGGCAATGCCGGGGCGGTTCTGGTGGATACGCTGGCACCAGGGCTGGATCTGGCACCGCTTTATGATCTGTTTCAGGACGAAAGCGTAGTGAAGGTGTTTCACGCGGCGCGTCAGGATCTGGAGATTTTCTATGTCGACCAGCAGATCATTCCCCAGCCATTTTTTGACACCCAGGTTGCCGCCATGGTTTGTGGCTTTGGCGAGCAAGTGGGCTATGAAACGCTGGCGCGCAAGATTGCCCGCCAGCCCCTCGATAAATCCTCGCGCTTCACTGACTGGTCAGCCCGGCCCCTGTCTGACAAACAAAAAAACTATGCAATCGGGGATGTTACCCATTTGCGGGTGATTTACGAGTTTCTGGCTGCCAGGCTGGAAGAGACCGGACGCAAGGGCTGGGTTGAGGAAGAACTGCAGGTTCTGACAAGCCCGGAAACCTATGTGGTTAATCCCGAAGACGCCTGGCGCCGGGTAAAAACCCGCTCCAATTCGCGCAAGTTTCTGGCCGCGGTCAAGGAACTGGCAAAGTTTCGCGAGGAACATGCCCGTGACCACAACATCCCGCGCAACCGTGTGTACAAAGACGACGCGCTGATGGAACTGGCGGCGACCCGGCCAAATTCGCACCAGCAACTGGCCAAATCGCGGCTGCTGTTGCGCGAAGCCCGTAAAGGCGCCATTTCTGAGGGAATTTTGACGGCGGTGAAAGCGGTGGAAAACTACCGGCCCGAAGATTATCCGCAAGCCGAGCCGCAGCGCAAGAAACCGGTTGGCTGCGAAGGGCTGGCTGATTTGTTGCGGGTTCTTCTGAAGGCCAATGCCGAGGCGGTTGGTGTGGCTCAGAAGCTGATTGCCAATTCCGCCGAACTTGATGCAATTGCATCAGGCGATCCGATTGTGCCGGTTTTCAAAGGCTGGAGGAACGAGGTTTTCGGCCGCGATGCCAAGGCGCTCATTCAGGGCGAAATCGCGCTTTCCGCCAACGGCAGCTCGGTCACTAAAGTAAAACTGTAAGCGGTAAAGCGCAGCAGGGTTTGTTGGACACCCCAATGAATTGTGATGCTCAGAGCGTTTCGAGTTTTGTTTGAAGCACAAGCAAAACTCGAAACGCTGGTTTAAGTATCTGGTATCACGTCTTTT
>JAAEUI010000179.1 GCA_024227475.1 Paracoccaceae bacterium | reverse complement strand
GATGGCTACAACCGATATTGCTCAGAAAAATGCCCGGCGCCGGGTAGAGATGTTCAAACGCGACTGTGATCAACGGGAACATGGTTCTGAGATATTTCGCCTGGCGTGCCATGCGGCGCTGCCGGTCGTGCTGAATGCCGAACTGCTGCACCTGGTGCGCATCAATTTTTTCCTCGATACGTCTGAACCCCTTTCTTATACTGACGAGTCGGACCTGCTGCTCTCCCCGATTTGTCAGGAGATCGGCGCTGACCTGTATGAAATCGAGGCTGAGACGCGCATGATACTGCTGCGGAAGTTAGTCGAGGAGCAGCAGTATGGTCATACCCGGATTCGGGAACTGGCCGGCTTGCTCTGGCAATATGTGGATCAGCGCTCCCCCTGGGAAGACCATATCCGCCTCAAACGCGCCCAACAGTTGACGGCCTTGAACTTCCTCAATCCAAAGAAAGCTCAAGAATGGCTGGCAGAAGCCGAGAAGAGTTCCGGCTATCCGGAATCCGGACTGAAGGATTGGTTTGTGGCCATGTATCAGGAGTTGCAGCGCCCGGCTTACCTGGAGCAGCGCGAAACAAAAACCAGGCAAGGAAGACCGGTCATTCGCCTGCGCAGCGAACCGCTGACGGTCTCAAAAGATGAATCCAAGGAGGTCTTTGGACTCACACGCCGCAAAATGGATTGGGGAACGACTGAGCGGGTGCCGCGCACTTATATCGAAAACGACTATGAAGACCGCGGCGAGGTTGTGGTCGATCATGCCACCGGCTTAATGTGG
>JAAEUI010000178.1 GCA_024227475.1 Paracoccaceae bacterium | reverse complement strand
TTTCCAGGGCCGCCTGGCAAGCCTCCGCCCAGCGGTTTTGGGCGGTCAGCGCCAGGATTTTAACCTCATAGACCGGGGCCTGATCCAGGGGACTGCGCGCATGTTGGAGGGCAATCCGGACCACTTTTTCCATTTCGTTGGTGTCGGAACACAGAAACGCCCCTTCCGCGGTTTGGGTGTGCAAGGCCAGGGCCAGATCATAATGAGCCTCCCAGCAGTTTGCATCCAACAGATCCAGGCCGGTTTTAAAATAGCGCAAGGCGATCGCGAATACAGCGGACGCTTTGGCCCGTTTGCCGGCTGACAGGTTTAGTTCGGCCAGTTCTATGCGTTCCGGTTTGTTGGTTAGCATCTCCCGTCCGGCATTGAGCTGATCGACCACCATAAAAATATGGTCTACCCCCTCATCCGGGGGTGCCTTCTGCTGCAGCCGCTTACCGATCCGGAAATGCAGCATAGAACGCTCAGATTCCGGCACCAAGGCGTAGGCGGCCTGATGAAGACGATCGTGGGAAAACTTAAATTCGCAGTTCAAAAGATGGTCGGCGGGTGACTCCAGCAGCTTT
>JAAEUI010000177.1 GCA_024227475.1 Paracoccaceae bacterium | reverse complement strand
GAACTTGAGCGGGAGCACGTCGAGTTCTTCGCGGGTGAATTCGTCGAAGATCTCCTGGGCGGCGTAGGTGCCGTAGTAGTCACCGACGCCGGCGTGGTCACGCCCGACGATAAAGTGGGTACAGCCATGATTGGCGCGGATCAGCCCGTGCCAGACGGCCTCGCGCGGGCCGCCCATGCGCATGGCAAGGTTCAGCAGGCTCATCGACGTTGTGGCATGGGGGTATTTGTCCAGCACCGCCTCGTAACAACGCACGCGGGTGAAGTGATCGACATCACCGGGTTTGGTCAGGCCGACAACCGGATGGATCAACAGGTTGGCCTGGGCTTCCTTTGCGGCCCTAAAGGTCAGTTCCTGATGCGCCCGGTGCAGCGGGTTGCGGGTCTGAAACGCCACCACCTTGCGCCAGCCAACCTTGCGGAAATAGGCGCGCAATTCGTTGGGCGTGTCGCGGCGGGCGCGAAAATCATAGTGCACCGGTTGCTGAATGCCGGTGATTGGCCCACCGAGGTAAACAGGCCCGGCGGTATTGTGCAGGTAATTCACAGCCGGGTGCGCGTCGTCGTCAGCGCCGAATACTTTTTCTGCCTCAACCGACTTATTCGGTGTCCAGCGGTCGGTGACCGACATGATCGCCAGGATCACACCCTCAGCGTCGCGCAGCGCAATGTCGGTGCCCGGCTCCACGCTGTCGGCAAACTGCTGGTTCACATCCAGCGTGATTGGCATTGGCCATAGGCTACCGTCGGCCAGCCGCATGTTTTCGACCACACCGTCATAATCTTCCTCGTTCAAGAAGCCTTTAAGCGGACGGAATCCGCCGTTCATCAGCAATTCCAGATCGCAGACCTGACGCTGAGTTAAATCCCAAGACGCAAGCTCGCCCGCTTCGATCTTCAGCTTTTCAGCACTGTTGTAGGATACATAAAGCTCCTGAATAGGGGCCAGATTGGGCTGCTGCATATTCGCCTCTTCAAATTGAATTCTCGCACCAGATCGGCGCGTGGGTTGTCAATGGCAGCGTCATACACGGGTCGCTGGGGTTTGCAATGGCTATTGCAGGACTGAGCGATACATACGGCAGAATGCGCGAATAAGGGCTCAATATAGGATTTTGGGCCCCATTTTCAAAGGTTAACTGGAATTTTGGTCTATTCATCCCCAGCCAGAAACCGCTCCGCCTCAAGCGCCGCCATACAGCCCATCCCAGCGGACGTCACGGCTTGGCGATACAAGTGGTCAGTCAGATCGCCCGCCGCAAACACGCCCGGAATTGACGTTGCGGTTGAATCCGGCTTGGTGACGACATAACCGCCCATATGGGTTTCCAGTTGATCAATCACCAGCTCATTGGCCGGCGCGTGACCAATGGCCACAAACACGCCTTTGCACGGAATTTCAGTTATTTCACCGGTATTGACATGTTTCACTTTCACGCCCTCAACTCCCAGCGGGTCCTCGGTTCCGAAAACCTCTTCCAGCGTGTGAAACCACAAATGCTCGATCTTGTCATTTTTCATCAGTCGGTCGGCCAGGATTTTTTCCGAGCGCAACTCGTCCCGGCGGTGGATAAGCGTCACCTTGGAAGCAAAGTTGGTCAGGAACAGCGCCTCCTCGACGGCAGTATTGCCACCACCAATCACAACAATTTCCTGCCCGCGATAGAAAAATCCGTCACAGGTTGCACAGGCCGAAACGCCAAAGCCTTTGAACTTTTCTTCACTTTCCAGTCCCAGCCATTTTGCCCGCGCCCCGGTCGCCAGAATGACCGCATCAGCAGTGTAGACGGTCCCGCTGTCGCCCTTCGCGGTAAAAGGCCGTTTGCTCAGATCCAGATCGCTGATGATATCGCCGATGATCTCGGTGCCCACATCCCGGGCGTGGGCTTCCATGCGCAGCATCAGATCAGGGCCTTGCACTTCGGTATCTCCCGGCCAATTCTCCACCTCGGTGGTGGTGGTCAGCTGCCCGCCCGGCTCAATCCCCTGCACCAGAATCGGCTCCAGCATAGCTCGCGAACCATAGACCCCGGCGGTATAGCCGGCCGGGCCGGAACCAATGATCAAAAGACGGGTGTGACGGGTGTCAGACATGGGCGAGAATCTCCGGATACTACTTCAGCCCGGCCTGTATAGACGGGGGCAGGGGCGAGGAAAAGCGCTGGATTTACACAGCGAATTCGATCTGCGGGAAATAAAATTACGCGATAACGAAATATTATTGCGCAACAGGGGTGGTTTGAGTAATTTGCCGCCACAACAGGAATCAGTCCCATGCCAACGATTAAGCTTGATCCGATTGACCGGAAGATTCTGGCCGAACTTCAGAACGATGGGCGTATGACCAATGTTGAACTGGCCCGTCGGGTCGGTATTTCCGCTCCGCCCTGTCTGCGCCGCGTGCGTACGCTGGAGGAAAACGGCTTTATCAAAGGCTACCACGCTGAAGTTGACGAGCGCGAACTTGGGTTCGAGGTGAAAGTCTTTGCGCTGGTTGGGCTGAATTCACAAAACGAGGTCGATCTCTCGGCATTTGAAGACTTGTGCCGCAGCTGGCCGCTGGTTCGTGAATGCCATATGCTGAACGGTGAAATCGACTTCATACTGAAGTGTATCTCACCTGACCTGACCACCTTTCAGACTTTTCTTACCCGCGATCTGACGGCGCACGTAAATGTTGCCAGCGTGAAAACCTCTCTGGTCATCCGCGGGGCCAAAGACCTGCCCGGCGTACCGTTCTCGATTCTGGAAGAGCGCAGCCAGGAAGAATAGTGCGCTTCAACACTAGCAGCATCACAGATCGGCGAATTCCACATCGGCTTGTCTCAAGTTAATGTAGAAACGCTATAGCGATTAAACTGAAACGGCTTTGACGCAAAGTGCCG
>JAAEUI010000176.1 GCA_024227475.1 Paracoccaceae bacterium | reverse complement strand
CGTAATGTCGGGCAAATGGGTGCCGCCGTTGTAGGGCGCGTTCAGCGCAAACACGTCACCGGGGCGCATGTTCCCCTTATTCTGCGCGATAATGCTTTCAACCGAGCGATCCATTGAGCCCAGATGAACTGGCATATGTGGGGCATTGGCAACCAGTGACCCGTCAGAAGCAAAAACTGCGCAGGAAAAATCCAGCCGCTCTTTGATGTTCACTGAATACGCCGTATTTTGCAGCGTTAACCCCATCTGCTCGGCTATCGACATGAACAGATTATTGAATACCTCGAGCATCATTGGGTCGGCGTCCGTTCCGATAGCATGGGATTTTGGCAGGGGGACAACTCGGGTAAGTACGACGTGGCTGTGGCCGGTCACGTACCCCTGCCAGCCCGGTTCGATCACGATGGTCTGGTGCGGCTCAACAATCAGTGCCGGGCCACGGATTGTCAGGCCGGGGTTAAATTCTTCGCGTCGTGAATGCACCACGGCATTGTGCCATTTACCATCTGCAAAGACTTGGGCCTGAGCATCGGCTTGTCTTGTATGTGCGGTTGGTTCGGTGAACGGTTCATCGATCCCAGCCCCACCGCCGACTGACTCGACTTCCAGTGCCTCGATCACAATCTGCTTGCCTTCGAAGACGAAACCGAAACGGGCGCGATGCGCTTCCTCAAAATCCTTGGTCATCTTCGTTAGATCCGTAAAATCCACCTCCAACGGTGAATCCGTGCCTTCATATCGAAGGTGCAGCCGCGGGAAAGTTCGCTGGGCACTTTTGTTGACTCCCTGCGCTTCCACTTCTGCCCGGGCGGTATTAATCAACTCCTCCAGCTGCGGTACAATCAGATCAAGCGAGCCCTCACTCAGGGGTTTCGCAACTGCCTGCGTGCGGCTGGCGCGAATATTAGCAAGCCCCATGCCATACGCCGAAAGGATACCAGAGTGTGGATGGATGTGTACGGTCTGCATCCCCAGTGCATCGGCCACTGCACAGGCATGCTGGCCCCCGGCGCCACCAAAACAGGTCAGCGCATAGCCGGAAATGTCATAGCCGCGTTGGACCGAGATGGTCTTGATCGCATTGGCCATGTTTTCAACCGCAATCTTGAGAAACCCGGCGGCGATCTCTTCCGGGCTGCGCCCGTCATCTGTATGCTTGACTAGTTTCCTGAACTTTTCAGTCACAATATCCCGGTCTAGCATCTGATCCTGACCGGGTCCGAAAATCGCTGGAAAATTCTGTGGCTGCAGTTTTCCAACCATCACATTGGCATCGGTTACTGTCAGAGGACCATCGCGCCGGTAGCAGGCGGGTCCCGGGTTTGCGCCGGCACTGTCAGGGCCAACAACATAACGGGTGCCGTCGAAATGCAGAATTGATCCGCCACCGGCGGCGACGGTATGGATCCGCATCATCGGTGCTTGCATCCGAACGCCTGCGACCTTGGTCTCAAACGCGCGTTCCAGCGTGCCGCCGTAGTGTGATACGTCTGTCGAGGTGCCCCCCATGTCAAAGCCGATGATTTTGCCGAACCCGGCCATGGCACTGGTTTCAACTGCGCCTACCACACCGCCTGCGGGGCCTGACAGGATCGCGTCTTTGCCCTGAAACATATCAGCAGCGGTCAGTCCGCCTGACGACATCATGAACATCAGTTGCATATTGCTGCCGTCAGAACCCAGTTCGGCGGCAACCTGCTGAACATAGCGCGACAGGATTGGCGAGAGATACGCATCAACCACAGTTGTGTCACCGCGGCCGACATATTTCATCAACGGCGACACCTGGTGACTGACCGAAATTTGGGTGAAACCGATATTCCGGGCAACGCCTGCAGCCAGTTCCTCGTGCCGGGGGAAGGCGTAAGCATGCATAAAACAGATGGCGACGCTTCGAAGGCCTCGGGCATAAATCGGTTGCAAAGCGGCGGCCAATTCTTCCGCGCTCAAGGTAATTTCCACAGTACCGTCTGCCCGAACACGCTCTGCAACCTCGACAACTTGAGAGTAAAGCAGCGAAGGCTTGATGATCTCCTGCGCAAAAATATCAGGCCGTGCCTGATAGCCGATCGCCAGCGCATCCCCAAACCCCTGCGTGGTTATCAACGCGGTCTCATCGCCTTTTCTTTCCAGCAGTGCATTCGTCGCAACGGTAGTTCCCATTTTGACAGTGCTGATCTGCCCCGATGGGATGGTTTCATTTTTTTGCAATCCCATCAGGTCGCGGATCCCCTGGATGGCCGCATCTGGATATGCTTCTGGATTTTCGGACAACAGTTTGTGCGGGATAATCCGTCCGTTTGGGTTCCGGCCAATCAGATCGGTGAAAGTTCCGCCGCGATCAATCCAGAAATCCCACTTACCCTGTGTCATAGCCGAATGTTCCATTGCTATTGAGTCCGAATGCCAACTGATATTCTTCGCAGGGTAAAACAACAAGGGCGCCGCTACACGAGAAAACGTAACTCCACACCTTTATCCACGTGAACATTTGTACTCGCTCTCTTGCGCGTATATTGGTTTCGTATTGCAAATTCGCGCGAGGGGCGGAAACATTCATGGCGGTTGATCTGACATCGCTGAGCAGGGACACCAAAGCCCGTTCGATGCTTTTGCTCGACAGCTTTTTGTCTGCCTTGGCGATTTATGCCTCCATTGTAATGCGCCGCGGGTCCTGGTGGCCTGTCGACACGATGGAGCAGGCCTATCCCTATCTTCTGTTGACGCCGGTATTTGCCTTTGTCCTGTCTTTTCGCTTGGGTATTCCCTGGAACATGCTGCGCACCTTTGGCGTTGGGTCACTGCAAAGTCTGTCCATGCTTGCGGCCAGCGTCGCTGCGTGTCTTGTATTCCTGCGCTTTGGGTTCCAGATGCCACTGCCGCGATCCGTACCCGCAATTTTTTTCGTCGTTTATCTGGTTTCTATCGTTGGTGCGCGCCTGTTGATCCTGCGGTTTATGCGTCACGAACAGTCGCGCGATGGCTCAACCGAAAAAGTACTGATTTACGGGGCCGGATCTGCCGGGAGGCAACTGCAGGCCGGTCTTCAGGGTTCCCGGCGGTTTTTCCCGGTTGCGTTTGTGGATGATAATCCGGCCCTGAAACGGGTATCGGTCGGGGGGTTGCGGGTTTATACTTCAGGTCAGATGAAAGATGTCGTTCGCAATATGGGCGTCAAAAAGATCATTCTGGCGATGCCGACGATTACTCCGGAACGTCAGCGTCACATCCTCAATGAAATTGCCGAACTTCCCTGTGAAATTCTGACTCTGCCATCGCTTGAAAAACTTCTGACGGGTCAGACGCTGAAAGATCAGTTGCGCCCGGTCGAACCAAATGACTTGTTGGGACGCCAATCTGTCCAGCTTGATCTGCCGGAGCTGAAGGAAGCCTATCGCGGAAATTCGATACTGGTTACCGGGGCGGGCGGTTCCATCGGTTCCGAATTGTGCCGCCAAATTCAGCATGCAGAACCGTCCAGGATTGTTCTGTTGGAACAGAGTGAATATGCACTCTATGCGATTGAAATGGAGTTGCTGGCGGTGTCTGAAGCAAATGCTGAAATCGTTTCGGCTCTTGGCTCAGTATGTGATGCTGCACGTGTTGGTCAGATCATGCGAGACCATGACATTGATATTGTTTTACACGCGGCTGCCTACAAACACGTTCCGATGGTTGAAAAGAACGTAGTGGAAGGCGTCAAGAACAACGTTATGGGCACCAAAACCGTGGCAGAGCAGGCGCAGAAAGCTGGTGTTTCACGGCTCATCCTTGTCAGCACAGACAAGGCTGTTCGCCCAACCAATGTAATGGGCGCATCCAAGAGGTTTGCGGAACTGGTGGTGCAGGACCTGCAGATGAGAAACACAGCCACCGTTTTTTCGATGGTTCGCTTTGGTAATGTTCTCGGTTCTTCCGGCTCTGTCATCCCTCTTTTTCAGAAACAGATTTCTCTTGGTGGCCCGGTAACGGTGACGCACGAAGAAGTCACCCGGTACTTCATGACTATCCCCGAAGCCTCCCAACTGGTTTTGCTGGCAGGGAGTTTTGCCAAGGGCGGGGAGGTCTTTGTTCTTGATATGGGCAATTCGGTTAAAATAATCGAACTGGCGCGGAACCTAATCAAGATATCCGGGCTGAACATCAAAGACGCCAGCAATCCGCACGGCGATATTGAAATCCAGGTTACCGGTTTGCGCCCCGGGGAAAAGCTCTATGAAGAGCTTCTGATCGGTGACAACGTCGTTGGCACGCCGCATCCAAAAATCATGACGGCGATGGAAGACCAGCACTCACCGGAGGAAACCGACGCGCTTTTGGCTGACTTGGAGCGGGCATTGAAGTCGGGCGACGGCGACTCGGTAATAGCCGTTTTAACCAATGCGGTTGAAGGATACAGCGGACGCTAACCTGACGTGTGGGCAGCGATCAGCTGTTTGTACAATGATTGCAGCCGCTTTGTAACGGGTCCCGCGGTTTGCCCGCTGCCAATCGGTTTTCCGTCAATTTCGGCAACCGGGGTCTGGGCACCGAATGTGCCGGTCAGAAACGCTTCTTCGGCACCATAAGCCTGAACCAGCGAAAAGTTCCGCTCATATACCGGAACGCCGTTTGCCCGGCAAAGATCAATAATCTTTTGCCGGGTGACGCCATTCATGCAGTAATCTCCTGTCGAGGTCCAAACCTCGCCTCGGCGCACAATGAAAAAGTTGCAGGCATTTGTGGTGTTCACGAATCCATGCGGATCCAGCATCAACCCTTCGTCCGCCCCGGCTTGTTCTGCCTGAAGGCAGGCAATCACGCAATTCAGCTTGGAGTGTGAATTGAATTTGGCGTCCTGAGACATCGGGAGCCCTCGCACCTGGGGAACCGTTGCAAGCCGAATGCCGTTTTTTTGCAGGTTGCTGGTCGGTTTGGAATGTTCTGCAATAATGACAACTGTTGGGCCAGCCCTGGATAAAGAGGGGTGCTGAAACGGCTTAACCTTGACGCCGCGTGTAATCATCAACCGACAATGAGCATCAGATGTCATCCCATTGGCTGCTGCCGTCTGATTTACCGCATGCAGAACTTCCTTCCGCGACATACCAATATCCAGGGACACCGCCTTGCAGCTTTCAAACAGCCGGTCCATATGTTCCTCAAAGAACGCCCATTTACCGTTATAAAGACGCAAGCCTTCCCACATCCCGTCACCTAGCATGAAACCTGAATCGTAGACAGATACCACAGCCTCGTCGCGGTGTAGGAGGGCTCCGTTAACGTATACCTTCAGATCCCGGTTTCTCGGATCATCTTGGGCATCATGCGTCGTGATTTTCTCTGAAGTCATTTGGGATCCGTGGCAAACATCGGCTCCTTTAACTCAGCTATGTAAGCACAATGTCAAGGCGTTACGCCCCCCGGGCCTGACCGGCGGCAGTAGCATGCAGGCCGGAACAGGCATCAGGTTTGGGATAAAGGTAGGTGGAGTTAACAATCTGGGCAAGAATGTGACGGGAGTTTTCGTTGTAGGAAACACACCGTTTACACCGACCGCCACCTTTTGGTCACAAGTGCGTTTCCGCTATGCCAAAACCACTAGGATAAATGTTAAAAACCAAAGAGTTACAATTCTTTCATGCATTGGTTGTATTGGAAAAATCACTTCCAATTGTCCATAATCTGCGCGGCATTGTTTCTAAATCGTCCACCTAATGCCTAATTTCTGCCCTGCAGCCACGGCATATTACTACGTGAGAAACTAGGTGTTTTTGGGCTGACAGGGTGCATAGAGCACCGTCCTTGAGTCCTTACGTAAAGGGTAACTTGTGATGTGTTTGCTGAAGAATAGACTAAAGACAACAAAATACGCCGGTGATGAGCGGGGGTCCATTATCGTCTTTGTCCTTGTCATTTTTACCGCGATGTTCCTTGTTGGTGGCACAGCGGTCGATCTGGCGCGGCACGAAACCCTTCGTACAACTTTGCAATACAATCTTGACCGGGCAGTTCTGGCTGCAGCATCGCTCAAGCAAACTCAGGATCCAGAAGTTGTGGTGAACGACTATATGGACAAGGTGGTGTCCATTTCGGAATTCTCAGTTGTCGTAACTTCTGAAATCCGCATAAACCGCCGGGCGGTTTCAGCGACAGCCACAGCGGATTTGGAAACCTGGTTTCTGAGCATGGCTGGTATTGATGAAATGCCGATCACAGCACTCAGCGCTGCCTCTGAAGAAATCCCAAATCTGGAAATTGTTTTGGTTCTGGATGTATCAGGCTCGATGGGCTCGAACAGCAAACTCACTAACCTTAAAGTGGCCGCTAAGGAGTTTGTTACTACAATGCTGACCGGCGCTGACCCGGATACAGTCGCGATTTCCATTGTTCCGTTCAACAATGGTGTTGCTCCGAACAATTCGATCTTTGAAAGCCTGACGGTGAACGAAACCCATGGGTATTCTGCCTGTTTGGATTTCGCTGATGCCGATTTCTCCAGCGTTTCAATGGACCCGACGGTTGCTCAGAATCAACTGGCCTATACATCGGTATATGAAGGCGGTTGGGAGAGTTTTGATAGTGGCAGCCGCACTTGCTATACGGACGACTACTTCGAAATCCTGCCTTATTCGGATGACGAGACCACTCTGCATGACAAGATCGACTCATTTCAGGCTGATGGCTGGACTGCTGGCCATCTTGGAATGAAATGGGGCAACGCACTTCTTGACCCTGCATTCCAGTCCATAGGGACAAGTCTGATCGCTGCTGGGGAGGTCGATGCTGGCTTTGCAGGGCTGCCGGTTGCTTATACAGATTCCGAAACCCTTAAGGTCATCATCATGATGGGTGACGGTGCCAACACATATGAATATCGCTTTGGATCCAGCTTTATGGGCGCGAATTCTGATCTGTACGAGGTTGTGTTTACAACAGACGTATTTGACTATGCGTACAAGAAGCGCAAACCAACGGTGACTTCGACTAACGAAAGCAAGTGCTCGAATTCGCGTTGGATTTGTGTGTATTCGACCGCATCCGTGACCAAATACTATCTCCACAAGTCATCGAACAACACCTTCTATGACACTGACGAGAGTGACTGGATCTCGTCATCTGAGTTTGCTGATTTGCCCACCACACTGACCGGATGGGAAAGTACGACTCAGATGGCCTGGGAAGATGCCTGGGGCCATATGGCGGCTGAATGGTACAGTGACAAGGTTAACGATTGGACCGCTTACAATGATCTGAAAACCGGTACTGCACGAAACAGTTCTGAAGCAGATGTTGTCATGCAGGACGCCTGCGATGCGTCAGAAGCAGCCGGTATCGTTGTGTATGCCATTGGATTTGAAACGAGTGAATCAACCTCGGCGAAACTGGAGGCCTGCGCGAGCACAAGCAGCCACTATTACGACGCTGAGGGTACCCAGATATCTTCCGTTTTTGCCGCAATCGCTTCGTCGATCCAGAAGCTGAAGCTGACTCAATAAATGTAAGGCGGTGTTATGCTTAAGTGGTTCAAAAAAAGTACGGGCTTTCGAAAAGACGAGCGGGGTTATACGTCGGTCGAGTTTGTGATCGTTGCGACAACCTTTTTGATGGCCTTTTTCTGGGTCTTTGAAACAGGCCTGATCATGGCCAAACAAATGATGCTGGAGCAGGCTTTGGACCGAACGGTTCGGGATTTACGCCTCTCTTCAAGTTCACTTTATACGCATGACTATATCAAGGATCGGATTTGCGACTATGCGCTGATCCTTCAGGACTGTGGCGATAATCTTGTCCTGGAAGCAGATGTTTACGATATGACCACGGGATTTCCACAAACTGTCCAATGCGTTGATAAGGAAAATGAAATCACCCCGATAACAACTTGGGAAACCGGCCAACGCAGTGAAATCGTTTATTTGCGGGCCTGTGTCATCATCGATCCGATGATGCCAAACGGCATCGCCTTGTTCCCTGGAGCCAGCGCATCAGGCATTCCGCTTTTTGCCGATTCCGCTTTTGCTAATGAGCCTGCGTAAAACTATGATGAAAATCCTGGAAAACAAGCTGACAAAGTTTCGCCGCGACCGTTCGGGTGCAACTACAGTCGAATTCATGATCACCATGCCGATGGTCATATTCTGGTTGGCGGGCAGCTTCACATTCTTCGATGCTTACAGCGAATCCACCCGCGCGCTGAAGGCCACATACACCGTGGCGGATATTCTTTCGCGGCAAACAGAAGTTGATGATGAATACATTGATGACATGAACCTGTTGTTTACAGATTTCATGCGCGGAAGCACGAATGATGTTTGGATTCGCGTCAGCAGCATCGAAAAGATTGATGATGCCCTAACAATCGACTGGTCGACTGCAACCGGATTGCACAATTCCCTGACGACGATTGAGCAGTCGCTGGAAGACCTGATCCCGAGTATTGTCAATGACGAAAGCATTATTTTGGTGGAGTCTTACTCACCTTTTGTACCGTTCCTTGACTATATCGGTATTCAGTCGAGGACCTACACCAACAAAGTTGTGGTGACCCCAAGGTTCACCTCCCAACTGGCCAACACCGACGCATAACTCCCATCGGGCACGGTCCCAGAGGACCGAAATCCATTTACGAAACCGCCGGACACTATTCCGGCGGTTTTGTCGTTTGTATTCCGAAAAGTTTATGGCGTAAATTTGCTCGTTCTTTTGAAGCGACCCTGCGAAACTGCACCGGGAATCAAAGGGACATTTGGCATGCGCTTTTCCGCGTTTAAAATCTTCAAAGAGGGTCTGACCGGTAACAAGGGGTGGACACCCCACTGGCGTGAGCCGGAACCGAAGCCATCTTATGATGTGATCGTCGTGGGCGGAGGCGGGCACGGCCTTGCGACCGCCTACTATCTGGCCAAGGAATTCGGGGTCACCAACGTTGCGGTGTTGGAAAAGGGCTGGCTTGGGTCGGGCAACATCGGCCGCAACACCACCATCATCCGTTCAAACTACATGCTGCCGGAAAACAACCCCTTTTACGAAATGGCGATGAAGCTGTGGGAAAACCTGGAACAGGACACCAATTACAACTCCATGTTCTCGCAACGTGGCATTCTCAACCTGTGTCACAGTGACCCGCAGCGCGATGCGATGGCACGTCGTGGCAACGCCATGATCCTGAGCGGCGCTGACGCCGAACTGCTGAACCGCGAACAGGTCCGCGAGCTGTGTCCCTTCCTGTCTTTTGACAATGAACGGTTCCCAATCACCGGAGGCCTGTTGCAGCGGCGCGGTGGCACCGCCCGTCACGACGCGGTCGCGTGGGGTTATGCACGCGGTGCCGATATGCGCGGCGTTGATATCATCCAGAACTGCGAAGTCACCGGCTTTCACATCGAAAACGGCGTTTGTACCGGCGTTGACACCACCAAAGGCCCGATCAAAGCAAACAAGGTCGGTGTCTGCGTCGCGGGTTCTTCCAGCCGGGTGATGGCCAAGGCAGGCCTGCGCCTGCCGATTGAAAGTCACGTTTTGCAGGCCTTCGTTTCCGAAGGTCTGAAACCAACAATTCCCGGCGTCGTTACGTTCGGGGCGGGCCACCTTTATATCAGCCAATCCGACAAGGGCGGGTTGGTGTTCGGCGGCGACATCGACAAATACAATACTTACGCCCAACGCGGCAATCTGCCGGTGATCGAGCATATCGCCGAAGATATGCGTGCAATGATTCCGGCACTGGGCCGCGTTCGCCTGTTGCGCGGCTGGGGCGGGGTGATGGACATGTCTATGGACGGCACACCCTTCATCGACAAGACCCACATCGGCGGTCTCTACTTTAACGGTGGCTGGTGTTACGGCGGCTTCAAAGCCACACCGTCAAGCGGCTGGTGCTACGCGCACCTGCTGGCCAAGGATGAAAGCCACGAATTGGCCAAAGGCTTCCGTCTCGACCGGTTTATCGGCGGCAATATGGTTGACGAAAAGGGCCAGGGCCCACAACCGAACCTGCATTAGGAGCGCCAAACATGATCATCAACCATCCCCTGCTTGGCCCACGCGACTCTAGCGAGTTCTATCACATGGGAGACGCGGTTCTGATGGATCGTCCGGATCCCGAAGCGGAAAATGCGGCTGAGCAATTTCACGACTATGCATACCTGCGTGACAACCCGGCGGGTGAGTACCGCGAGCTTTGGTATCACGAGCAGGGCGACCGCAGCTGGCTGGTCGTAACGCGAGACACATTGACCCACGAGATCTCATCCGTTGAACTGGCACGGGAAGTGGCGCGGGCACAGGGGCGTTCAAAATGACCAAGAGACTCGATGGCGGCCTGATTGACCGCTCAAAACCGCTGAACTTTACCTTTAACGGCAAGAAAATGCAGGGTTTCCAAGGTGATACTCTTGCCTCAGGCTTGATTGCCAACGGCCAGAAAATCGTTGGCCGCTCGTTCAAGTACCACCGTCCGCGCGGTATTTTCACATCCGGTTCCGAAGAACCGAACGCGCTGGTGCAACTGCGTTCTGGCGCGCATCAGGAGCCCAACACCCGTGCCACCGTGGCAGAGCTGTTTGAGGGCCTGACGGCAACCAGCCAGAACCACCGCGGTTCGCTGGAAAACGATATCATGGGCGGCATTGACCTGTTGTCGCCGTTCCTGAGCGCTGGCTTTTACTACAAAACCTTCATGTGGCCGAAATCCTTCTGGGAAAAAGTTTACGAGCCATTCATCCGTTCCAGCGCTGGCCTTGGCCGCTTGTCGATGGAAGTTGATCCGGACAGCTACGACAAGGGTCACGCCCATTGCGATGTTCTGGTTATCGGGTCCGGTCCTGCCGGTTTGATGGCGGCTCTCTCCGCAGCCAAGTCGGGCGCCGAAGTCATTTTCGCTGACGAAGACGCCCTGATGGGTGGCCGCCTGAACGCCGAAACATTTGAAGTTGGTGGCCAATCCGGCTCTGAATGGGCTGCTGCAACCGTTGCCGAGCTATCCTCGATGAGTAACGTTCGGGTGATGAACCGGACCACAGTTTACGGCAGCTACGATCATGGCATATACGGCGCGCTGGAGCGCAGGACAGATCACTTAGTCTCCTCGAACGGCAAGCCACGCCAGATCGCCTGGAAAATCTACTCCAAACGCGCGATCCTTTGTGCTGGTGCTACCGAACGTTCCATCGCGTTTGGTAACAACGACCGCCCCGGAATCATGCTTTCGGGATCGGTTCGCACCTACGCCAACCGATTTGCCGTTACCCCGGGCCAGAGCGTTGCGATTCTGACCAACAACGATGACGGCTGGCGCACCGCAGCCGACCTGCACGCAAAAGGCGTTGATCTGGCTGCGGTCGTCGATACCCGCGACACATCACCACTTGGTAGTTTCACCGGAGCTTCGATTGTCACTGGTGCTGCGGTGAAGGACACCAAAGGCCGCAAAGGTCTGCAAAACATCACCCTGACCAATGGCCAGACCATTCAGGCCGACTGTCTGGCTGTCGCTGGTGGCTGGAACCCCAACGTGCATCTGACCTGTCACCAACGCGGCCGCCCGACATGGAACGAAGACCTGTCGGCCTTTGTTCCGGGTGGTGAACTGCCACCGGGCATGATCGTTGCTGGTTCGGCCAACGGAACCTACGGGCTGGCGGGTTGTCTGGCCGAGGGCAGGGATGCGGCGAACACTACGGTTAAGGACCTCGGCTTCACCGCTTCGCGTACCCAGGCTCCGAAAGCCGAAGACGAAGCAAGCTCGGTCACACCAATCTGGCACGTTCCGGCAGGCAAGTCGCGCTGCTGGATTGACCTGCAGAACGATGTCAGTTCCAAAGATGTCAAACTCGCCAGTTCCGAAGGCTATCGCTCGGTTGAGTTGCTGAAGCGCTATACCACGCTTGGTATGGCCACCGATCAGGGCAAAACCGCCAACGTTCTTGGTTTGGCTGTTTTGGCCGAAGCTCAGGGCAAGTCCATTCCTGAAACCGGCACGACGATCTTCCGCCCCCCTTATACACCGGTTGCCATGGGTGCGCTGGGTGGCCGCGCTGTTGGCCTCGATTTCCGCCCCTTCCGTCTGACCCCCTCGCACAAATGGGCCGAAGAGAATGGTGCGACGTTCGTTGAGGCCGGCATGTGGCTCCGGGCACAGTGGTACGCCAAAACCGGCGAACAGGGCTGGCGTGACAGTGTGGACCGCGAGGTCATCGCCACCCGCAAATCGGTTGGCATCTGTGATGTGACCACGCTTGGTAAAATCGACATACAGGGCAAAGATGCCGCTGCCTTCCTGAACAAGGTCTACGCCAACGCTTTTGGCAAACTGGCCGCCGGAAAAGTTCGCTATGGCCTGATGCTGCGTGAAGACGGCATCGTGATGGACGATGGCACAACCGCCTGCATGGCGGAAAACCATTATGTGATGACCACCACGACGGCAAACGCAGGACCAGTGTTCCGTCACCTCGATTTCTGCCGTCAGGTTTTGTACCCGGATATGGACGTTCACATCATATCCGTCACCGACGGCTGGGCACAGTTTGCCGTTGCCGGCCCCAACGCCCGCAAATTGCTGCAAAAGGTTGTCGACGAACAGCATGACATCTCCAACGAGGGCTTCCCTTTCATGGCTTGCGGCGAGATCAGCGTTTGTGGCGGAGTCCCATCGCGCCTGTTCCGCATCTCGTTCTCGGGCGAAATGGCCTACGAGATCGCTGTACCGTCTCAGTACGGCGACGATATGATCCGTGCTTTGATGTCGGCCGGTGAAGAGTTCGACGCTGTTCCTTACGGAACCGAGGCACTGGGTGTAATGCGCATCGAAAAGGGCCACGCTGCGGGTAATGAGCTCACCGGGCAAACATCTGCGCTGAACCTTGGTCTTGGGGGCATGGTGTCGAAAAATAAGGACTGTATCGGCAAGACCCTATCCAAACGCCCCGATATGAACCGCGACGATGTCTGGAATCTGGTTGGGCTGCAGCCGGTGGATAAATCAGTCCCGCTGAACGCCGGGGCGCATTTCCTGGAAAAAGGCGCAGAGCCGAACATGACCAACGATCTGGGCTGGATGACATCCGTTGCCTACTCCCCGTCGCTCGGATATTCCATCGGGCTTGGTTTTGTCAAAGCTGGCAGTACCCGCAAAGGTGACGTGATCCGCGCCTGGGACGCCATGCGCAAGAAAGATGTCGACGTCGAAATTGTCTCGGCCCACTTTATTGATCCGGAAGGGGAGCGTCTCCGTGCCTGATTTTACTCTCACAGAAAAACCAGCGCTTGGCGGGTTTGACCATGATTTCGACGGCACTTCGCTGAAGGAGAACGTCGGTCTGGCGATTGTCTCTGTAGCAATCCCGCTTGGCGGGGATGATGCTGTGGCCGAGGCTTTGAAGTCGGCTTATGGCGCTGACACCCCGGTTGTTGGTGACTCATCTCTGTCCAAAGATGGTGCGACCCGGATCATCCGCACCGCTACTGACCAGCTTTTTGTTCTGTTCCAGCATGAAACCCCGGATGCCGCGCAAATTGTTGCCGGCAAACTTGGCGACGCCGGGTACTATGTCGACCAAACTCACAACTGGGTTGGTCTGACGCTTGACGGCCCGCTCAGCCGCGCTGCTTTGGAAAGGGTTTGTGCGATGAACCTACATAAAGACAGATTTCCTCTGAACAAGGCAGAGCGCACTGTGATGGAACATATGGGCGCAATCGTCGCCCGCACTGGCGAAGATGCGTTTTTGCTGCTGTCAGCGAGTTCTTCGGCAGGCTCTTACCTGCACGCGATCGAAACATCGTTAAAGTACGTTTCTTAACCGATCAAGTTTCCTGCAAACTCAACAGCTGACACGTTGCGCCAGCGCTGTGCTGTTGCTTGGAAACCCGAAACTACCACGTCATCAGCATCATAGACTGGCGATTTCCACATCAACTTGTTTCAAGTTAATGCGGAAACGCTCTATTCCGGTGCAAATCCCGCCAGCAAGTGGCGCAGCCCCAGAATTGCACCACAGACGATCGCGGCTAAGGTGATGGGAGCAGAATAAGCCAGCGTTGAAAAAGCTGTGACGCCCTGGCCGATTGAACATCCCAGCGCCAAAACACCGCCAACGCCCATCATACATGCTCCTGCAACCTGCCGTCCCAGTTCGCGTGGGTCTTCACAAGCTTCCCAGCGGAAATGCCCCTGTATCCTGGAGCCAATGAATGCCCCCAAAAGAACCCCCGCAACAGACCCGACCGGAAAACCAATGCCACCGCCGCTTGACGTCATCAGGAACAGGAGCGCCCGGCCCAGCGGAGCCGTGAAGGTGTGACCGGCCACCGGTACTTGATCAAAGCTCGAATGATTGAGTGCGCTGGTTCCCCAAAAAGCGGATGCGATGGCAAGGCCGGCAGCAACACCCCAGAAAATGCTGGCGGGGCGTTCGCGTAACGGCCGGTGGGACAGTGCCCAGAGGACAAGCAAAGCTGCGATGATTGTTGCGACAACAAGAGGAGATGTATTGAAGGTTTGAGACAGGAGATGGGCAAAACCCTGCTCTCCTTCCGAGAGGATTGCCGGAAAGGCTTGAATCCGCCAATGCGCCAGCGGTCCGCTAAGTGTAAAGAACCCGGATATTGCAACAACGATCACGACGACCATAGAGCGCAGATCACCGCCACCAAATCGGGTTAATGCGCCAAAACCACAATTTCCCGCCAGCGTCATGCCGTAACCAAAAACCAGACCACCCAAAATACTTGCCAGGGGGTTCCACCGGAACTGATGATAGATCGTGGCGGAAATGTCGATTTGCCCGAGCATATCGAGCAAAAACACACTGAAAATAGCAACCCCAAGCACGATGCCCCACGTCCTCAGACGCCGTTGGTCGTGGCCCATGTAAGCACTTTCAATTGCGCCAAATGTGCAAAACTCTCCCAGTCGGGCGGCGAGACCCAGAACAATGCCACCCGCCAGCCCTACCAGTGCTGCCAGAATTGACTCATCCATCCGCCACGTCTCCCAGTGTATGGTTGGCTGAATTATTCGATTTGGCAAAACTCTTCGTACAACAGCGATATCAGCCGATAGACGACGGGATCTTTGATCGAATAGTAGATCGTTTTCCCATCCCGCCGGAAATCGACGATTCCCTCCAGACGCAAGCGGGCAAGCTGCTGGCTGACCGCGGCCTGCCGTGAAGACAGGAGGGTTTCCAACGCGGTCACTGATTTTTCGCCGTCAATAAGATGACACAGGATCATCAACCGCCCTTCATGCGCCATCGCCTTGAGGAAAGAGGCGGCAATCCGGCCCTTTTCAAACATGTCGTCTATGTTGAAATTTTCCTTGAAGTCTTCCAGCGCATCAGGATTTTTGGATGTCAGCATTTTATGCGTCCTCTTCGGGTTTTACATATTCGGGTAGAGGTTTCATTATTATTTCCAGTAAACTCCAAAAGAAATCTTCGCCCGGGTAGCCTTCGATGCGACCGATTTCAATTCCGTCCCGAACCAGTACGAATGTCGGGGTGTAAACCGGACGGCCGCTGAGGGTAATCTGATCGGGAAGTTTTTCGTGGATATCTGTACGCTGCAACGGAGCCGCTATCCCTTCGCTTGTCTTTGGATAAACCTCTGCGATTTCTTCGTTCCAGCGCTCGCACCAATAGCATCCCGCCTGCTCAAACATCAACAGCCGCAGGTCTGCCAGCGCCGACGTGGCTAACAAGCTCAGTGCCAGAAACAGAGGTGCAAGTCTAAGTATCATTTACTGCCTGTACATTACATATATAGATTGTTTAATATGTTTTCCTGATGAGAGCAAGGAAACCTTGGCGGATTTGGGTATAACATTTGGCTGAGCCGGGCTGGCTAGATAGTTTCCGGCATGCCTGGCCGAGGATTGTGGTCGGCCAAAAAACCCGGGCGGTCCTGTTGCAAAACAGGGCGGTGCGCAAAACTGAAGGATCATTATGCGTAACCGAGTATTGACATGTCTGGCCGCTGGTCTGATTCAGGCAACGCCAATGCAGGCGCAGGACGCAACGGTCTACCCCTTTGAAGGGACTTTTGAAGATGCGACTTTCGCCGTCGAAAATGCGATCGTTGGCCGGGGTCTGGTGATTGATTACGTTAGCCACGTTGGAGAGATGCTGAACCGTACCGGATCGGATGTTGGCAGTACAACCCAGATATTCAAGGCCGCAGACGCCTATCTGTTCTGTTCGGCTGTTGTATCACGCGAGGTCATGGAGGCAGACAAGCTCAACGTCACACACTGCCCTTATTCGGTTTTTGTGTTTGAGGATGAAACTGGTGTACAAATCGGTCACAGGAATTTCCCCTCGGCAACCATGCAAAAAGTACAGGCGCTGCTGGTTGATATTAGTCAGGAAGCAGCTGCGAATTGACGGCCATTTTCCTCAGAACAAAGCCGATGAGGACCTGGAAATAACTGCCCGGCTCAGGGCGATTCCACGCTTGACCTCTCGCCGCCATTTGCCTAAACACCCATTCGGTTAGGCGGGGTAGCGCAGGTGGTTAGAGCAGCGGAATCATAATCCGCGTGTCGGGGGTTCAAGTCCCTCTCCCGCTACCAAAATCTGAAGAACAATTTCCCATTTATTTCAAATAGCTTAGGCGAAATCAGCTTCGACTGTGATT
>JAAEUI010000175.1 GCA_024227475.1 Paracoccaceae bacterium | reverse complement strand
TGGCGGAACGAACCTTGCGCCGCCAGTTGGCCAAACGGGGCGCAACCACCGCTCAGTTGGCCGCCGAACAGCAGCCCAAACCCTACCGCCGCTTTGAACGAAACGCTTTTGGCGATTTATGGCAAGGGGATGCCCTGCACGGCCCCTACCTGCCCGGCCCGGCAGAGCCAAACAAAAAGCGGCAGACCTTTCTCTTCGCTTTTATCGACGATCACACCCGCCTGGTTCCTCACGCTCGGTTCTATTGGAACGAGCAATTACCCCGTCTGGAAGATTGCTTCAAGCGTGCCGTCCGTCGCTACGGCGCGCCCCTGGCAGTATACGTTGATCGAGGCGCGGTCTACAAGTCGAAACAGTTCGATACCGCCTGCGCCACGATGGGAGTTCAGCGCATTTTGGCCACGGCCTACTACCCCGAAGGCAAGGGCAAAATCGAACGTTTCTTTGGCTTTGTCCGCTCCGACTTTCTGCCTGAACTTGAAACTTCTGACGTGACCAGCCTGCACCAACTCAACCAATCGCTGCTGGCCTGGCTGGAGGTGGTCTATCATCGT
>JAAEUI010000174.1 GCA_024227475.1 Paracoccaceae bacterium | reverse complement strand
TTACAATTAAACGCGAAAAGTGGCGCGGTTGACGGGGCTCGAACCCGCGACCTCCGGCGTGACAGGCCGGCACTCTAACCAACTGAGCTACAACCGCCAACTGACAAAGACGCCCCCGATGGGTGGCGTGAGCGGGGTTTTAGGTCGAGTGCGATGAGCCGTCAAGCGGTTCTGAAGCATACCAAAGCAGTTTTTCGATAATCTCAATCAGATTGAGGGAAAACTGCCGGGTCCAGTCTTTCGTTTCGCTGCGTTTTGCGAAAAATCTGCGTGACAGATTGCGGTCAGCGGTTCTATGCAGGCCAAAGCTATTTTTCATGTGAAGACAAATGACCAGACAGCACGCTACCCTACTAATTTTGCTTGGCGCAACCGCGATGAGTTTTGCCGCCCTGTTTGTGCGCCTGGTGGATCAGGCAGACGGGTTTCAGATTCTGGCTTACCGGTCGGTCTCTCTGGCAGGCATGATTGCATTGATGGCCTGTTTGCGGCGACGGTACGGAATTCTGCGGTTCCTCAGAACGCTGGACCGCTCGGATACCGCGATGGGTGCTGTCCTGGCGCTGGCCTTTACTTTTTATATTTTCGCACTCCTGAACACATCGGTCGCCTCTACGCTGTTTCTCCTCTCAGCCTCTCCGCTTTTTGCGGCCATTCTGGGTTGGGTCTGGATCAATGAACGCCCTTCACGGCTTGTCTGGCTGACCATCGCCACTGCATCTTTGGGGATCGCTGTCATGATCAGCAGCGGGTTTGAACTGGGCCGCACGCTGGGCAATCTTTATGCGCTCGCCTCGGCCGGATTATTTGCAGTGATGCTGGTACTGGCCCGGCGCAGCGGCAAGGCAGACGTTCTTGGCGGTACGTTTCTGGGCGGTGTTTTTTCCTGCTTTCTGGCCGCAACCTGCGCCCTGACGATTGGTGGCGGGCTGTCAGTGTCTGGTTATGATCTTGGTATTATCTTCTTCATGGGCGCCTTTACAATCGGGATTGGAATCGGGTTGGTGACCTGGGGGACGCCGTATGTCCCTGCTGCCGAAGTCTCGCTTCTTGTCCTTCTGGAAAGCGTTCTCTCACCCCTCTGGGCCTGGGTTTTCATTGGAGAGGCGATGAGCGGGCGCGAACTGACTGGTGGTTTGCTGGTTCTGGGCGCTGTGGCCTTGCTGGCCATCACGAAACGACCTCAGCGCTCGGATAAACCCGCAAAGGCTTAGAGATAAACGGTTGGCTGACCCTACTGTGGTTTGAAATACTGTGGCTTAAACAGCTTAGAAAATTCCTGAATCTCTTTGCGCCGATGGTTTTCGGCGAAGTCGCGGGCTTCATTTACCGCGTTGATTATTAATTCGATCTGTTCCGGCGTGCATTTTGATTTGCACTTGTCCCAGTTTTTCCGGATTGGCACCATCTTCCGTCTGAGATCATCGTAACCACCCTGTTTGCGCATATACCCGAAGGTCTTCCGGATGACCTCGGTCGCGCATTTGGTGTCGCCCTTGCACCTTTTAAGTGATCTTTCGGCCGAACCGGACATGCTTTTGGAGAATGCCATGTCAACAGCCGCTGCGGTTTGCGGAATGGCCAGCGAAACAATAACAGCAAAAAGGCACGTTCTAATTGAGCAGGTCACTTTCAGCCGCCTTCCTTCAAAGTGTTTCACGTTAGGTCCGACAAGTCACAGTCTGCCACACAATCTACCTCACCCTGGAAAAAGTCAATTTTTCTGGGGTATTGCGAGGTTTTTTTACTTTTGCCTATCGCCGATTATGTCACACAAAAGGCTTGGAAACCGTGACAATCTCCACAAAAAATAAGCAGGGCAAGGCCTTTGGGTTTCCGAACGACGTGCCGGAGAAAGGCCTCTCCAATTCTTCGTCAATAACAAAGAGCCACCGTACCGAAGGTGTGCCGGAATACGCGTCTGACATAGGCGTCTTCTTGGGCTATTTGGAGGAAATGGTGGGTCGTGAGAGGCTCGAACTCCCGACATCTTCGGTGTAAACGAAGCGCTCTACCAACTGAGCTAACGACCCGACACGAGGCGCGTGTTAAACCACAAAGGACGCCAAGCGCAAGACCCGTATTGGATTATTTTTGGAAATCCGGATTTGATCCCGAACCCCGCAGACGGCTGGTTTTTCCGATCAGCCCAGGCTGTCGCAAGACCGATATCGAAAAGCTTGTTGCATGTGTTCATTTGGCTCCAACGGTCTGCCTTGCCCCCGACAGATTACCGTATCTTAATCAACTACTTCTGCAACCTCTTCTTCTTTGTTCGACTTCCCGCTGCCAGGTTTTTGCAACATCAACTTGTAAATTGTCTTAGCGTCATCGCCTTCACCTTTGGTGATAGAGCGTAACTTACCCAAGGGCGGGCACTGGGCGTCTTTACCGTCGCTAAGGCATTCAAACAAAAAGGCAAAAGTTGCGTCAACGGCTTCGCGCACTTCGCGTCTGCGCAATCCTGTGGCGATCGTCACGTGATCATAAATTTCTTTCTTTTTTACAAGATTGGCAGGAGGGCCACTATCGCCTTCTTCTTCGATTGTCGGTGTGTCTGTCACATTTTTTCCTTCTTGTTGAACTTGATGGTTCGCTTCTTTGCCAGCACCCGCTTCACAGCATTGTTTAACCCATGGCCAGCGGCAATATTACCAAAAACTGTTGCTACAGCAACCAAACAAACTGGCTAAGATTACTCGGTGAACCCGCCGAGCCAACTCAATGCGCGACGGTCTGTGATTCTCCGCCGGACTTGGATGACAGGGCGGCAGCCGCAGCTTCTTCTGCAGCTTCGTCCCAATCGATGGCTTCGGGTTCTTTAGTCAGTGCCAGTCTCAGCACTTCACGCACATCTTTGACGGGGATGATTTTCAGGCCATCTTTGACATTGTCGGGGATTTCCACCAAGTCTTTTTCGTTGTCATTCGGAATCAGCACGGTTTTGATACCGCCGCGCAGGGCTGCCAGCAGTTTTTCCTTCAACCCGCCGATGGGCAGGACGTTGCCGCGCAAGGTCACCTCGCCTGTCATGGCGATGTCCTTGTGCACAGGAATCCCGGTCAGCACCGAAACTATGGACGTTACCATTCCAACGCCTGCCGAAGGCCCATCTTTTGGCGTGGCACCTTCAGGAACGTGGACGTGAATGTCGATCTTTTCAAACTGGGTTGGCTTCACCCCGACATCAGGAGCAATGGAGCGCACGTACGAGGACGCGGCTTCAATCGATTCCTTCATGACATCGCCAAGCTTGCCGGTGGTTTTCATCCGGCCTTTGCCCGGGAGTTTGAGTGCTTCGATACTCAAAAGATCGCCACCAACGGATGTCCAGGCCAGACCGGTGACAACACCCACCTGGTCCTCTTCCTCAGCCAGCCCATACTTGAATTTCTTAACGCCAAGGAAATCCTTTATATTTTCGGCAGTTATGCGGATGTTTTCAACCTTGTCCTTAATAATCCGCGTAACGGCCTTGCGGCAGAGTTTGGCAATTTCGCGCTCTAGATTCCGCACCCCGGCCTCTCGGGTATATGTACGGATAATCTCCTTCAGCCCGCTGTCATCGAGTTCAAATTCCCCTTTTTTAAGCCCGTGCCCTTTCATCTGTTTTTCCATCAGATGCTGCTTGGCGATCTCAGTTTTTTCATCCTCGGTGTAGCCAGCCAGCGTGATAATCTCCATCCGGTCCAAAAGCGGGCTTGGCATATTGTAGGAGTTCGCCGTGGTCAGGAACATGACGTTAGAAAGGTCGTATTCCACTTCCAGATAGTGATCAGTGAAAGTGGCATTCTGCTCGGGGTCAAGAACCTCAAGCATCGCACTGGCCGGATCGCCGCGGAAATCCTGTCCCATTTTGTCTATTTCATCGAGCAAAATCAGTGGGTTGGTGGTTTTTGCTCTTTTCATAGATTGGATGATTTTACCCGGCATGGAACCGATATAGGTGCGCCGGTGGCCACGAATTTCGGACTCATCACGCACACCACCAAGCGAAATGCGGATGAACTCGCGCCCGGTGGCACGGGCAACCGATTTACCGAGCGAGGTTTTACCAACACCAGGAGGGCCAACCAGACACAGGATGGGGCCTTTCAGCTTGGCCGATCTCGCCTGCACGGCCAGAAATTCAACGATACGTTCCTTAACCTTTTCAAGGCTATAGTGGTCCGCGTCCAGAATCTCCTGGGCTTTGTTCAGGTCCTTTTTAACGCGTGATTTCTTGCCCCACGGAATGTTCAGCATCCAGTCGAGGTAATTGCGCACAACCGTTGCCTCGGCGGACATCGGTGACATGTGTTTCAGCTTCTTCAGCTCGCCTTCGGCCTTTTCTTTGGCCTCCTTGCTCAGCTTAGTGTTCTCGATCTGCTGTTCCAGCTCGGCGATTTCATCCGAACCCTGATCGCCATCGCCTAACTCCTGCTGAATGGCTTTCATCTGTTCGTTCAGGTAATATTCACGCTGGGTCCGCTCCATCTGGTTCTTGACCCGGCTTTTGATCTTCTTCTCGACCTTGAGCACCGACATTTCGCCCTGCATCAGGCCATAGACCTTCTCCAGCCGCACGCCGATATCAAGCTCTTCCAGCAGCTCCTGTTTTTGATCCACGCGCACGTTCAGATGGCCAGCGACGGTATCAACCAGTTTGTCCGGGCTGGTGGTTTCCGCAACTGCGCTCAAGGCTTCTTCGGGTACGCTCTTGTTCAACTTCGCGTAACGTTCGAATTCAGTTGCAACGGTGCGACTCAGGGCCTCAATGGCGTCCGGATCATTGGCAGACTCGTCCAAAACCATGGAATTCGCTTCAAAAAAGTCTGGGTTATCAACGTATTCGGTAATACGCACCCGCTCTTTTCCCTCGACCAGCACCTTAACCGTGCCATCGGGCAGCTTCAGCAACTGCAGTACGCTGGCCAGCACGCCAATATCGTAAATGGTTTCTTCGGTCGGCTCATCCTCGGACGGGTCGATCTGCGAGGACAGCAGGATTTCCTTGTTGTCGGCCATCACCGCTTCCAGCGCCCGCACCGATTTCTCGCGCCCGACAAACAAGGGCACAATCATATGCGGGAACACGACAATGTCGCGCAGTGGCAAAACTGGGTAAGATACGCTGCTCGTATCAGTCATTTTATTTCCTTCGTTTTAGCAAGAAGCCTCAGCCCCGGAAAATCCAGCAGCGCCCAGCCTCTTCTGTCTTCGGTCTATAGGTGGTGTTGCACAGGGATTCTGTCAAGCATCCACGCTGCCGATTATTTTGCGCATTCTGCATGGGTTGTGGGGTGAGGGCAAGGTGGTGGGATGGAAATAATGGGTTTCTGAAGGAGGACGGCTAATGGAAGTTGGTAATTACAGGACCTCGATATCCCCCCGCGCCCTCGTCGCATGAAACCCCGCCACAAACCCATCCAACTCCCCCGCCGCAGTCGCATCCCGCAACCCATTCATAAGCTCCTGATAATAATGCAGGTTGTGCCAGGTCAGCAGCATTCCCGCAATCATCTCCTGCGACCGTGTGACGTGGTGCAGATATGCGCGGGAGTAGTTGGAGCAAGCCGGGCACGTGCATTTCTCATCCAGCGGCCTTGGGTCGTCCCTGTGCCGCGCGTTGCGCAGATTGACGGCACCCATCCGCGTCTGCGCCTGCCCGGTGCGGCCAGAGCGCGATGGCAGCACGCAGTCGAACATATCAACTCCACGCTGCACTGCGCCGACAATATCGTCGGGCTTACCAACCCCCATCAGGTAACGCGGCTTGTCGTCGGGCAACTGCCCCGGCGCGTAGTCAAGACAACCGAACATAGCCGCCTGCCCTTCACCCACGGCCAGCCCGCCAATAGCGTATCCGTCAAAGCCTATGCCGTTCAGCGCCTTGGCGCTTTCCTCACGCAAGTCCTGCTCCAGCCCGCCCTGCTGAATGCCAAACAAAGCGTAACCCGGTCTGTCGCCAAAAGCTTCGCGCGAGCGCTCTGCCCACCGCATGGACAGGCGCATGCTTTCGGCAATCCGGTCCCGGTCCGCAGGCAACGCCGGGCATTCATCAAACGCCATCACGATGTCAGAGCCCAGCAGCCGCTGGATTTCCATGGAGCGTTCCGGCGTTAGGTTGTGTTCAGAGCCATCAATATGGCTGCGGAACTTCACCCCCTCTTCCGTCAGCTTGCGCAAATCCGTCAGGCTCATCACCTGAAAACCGCCTGAGTCTGTCAGGATAGGCCGCTCCCAGTTCATGAACCTGTGCAGACCACCCAGATTGGCAATCCGTTCGGCTCCGGGACGCAGCATCAGGTGGTATGTGTTGCCCAAAAGGATATCCGCGCCGGTCGCGGCCACGCTCTCGGGCATCATCGCCTTGACCGTCGCCGCGGTGCCAACCGGCATGAATGCGGGCGTCTGTATTTCGCCTTTTGGCGTTTTAACAACACCTTGGCGGGCCCGGCCCTCCCGGTTATGGATTTCAAACTCAAAGCGCTGTGACATCGGATCAGGGCCTCTGGACGAAGTGAATTTTATTTCTTATATGATTACTCAGGAAATCCAAGACGGAATTGTCAAATGACCGCACAGGACACGCAGATGGAGGGGACTCCGCTGATCAAACCGTCCACCACGGACCACGCGTTGTATGACGGTGTCGTGGAGGCCTGCCGGTCGGTGCACGACCCTGAGATCCCGGTGAACATCTACGATCTGGGTCTGATTTACACCATTGAAATCGAAGACGACGGTGTGGTTGAT
>JAAEUI010000173.1 GCA_024227475.1 Paracoccaceae bacterium | reverse complement strand
GGGCAGAATATCTTACTGGATGGTGGCGCGGTGAATTCAACAATGTGAGGTACGTGCTGAGGCGTTGGATGCCTCCGGCGGAAGTATTTAAAGCTCAAAAGAAGCCGGGAGTGGCGAATGGGCGAGACGCGTGGGTTTAGTCTGAAAGATCATCTGTTCAATGCTGACACGGTTGCCTATCTGGCAGGGTTGTTTGCGGCGCGAGATGCCCGGTTTCCCGAGGCGGCGGTTGTCGATCAAGTGATGGCGCGACTGCCGGAACTGGAGCTAAAGCAGCGAATCGTGATGATCGCCGAGGTGCTGGAGCAGTTTTTGCCGCAGGAATTCGCCCAGACGGCGGCGGTTATCGAAACGGCTTTGCCCCCGCCTTTGGACCCGACGAAAACGGATGATGATTTTGGCCGGTTCATTTTTGCGCCCTTGGGCGAGATAGTGGCGCGCAACGGTCTGGCGCAGGCGGATCTGGCGATGTCCTTCCATCTGCTGAGGGAGCTGACCACGCGGTTTTCGGTTGAGTTTCCGATCCGGCAATTCCTCAACCGCTGGCCGGATGAAACCCTGGCGCAGATGGCGGTGTGGGTGAAAGACGAGCATTACCACGTGCGGCGTCTGGTGAGCGAGGGCACGCGGCCCAGCTTGCCCTGGGGGGTGAAGGTGGGGCTGGCGCTGGATGCCGGGCTGCCGTTTCTGGACCAGTTGCACCGGGATCCCACGCGGTTTGTCACCCGCTCGGTGGCCAATCATCTGAATGACATTGCCAAGGTTGAGCCCGAACTTGTGGTGGTAACGCTGCGGCGCTGGCAAGAGGCGGGAGAGCAGGAGGCGGCGGAACTGGACTGGATGACACGCCACGCGCTGCGCACTCTGGTGAAGCGGGGCGACAAGGCAGCCCTGGAATTGCTGGGGTTTCGGGATAAACCGGATATCGAACTTGGCCCGTTCCATCTTGATCCGCCGGACGGGCGGGTGGCCATCGGGGATGGATTGGGGTTCGAAGTTGAGATAGTTGCGCAGGCTGACGAGCGGTTGTTGGTTGATTTCGTGATTGACTTTGTAAAGGCGCGCGGAGAGCGAAAACCAAAGGTTTTCAAACTCAAGCAGGTCGATATGAAAGCCGGGGATCGGCTGGTTCTTTCCAAAAAGCACCGGTTTCCGGGCAATGCCACCACCTTCAAACTGTATCCCGGCACCCATCGCCTGTCGGTTCAGGTCAACGGGCAGATCATGGCCCATCGCGATTTCGAATTGCATGCGGGTTGAGGCGCTGGTATTCCCGGTCGGACAAGAGCCTGACTCAATTGGTTAGGTTTTAGAGCGTTATGAGGTTTGTTGGACTCACCGACGAACCTTATAACGCAGCGACATCAAGGATTTAATACGGCGCTATGCGGTTTATCTGTTTCGGACAAAACGCATAGCGCTCTAGCCAGCGGAGCAAGGCAGCCAGGTGAGCCCAAGACTCGAATTGCAGGGGATAACCCGCCGGTTTGGTGGTGTCGATGTCGTGTCGGATGTTTCCCTGTCGCTGGAGGCGGGGCAACTGGCCTGTATGCTCGGGCCTTCGGGTTGTGGAAAATCGACGACGCTGAGAATAGCTGCCGGGGTGGACCGGCAGACCGGTGGCCGCGTGCTGATTGACGGAGAAGTGGCTTCGGACGACGCCGGGCACATGCCGCCCGAAAGCCGGTCGATTGGCCTGATGTTTCAGGATTTTGCCCTGTTCCCACATTTGAACGTGGCGCAGAATGTGGGCTTTGGCCTGAAGGGAACGCGGCACGAGAAAATCAATAGGGTCAGTGAGTTGCTGGAGAAAGTTGAACTGGACGGGTATGAGGAGAAATACCCGCATCAATTGTCTGGCGGCGAACAGCAGCGGGTGGCGCTGGCCCGGGCGCTGGCGCCAAAGCCGCGTATTCTGCTGATGGATGAGCCGTTTTCGGGGCTGGACAATCGGCTGCGGGATGAGGTCAGGGACGCGACGCTGGCTTTGCTGAAGGCAGAGGACACGGCGGTTCTGCTGGTCACCCACGAACCGGAAGAAGCGATGCGCATGGCCGATATGATTGCGCTGATGCGCGATGGGCGGATCGTGCAGATGGGAGCGCCGTTCAACGTATACAATACGCCGGTGGACAAGGCGGCCGCGGCGTTTTTTTCGGACATCAACGTGATTAACGGCGTGGTGAAAAATGCCCTGACCGAAACACCGTTTGGCCAGTTTCTGGTCCCCGGTGCGCAGGATGGCACCAAAGTTGAGATCATCATCCGCCCGCAGCATCTGAAGCTTGACTTTGATCGCAACGGGCGTGGTCCGAACCCGACAGCCCAGGACGGGGTACCGGCGCGCGGTGTGGTGCGGCGTGCGCGATATATGGGGAATCTGTCGCTGGTTGAGTTTGTGATGGACTATGATCAGAGCGAACTGAAGGTGATCGTGCCCGGCGTTTTCATGCCCGAACAGGGCCGCCCGCTGTGGCTGTCGATGCGGCGGGACCGGTGTTTTGTGTTTGTGAAGGACTGAATCCTGCCTTGCTGGGCGATAATTCACCTTGTTGATGCACAATAGGGGTTTGAACAAAGGGGGCAAACGCCATATGTGTAGCCCCTGACGAATATCACGAATGGCGCACGGGTTGCGCCAAAAGGGAGACTACAGATGATTGCAACAACTCCGATGTTTATCCAGAACGTTGGCTTGCCGGGGATCCTGCTGATCGCGGTGGTGGTTCTGGTGCTGTTTGGGCGCGGTAAAATATCGTCGCTGATGGGTGAAGTCGGCAAAGGCATCACCTCGTTCAAACGCGGCGTCGCCGAAGGCAAGGAAGAGCTTGAATCTGCGGCGGCTGAAGAAGCCAAGGACGTAACACCGGATTCCGACAAAACTGAATCCTGACAGGCGCTTAGTTCATGTTTGATATCGGCATGTCAGAAATGGTCGTGATCGGCGTGGTTGCGCTGATTGTGGTTGGCCCCAAGGACCTGCCCCAGATGTTCCGCAAGGTGGGACAGTTTGTCGGCAAGGCACGCGGCATGGCGCGGGATTTCCAGCGGGCGATGGACCAGGCTGCCGATGAATCGGGCGTGGGCGAGGGCAGTACGGCGCTCAAACAGGCAACCAGCATGAAGAACCTGGGGCTGGATGACGCCGCCAAACATCTGCAGGATTATCAGGCTGATCAGGAGACCAAAAAGAAAGACGCTGCGGCAGAGAAGGCGGAGCGGTCAAAAGAGGTGGAAGAGGCGAACAAGGCGGCAGGGAAATGGCCACCTGATTATATGACCGATGCGGCGGATGAAGAGGTTGCTGCAAAGAAACCGACGGCGAAAAAGACGACCTCTAAGAAACCCGCCACTAAGAAACCCGCCACTAAGAAACCTTCGGCCAAGGAAGCGGCTGCCAACAAGGCTCCGGCTAAAAAAGCGCCCGCAAAAAAGCCACCAGCGAAAAAGCCTGCAACCAAGACTGCGGCTAAGAAGCCGGCAGCCAAGGTCGCTGCCAAGAAACCGGCAACCAAAACCGCCGCCAAGAAACCGGCGGCTAAGAAAACCACCAAACCAGCTAAGGCAGATACATGAGTTCGGATGACGTCGAAAACAGCTCGGCCCCGCTGATCGAGCATCTGACAGAGCTGCGCACCCGGCTGATCCGGTCGGTGATGGCGTTTGTGATTGGCATGCTGGCGTGTTTTTATTTTGCGGAGCCGATCCTGAATTTTCTGGTTGAGCCGATCGCCGATATTCTGCGGTCGCGCGGGCAGGATCCGCAGCTTATTTTCACCGCACCGCAGGAAAAATTCTTTGTTTTGTTCAAGATATCAGCGCTGGCCGGCCTTGGGCTGGCGTTTCCGGTGATCGCCCATCAGATGTGGCGGTTTGTGGCTCCGGGCCTGTATAAGAACGAGCAACACGCGTTTCTGCCGTTTGTCATTGCCTCGCCGGTGCTGTTCATTCTGGGTGCCTCCTTTGCCCACTACGTCGTGACACCGCTGGCGATGAATTTTTTCATCGGATTTGGCGATATCATCCCAAGTATCACTGAGTTGCTGACCTCTGAGGGTGGCAGCGACGTGACCGGGGGTGAAGAACAAGAAATCTCGACGATCTTCCTTGGGTCAGTACGTGAGTCCCTTGATATCACGCTGAAATTCATCTTTGCCTTTGGCATCTGTTTCCAATTGCCGGTGTTGCTGACCTTGATGGGGATGGCCGGGCTGGTCAGTTCCGAGGGCCTGAAAAATGTGCGTAAATACGCGGTTGTCGGCATTCTGGTACTGGCCGCGGTTGTAACGCCGCCTGATGTGATTACCCAGGTGATCCTGTTCAGTGTTGTGTACCTGCTTTATGAGATTTCAATCTGGCTGGTCATTATGGTTGAGCGCAAGCAGGAAAAACGGCTTCGCGAAGAGGGCTATTTCGATGACGAGAATGAGGGCAAACACCCAGAGGAAACCCCGTGAATGATGAGGCGCTGATCCGGATAGCGGAGGCGCTGGAGCGGATCAGCCCGAAACCTTTCGCAGCGCCGGATTTCACCAAAGCGGACGCTTTTGTCTGGCACGTAAGCCCGGACCTGCTTGATCCGGTTTCAGAGGTGAACCGGGTGGACATCGGTTTGTTGGTCGGGATCGACCGGTCGCGCGACATCCTATTGAAAAACACCCTGCAGTTTGCCCGCGGATTGCCCGCCAACAACGTGCTGTTGTGGGGCGCGCGTGGCATGGGGAAATCCTCGCTGGTCAAGGCGGCGCACGCCGAGGTTAACCGACAGATTGGCGGGCTGAAGATGGTGGAGGTCCAGCGTGAGGACCTGCCGAGCATCGGCAAGTTGCTGAATATCCTGCGCGAGCGGGACGAGCGGTTCCTGCTGTTTTGCGATGATCTGAGTTTTGGTCATGACGACAGCCACTATAAATCGCTGAAGGCGGTGCTGGATGGCGGGATCGAGGGGCGGCCGGAGAATGTGGTGTTTTATGCCACCTCTAACCGGCGCCACCTGATGCCGCGCGACATGATCGAGAATGAGCGCTCCACCGCGATCAATCCGTCCGAGGCGGTTGAGGAAAAGGTTTCGCTGTCAGACCGGTTTGGCCTGTGGCTTGGCTTCCACCCCTGCGATCAGGATCAGTATCTGGCGATGATCCGGGGCTATTGCGATGCTTATGGGATCGAGATCAGTGACCATGATCTGCGGGCCGAGGCCATTGAATGGCAGCAAACCCGGGGCAACCGCTCGGGCCGGGTGGCCTGGCAGTATGTGGTTGATCTGGCCGGTCGGCGGGGCGTGACGCTGTAAGCTTGCGACAGGCCGGCGCCCGTGCCTGAAAATCTGTAATCCAACTTTGGTTTAGGGCGGTTGCCCCTTGGTTTATTGCGCCGCAGATAACCCTGTGGTCGATAGAAGCCACCGGTTTTTCAAGTCATGTCCTGTTTTGTCCGACGCGTTCCCAAGACTGTTCGGGCAGGAAACAAACTTGAAAAATTGGAGTAACACTATGAAAACTAAGAATACTATGCCCTTGTGGGCCCCGGTATCGACGCTGGCTCTGGCCGCTGCTTTTTCGGTTGCGATTGCCAGTCACGGTTTTGCGGATGATGACGCGGCTTTTGAGTTGAGCGATGAACTGCAGGAGTCGCTGCAGGAGCATCATGAGGATGTTCAGGACCTTCATGCTGAAATCCACGATGCGTTGGATGGTCTGACCGAGGACGAAAGGGATGCGGTTCTGGAAGCCTATGCAGACGAAGTGGAGGCCTTGCGCGATGAAGGCCAGGATTTGCACGACGAGGTGGCTGCGGAGTTTGAGGCAGCTGGTCTGGACGCTCCTGAGGGTGGTCCCGGCGGCCCTGGCGGGCGTGGTGGTCCTGGCGGTCCGGGTGGCCACGGTGGACACGGTGGCGGCGAAGGCGAAAGCTGAGGCATTTTGAATGCTGAACGACGGATTGTAATCCCTCCGCCGTATTAAGACCGAAAGAAGTTGTTGTGGTGATCTGTGTGCAGTGCTGGATTGCCCGGGGCAGGCGCGTATTTGCCTGCCCACAGTGCCCGTTCCCCCGCGGTAAGCACCTTCTTTCGGCGACCGGGCAGAACGCGTTTTTCTGCCCGGTTGCAAATATCAAGGTTGTTCAGTTGGCCGGGCCGCCAACCAAGAGGAGTGAAAGACCAATGGGAGTGATGCGAAGAACGCTGAAAACCATTGCTATTTGTGCCTGTCTGGCCACGTCCCCGGCTTTTGCTCAATCAGTGCAGGAGGTAACCCGGGAGCAGATCGAGGCGCAGGGATTTGAAGTTTATAATACAGGTCGAACCTGGCTGGGGCGTTTGGTGTTTCACGCCCGAAACGCGGATTTTACCCGGGAAGTGGTTGTCAGTCGCGGCAGCGGTGAAATTCTTCACGATGTCTGGACGCCGTTGTCAGAAATGAAAACGCCAACAGGTAGGGAAGGACCACCGGAACCAGGAGCACCTGGGAAGGGAGAGCATGGTCCCGGGCCCGGACCGGGTGGACCGGGAGGAGGCGCTGGTGGCGGCGGTGAATAAAGAAATAATGCGTGTTGAAAGAAAACAGCGGGCGGGACAGAATTATTGAAACACTCCTCTAAACTGCTGTGGGCTGTTGTCGTCATCCAGACGCTCTGCGCTGGATTTTTTGTGTTTGATCTGACGGTTTCGGTGCTGGGTCTGCGCACCACGGCCACCAGCTGGCAAATGCGGGAGGTATTGGAAATCTCCGCCAGCCTTGGACTTATTTTGGGTGCGGTGCTGGGGTTGAGGTCGGTTCTGGAGGCGCGGGGGCGGGCGCAGCGAGCCGAGCAGGCGCTGCGTTCGGCGGCAGGCGAATTTGCGGCGGTGGTGGAGGAAAGGTTCTCAGAATGGGGCCTGACGCCGTCTGAAAGGGACGTGGCCTGGTATTCGGTCAAAGGGTTTAACACGCAGAAATGGCAGGTTTCCGCGGCTCGTCTGAGGGCACTATCAAGGCTCAGTGCAACGGAATTTACCGCAAAGCAGGCGTGTCGAGCCGAACCCAACTGCTGGCGGTGCTTGTTGAGGAGTTGTTGCTGGACGGGCGGCCAGTGGTTGAGCGTGGCGGGGCTGTCTTAAGACAAGTTGGAGCGCAGTCTCAGGTGGCAACCGCAACCAGATAGGTGGCGTAGATGCCATAGCTCAGCACCAGAACCGGCCCCATGAAGCGGCGTATTTTGTTCACCTGGATGAACAGCATCAACAACAGGGTGATGCCGATCAGGATGGCGATATCAACGCCCAGGATGGTGGAATAGTGAAACGGGCGGATCACTCCAGACAGGCCGATAATGCCCAGTACGTTGAATATCTGGCTCCCCGCTATATTACCCAGGATCAGGTTGGGGCGGCGGATACGGGCAGCGGCGATGCAGGACGAAACCTCGGGCAGGCTGCCACCGGCGGCGACCACGGTGGCGCCGATAACGGCCTCGGGGATGCCCATGATATGGGAGAGATCAACGGCGTAGATGACCGCCTGACGCGAGAAGAAGGCCATTGCGGCTGCCCCCAGTACGATAAACACAACGGCGATCAGAAGCGGTACGTCTGTGTCAAATTCATCATCATCGTCGGCGTTGGCAGATTTAATTGAATTGTACATAAACAGGACGAACACCACTAAAAAGATCAGTGCAGTTAATCCTGAATAGTGAGAGCTGCCGCCCGGGTTGGCGGTCAGAACCGTGTTCGCCAGCAAAGCAAGGGCACCAAGCAGCCCGACCCAAAGGGTGCGGCTGTATTCTTTGCGGGCGCGATCAAAGCTCAGGATCAGGCCAGCAAGCCCGGTGCCAAGCGCGATATTGACGATGTTGGAGCCGATGATGTTGCTGACCACAATGTCTCCGGCGCCACCAAGCACCGCAGATACATTAATCGCAACTTCCGGGGCGGAGGTGCCGACGGCGACAATCACAGAGCCGACCAGAAACTCCGGCAGGCTCAGGGAATGGGCGACAGAGACCGCGCCATTCAGGAAAAAATTGGCTGCGATAACAACAATTGCAAGGGATACGGGCAGTGCCACGAGCAGGAATAACAGTGAATGCCCCAATTTTTCCCGCCCTTTTCAAGAACTCTTCCGGTTTGGGTCAGATTGTTTGACCGTCACCACGCCTTAAGCCCCTTTACGTGACCTAATATGATGGCGGCAAAAGTACAACACAGATTGTCGCCGAGCGGGCGGGTCAGTTGCGCTGCCGGCAACATCAAAAATCGAGTGGCCGGGGGGGGATAATTCTCTTCAATTCAGCTTCGCCTTTCAATACGGTCGCCCTATATAGTATTCGGAAAATGAGATGTGGTTCAGGAGGTCAGCTTATGACAAAGAATTTGGGAACCTGGGATCGGCTGGTTCGGGGTGGGTTGGGGCTGTTGATGCTTGTGGCCGCCATTTTCACACCGGCATCGGATTTCGCTTCGCCGGTGATGTATTACGCTGTGATCGCGATTGGGGTTGTACTGGTCGCCACGGCAGTGATGAAATCCTGCATTGTGTACACCGTGCTGGGGATCAGTACCGCGAAAGGATAACCAGACTTGGTGCCCCGCTGGCTGCGATGGCTGATATGACAGGATCCTGACTGTGAGAGGAAACAAAGATGTCTGACTATCCGGTGGATATGACGGTGAAACCCCAGATCAAGGGATTCTTTGATCCGGTGACCAACACCATCAGCTACGTGGTCAGAGACCCGGCATCAACGGCCTGTGCGATCGTCGATTCTGTAATGGATATCGATTATGCCGCCGGGCGGATCAGCTCTGAACATGCCGATGAAATCATCGCCCATATCGAGGCTGAGGGGCTGACGCTGGAGTGGCAGATTGAAACCCATGTGCATGCGGATCACCTGTCAGCCGCGCCTTATATCCAGCAAAAACTCGGCGGCAAGGTCGGGGTGGGCGAGAAGATTACCGTGGTGCAGGAAGTGTTTGGCAAAGTGTTCAACGAGGGCACAGAGTTTCAGCGCGACGGCAGCCAGTTTGATAAGCTGTTTGCCGATGGCGATACCTACGCCATCGGGACAATGACGGGTTTTGCCATCCACACGCCCGGGCATACGCCGGCCTGTATGGTGCATGTGATCGGCGATGCTGCATTTGCGGGTGACACGCTGTTCATGCCGGACGCCGGGTCTGCGCGGGCGGATTTTCCCGGTGGTGATGCCGGGGAATTGTATGACTCGATCCAGAAGGTTCTGTGCCTGCCTGACGATATGCGGCTGTTCATGTGCCATGATTACGCTCCGAACGGGCGCGACATTCAGTGGGAAACCACCGTGGCTGCGGAAAAAGCGCACAACATCCACGTTGGCGCGGGCAAGACGCGCGAGGAGTTCATCAAGTTCCGCACCGAGCGGGATGCAACTCTGGATATGCCCAATCTGATCATCCCGTCCTTGCAGGTTAATATGCGGGGTGGCGAATTGCCCGAGGATGCTGACGGCAACAAGGTGCTGAAGGTGCCGTTGAACGGGTTGTGAGGGGGCTGAACGGCGGATGATGCCCGGCTTGCTGCTGGCTGTCCGTCTTAAGACTGCCTGAGCCCACTATTACGGCGTGTCGCGCTGAAACGGATTCGGCAGGCGTGTCGCGACATGCTTTTCCTATATGACCGGATGCAAACTGAACCATCACCCAAACATATCCGAATAAACGCAACGCGCCCCAATGTCCGATGCAGAGTTGTTTTATGAGGGACTGCCAAGAGAAATTTCTCATACATTTGAGAAGCACGTATTTGGCTTGCCACGTGCGGAAAGAAGTCCTTGAAACCGCAGCCGCATTACAGCCATTGGATGGGCTATGGTTTGATCACTACCTTGCCCCGAACTTCGCCGTGCCCCGTGCGCGATAGTGCTTCGGGAACCGACGAAAGCGTGAGCACGGAGTCCAGATGGGGAGTGATCCGGCCGTCCACCGCCAAGCGGGCGACGCGCTCAGTCAATACTCGTCCAGACGGAACAATCAGCATTCCGATGGAATGTCGTCTGGACCGGAACCACCCGCCCGCCACGAGGGCAAGCAGGACGGGGACACCACCGCCCAACGCCTGGTAGGCACCACCTTTGGCAAGGGCTCTGGAAATCTCACCAGGCCCGCGAGTTGCAATCATGTCCAGGATCCTGTCCCATTTCTCTCCGGTTTCGGTGAAGTTAACCTGGCGATAGTCGATAACCTCATCAGCACCCAGGGAACTGAGCCAAGCGGCCTTTTTGTCATTGTCCACCGCAGTCACATGAGAACCAGCGGCTTTGGCCAATTGCAGTGCCATCGTACCCGAGCCGCCGCCGGCGCCGTTGATCAGCAGTCTGGTGCCCTCTTTCAGATCGGAACATCCCGCCACCGCGATACCGCCGGCTTGCGGCAGACAGGCGGCGATCTCATCGGTCAGGCCATCGGGGACAATCACCGTTTCGCTTGCGGGCACACAGGCATATTCGGCGAAGCCACCGCGGGACATGACGAAATCGCCCATGACGCGCTGGCCAATTTCAAGGTCGGAAACCTGCGCACCCAGCTTGTCGATCACCCCAACTATATCTGATCCCAGCACGTTTATTCTGGGGCGAAACAGCCCGCCCACCAGCCGGGCATAAAACGGAGAGCCTACCAAATATTCCCAGTCGGATAAATTAACTGCACAGGCCGACACCTTTACCCGAACCTGGCCTTTTGAGGGTTCCGGCACTTCGATGTTCGCAATCCGGAGCAGTTCCGGGCCGCCGTAGCGATCATAGACGACAGCCTGCATTCTTGGTTCCCTCCTTACAGTTTGTGTACCCGGAGCTTTTCACGATTTAATGGAATCGCCAATGAATCATGAAAAGCAGTGACACCAGATGCTTAGACCGGCGCTTCATGTTCAATCTGGATCAGATTAAACACGAAACGCTGCAGAGCCTTCACTGTAACGCCTCAGCGTAACATCCCTGGAAATTCACCGCAATTTTTCAGTAAGCTACTGTTCTAACAAACTAAGAAGGAGGTATTGGTGGAGCCTAGGAGGATCGAACTCCTGACCTCTTCGCTGCCAGCGAAGCGCTCTCCCAGCTGAGCTAAGGCCCCGGTTGCGCGCATTTTGCGCGCTTTGGGTATTTAGGAAAACCCGCCCGCTGTTGCAAGCGGAAAATCCCGCAGTTTGTTAACTGTCGTCGCTGCTGTCGGCGGGCACGTCGGCGATTTCTTCGAGGTTGACGGTATCATCGTCATCCTCTTCCAGAACGTCATCACCCAGATTCACATCAGTGGCATCATCATCACCACTATCATCGTCCAGCACGTCCGTTTCTTCAGCCTGTTCTTCTTCCTTGGCTTTCTTGATTGCGGACTGGTCTTCTTTGTCGGCCATCGTCGTTTTGGACTTGTCCTGAGTGAAGAAGGACAATGGGTATTCCGTTCCGGTGTACGGGCTGACAATCGGGTTGGCTTGCAGGTCATAAAATCGTTTGCCGGTTTCCGGGCAGACGCGTTTTACGCCCCATTCTTCTTTGGGCATTTGTTTCCCCTAAGCGTTTCACTTTCAATCCGAACAGGAATTAACTTGAAACGCCGGTCGAATTTTCCGGTGTTGCTGCATTTCATGCTTTGTTGGTGATTCCACCAAATCATGAAAAGCTCAAGAAGGATCACATTTCGAATATCGTGGGCAATTGCCATAAGACCCGAAGCTTGTCAAAGGCTGAATCGCAATTGGGCGGGGGTGCTGCAAAAGAAGCGGTGGATTCAGGTTCCGATTGCCTCTCAGTGGCGGCAGGCTAGGTCACGGACCCATAAAAGCCACCGCCTCAGTGCCCGGACAGGCCGGTTTGAGCCGGTTTGGACGCGTCGTGCGTGGTGGAATCACGGGCAAGCGGCCAAAGTGAGATCAAACCGGCCTGTCCGGGCACCCAATGGGCCGGTTTTCCAGCCTCGCCGGACTGTTTCATGCGGCTTGACCGGACAATAGTACGCCCTGCGCCGCATTCAGAGTCGGACAAGGCTGGAAAACCGGCTGAGACGTTGGTTTTTATGGGTCTGTGACCTAGAGTGCTGCGCATGACAGACACGCTTCATATTGGTCAGCCACCGATTCCCGTCCGATTGCGACGTTCGGCGCGGGCACGACGGTTTTCTTTGCGGATTTCCAACGCGGACGGAAGCGTCAGCCTGACCCTGCCCAAACGCTCCAGCAAGCGGGCGGCGATGGCCTTTGCTGCCGGGCAGGAGGCCTGGTTGCGGCGTAATCTGGACAAACGGCCTGCGCAAATCGAGTTACGCTATGGTTCCTGCCTGCCGTTTGATGGCTCTCCGGTGGTGTTGCAGCCGGGGCAGGGGCGGTCTGTGAAGCTGGAAAACGACCGACTTTCTGTGCCGGGGCTGGAAATCGAACTTGGGCCGAGGCTGCGGGGGTTCCTGAAGGTTGCGGCCCGCGAGCGAATGGCAGTAGCTGCGGAACATTACGCCAAAACGCTGGGTCAGCGCGTCAGCCGGATAACAATCCGCGACACCCGGTCGCGCTGGGGATCCTGCACATCGGAAGGCAACCTGATGTTTTCCTGGCGGCTGGTGATGGCACCACGCCTGGTGCAGGACTATGTGGCAGCGCACGAGGTGTGTCACCTGATTGAGATGAACCACTCGCCGACTTACTGGAGCCTGGTTGAAGAGGTGTTTCCGGGTTACCAAATCCAGCGCAAGTGGCTGAAAGCCAACGGAGCGGAACTGCATCGTTTCCGGTTTTAAGGAACTCATCGGAGTTGACAGGATTGCCAGGTGTGATCACAAATAGCCATGACAATAAATCCGCGCCCTCCAGAACTTACTTTCCTGGCCCATGAAAGTGTGTTTCGCCATTTGCGTTCCGAAATCATGTATGGCGAGATTGCACCGGGGCGGGCGCTGACAATCCGCGGCATCGCTGATCGGTTTGGAGTCAGCATGACGCCGGCGCGCGAGGCTGTGCGACGCCTTACTGCGGAAGGGGCGCTGACCCTGTCCAAAACCGGGCGTGTGGCGACGCCGTCGCTTAACATTGAGAGAATCGAGGAGTTGGCAGCGATCCGCGCGCTTCTTGAGCCGGAACTGGCGGCACGAGCCCAGACCAGAGCGTATCCGGCGCTGATTGAACGGCTGCAGAACACCAACGCCACGATTGAACAGATGATCGTGAAGAATGATGCGGTTGGCTACATTCGGGCCAATCTGGATTTTCACCGCACCTTGTACTTGCGGGCGCAGGCGCCGGCGATGCTGGCGATTGTCGAAACCGTGTGGTTGCAGCTGGGGCCAACCATGAGCGCGCTTTACAGCAGGGTCCAGCGGCCCAACGCAGCGGGAGACCACCGGTCGGCCATTGCCGCGCTGAGGGCCGGGGACGAGCCGGGGCTGAAACTGGCGATCAGGTCGGACGTGACGCGCGGGTTGCGAATGTTGGCGACGTGAGCGTTTCGGGTTTTGCTTGAACAACAGATGAAACTTAAAACTTCAACGTTAACAGCACTATAGCCCGGCGATTTCTGCATTAGCTTGACTCAAGTTAGAGCATTTCCAATTTAACCGGATTCAGATTGAATTGGAAATGCCGGGTTAAGTATCTGATGTTGGTGCGTATCTCGATTCCCTTGTGAATCCAGTTAGACGAGATACGCTCTAGTGCAGAAACGTTTTTGATGGCTACCGGAGCAAAACACTTACCAGCAAGTTCATTGCTGACAGGATCAGAAGGCCGTTGATGACGATGCTGAAACCTTTGTTGCCCATTCTCTCAAATACACGCACTCCGACAAAGGCGCTAAGGATGCCAACCGGGACTGCGATCAATGTCAGGGAAAGAAGGTCACGGGTCAGATAACCTGACCACCAGAACAAACCCAGCGTCAGGATCGCCATGATCAGGTTATAGCCCTGAAATACCCCGCGTTTTTCCTGTTTGCTCCAGCCGAATAGGCTGGCCCAGATGGTGAGCGGCACACCGGAAAGCCCGTTGAGACCACCGAAAATACCACCCAGCAATCCGGCAAATGGATGCAATTGCTCCGCGCGTGCGGGCAGACGAATCCGGCCTCTGACGACCAGCGCGAACAGGAGACTGGCAAATATCAGCCCGGCAACCGCCAATTTGAACAGATCGAGCGGGACCTGGGGAAGCAGCCAGACGCCAAACGGAACGCCAAGAATGCCGCCAAGGACCAGCGGAAGGACACGACGAGGCTCTATCAGCCGCCAGACCCGGGGCATGGACTGCAGGTTCGCAGTCAGCATGCAGATCACGATCAGAGGCACAACCTGGGTTGGCGGCAGGACCTGCAACCACAAACCACTGGCCATCAGGGCGAAACCGAAACCGGTCAACCCGTTGATAAAACCACCGAGGATGGTCCCGGCAGCGAGGAGAATTAACTCCACCTTTATAAGGTATTAGGCATGAATCGCGCCGTCACCACAAGCCAGTGCCGCCTCGCGCACTGCCTCAGAGAAGGTCGGGTGGGCGTGGCAGGTCAGCGCGATGTCCTGAGCAGAAGCGCCAAATTCCATGGCGACGCAAATCTCGTGGATCAGGTCACCGGCTGCCGGGCCAATCAGGTGGCAGCCAAGAATACGGTCGGTTGCCTTGTCAGCCAGCAGTTTGACAAAACCGTCGCCCATAAACACCGCTTTGGCGCGACCGTTGCCCATGAAGGAGAATTTGCCGACCTTGTAATCGACGCCCTCTTCTTTGAGCTGTTCCTCGGTCTTGCCGACGCTGGCGACTTCGGGCGCGGTATAGATCACGCCGGGGATCACGCCGTAGTTCACATGTCCATGTTTTCCGGCGATTTCTTCGGCCACAGCCATGCCTTCATCCTCGGCCTTATGGGCCAGCATCGGGCCGGTGATGACGTCGCCGATGGCATAGATGCCCGGGATGTTGGTTTGCCAGTGGTCGCTGGTCTGGATCTGGCCGCGATCTGTCATGACGCCGCCTATCTCGGTGAAGCCAAGGCCTTCGGTGTAGGGTTTGCGCCCCGTCGCAACCAGAACCACGTCGGCGTCCAGCGTTTCGACATTGCCCTTTTTGCGCCCCTCATAGGTCAGTTTGGCCTTGGTTTTGGTGGCCTCAACCTTTTGCACAGCGGCGTTGAGAATAATTTTAAGTCCTTGTTTTTTCAGGGTTCTGGCGAGTGTTTTGGCTATTTCACTGTCCATGCCGGGGGTGACGTGATCAAGGAATTCAACGACGGTGACCTCGGCGCCGAGCCGCTGATAAACCGAGCCGAGTTCAAGGCCAATCACACCCGCACCGATAACGATCATTTTCCTGGGCACCTTGGGCAGGGAGAGTGCGCCGGTGGAGGTGACAACAACTTTTTCATCCACCTCGACCCCGGGAAGCGACGAGGGTTCGGAGCCGGTGGCGATCACGATATTCTTGGCCTTGTGAACCTCGCCATCTACCGAGATTTCGCCAGGCGCGGTGATTTTTCCCCAGCCGCGCAGATAGTCTACCTTGTTCTTTTTAAATAGAAATTCGATGCCTGCCGTGTTCTGGGAGATAACGTCATCCTTATAGGCCTGCATCTGTTTGAAATCAACGGACTGGGTTTTGCCCTTGAGGCCCATTTTCGCGAAATTGTGCTGGGCTTCGTGCAACTGATGCGAGGCGTGCAACAGCGCTTTGGAGGGGATGCAGCCGACGTTCAGACAGGTACCGCCCAATGCGCCACGGCCTTCGACACAGGCGGTTTTCAGCCCCAGCTGAGCGCAGCGGATGGCGCAGACATAGCCACCGGGGCCGCCGCCGATGATGATGACGTCATAGTCTGACATGGGGTGTCTCCTTGGTATTGTTAACGTCTGATCCGGCTGTATGGAAAACGTTTGGAATGCGTATGGCAAGCGTATGGCAGATTTTCGGGAAGAGCAAAAGGTTAAGGGTCAGGACAACGCCACTTTTTGGCCGCCGGGCAGGGTGAGATAGGCGGTGATTTGAGTATTTTCGGAACATTGAAGTTGGGGTGGAGCGGCCAGATTGAGGGCGTCGAGCAGGGCGGCGAGGGTGTCGGCGTGCGGGGTTTTTATGGTGAGCTGGTCAAGACGCAGCCCGAGGTCGGCCATGTTGTTTGACGGGTGCGGGCCGGGGGTGGTCCATTCGATGATTTGGGGGGCGGCTCCGTCAAGCGGGATGGTGCCGTCGTCGCGCAGGGAAAAGCGCCAGGTGAGGGTGTCGCGTTTCAGGGGGGTGGCGGTGCCGAGGTCGACGCCGGCCTTGGCGGCTTTGGCGAGGGTTGCGTAGATGTCGTCGCAGCGCAACAGCCAGGCGAGGCGGGGTGGGTTCGGCGGTGCGTTGAGGCCGAACCAGCGCGGTCGGTCGGGGGTTGCTGCTTTCGGGTTGGGGGCGATGATTTCAAAATATGTGTCGTTGGCGAAGGTGGTCAGAAGGTTGTGGGTGCCCATCTGCGGGTGTTCTCCGCCTGCTGGCAGGGTGAGGCCGGTGGCGGCGTGCAGGTGAGAGGCACCTGCGGCGAGGGAGGGGGCGATGAGGGCGATGTGGTCGAAGGTGGTCATTTTGTGCAGGCGGTTTGCTTTGAATTGACTGTCATCCCCGCGAATGCGGGGATCCAGTGCAGGGTCGTGCGAGTTCGATGGAGGTCCCCGCCTTCGCGGGGACGACAGGTGGCAAGCGGCATCAAATCGCCATCAGATAGAGCCACGCCGTTGCCAGAAACCCAACCGCCCAGATCGCCGTGCGCAGGGCCGGGATGCCGAACCAATAGAGTGGGGCATAGATCAGACGCGTGATTAGAAATGCTTGTGCCGCCAAGAGGGTGTTTGCTGTGAAGCCCGATTGCACGTGCAAGATGAGAATGGCGGGTGCAAAAAGTGCCAGCGCCACCACGGAGTTGTCCGCACAGCGTCCGAAACGGGCGCTGGGGCCGGTGACTTGGCGGTTTTCGTCACGGGCCGTCAGGGAATAGGGGATGCCGAATTTGAGGACACCGATGCTGGCTTGAACCGCGATGATGACCATGGTCAACAGGCCGTAAAGGGCGAGAATGGAGAGTTCTGAGGACATTCAGGGTTCCTTTATCTGTGGGTGTCATCCCCACGAAAGCGGGGACCCATTGCAGCGTCTTACGAGTTCGGAAGAGGTCCCCGCTTTCGCGGGGATGACAGGTGGTAATGGGGATGACAGGCGTGAATGATCACAAATCCATCAGCAACCGCCTTGGATCCTCCAACGCCTCTTTCACACGCACCAAAAAAGTCACGGCACCTTTGCCATCGACGATCCGGTGGTCGTAGCTGAGTGCGAGATACATCATCGGGCAAATTTTGATTTCGCCGTTTATCACCATCGGGCGGTCCTGGATTTTGTGCATGCCAAGGATGCCCGATTGGGGCGGGTTGAGGATGGGTGAGGACATCAGCGAGCCATAAACACCGCCATTCGAGATGGTGAAGGAGCCGCCCTGCATGTCGGCCATCGACAGTTTGCCGTCGCGCGCAAGGGCCCCCAGACGGGCGATTTCCTTTTCGATGGCGGCAAAGCTCATCTGGTCGGCGTCGCGGATCACCGGCACCACAAGGCCGGTGGGTGTGCCTGCGGCGATGCCCATGTTGACGTAGTTTTTGTAAACGATGTCGGTGCCGTCGATTTCGGCATTCACTTCCGGCACTTCTTTCAGGGCGTGGTTGCAGGCCTTGGTGAAGAACGACATGAAGCCCATTTTCACGCCGTGTTTTTTCAGGAACAACTCTTTGTATTCATTGCGGATTGCCATCACCTCGCTCATGTCGACCTCGTTATAGGTGGTCAGCATGGCGGCGGTGTTCTGGCTGTCTTTCAGCCGTCTGGCGATGGTCTGGCGCAAGCGGGTCATCTTCACCCGTTCCTCGCGCTCTGCCTGTTCGGCGGCGATCGGGGCACGCGGGGCGGGGGCCGGTGCAGGTGCGGCGGCGGGTGCCGGTGGCGGGCTGACCAGCGCCTTTTGCACGTCTTCCTTCATGATGCGTCCGTCCTTTCCGGTGCCGGTGACCTGTTCTGGCGAAAGGCCGCTTTCTGCCATCAGCTTTTCCGCTGCTGGCGCGTTTTTAACTGCTGCGCCGCCTGATGCGGCGGCTGCGGAGGCCGGAGCTGCGGCCGGGGCTGCGGCGGCACCTTCTCCTGAGGCGGAGATCACCGCCAGCTTGCCACCAGCGGCAACCGTTGCGCCGTCAGCAGCGAGGATTTCTGCAAGCACGCCAGCAGCCGGGGCCGGGACCTCGACCGAAACCTTGTCGGTTTCCAGCTCGCACAGCATTTCATCGGCGGAGACCGCGTCACCCACCGCCTTGAACCAGGTTGAGACCGTGGCTTCGGTGACGCTTTCACCCAATGTCGGCACCATGACGTCGATACTGTCGCCGCTACTTGCCGGGGCTGGTTTGGCGGCCGGTTTGGCGGCGGGTGCCGCGGCGGCTGCCCCTTCGGCGATGGTGGCCAACAGCGCGTCAACGCCGACGGTGGCGCCTTCTGCGGCGACGATTTCGCCCAGGACACCGGCGACGGGCGAAGGGACTTCGACCGTCACTTTATCGGTTTCCAGCTCGCAAAGCATTTCATCAACCGCCACCGTTTCGCCGGGTTTCTTGAACCAGGTGGCAATCGTGGCCTCAGTTACGCTTTCGCCCAATGTGGGTACTCTTACATCGGCCATGATCAGTTTCCTTCCACTGTCAGCGCGTCATCCACGAGCGCTTGTTGTTCTGCTTTATGTCGGCTGGCCAGCCCGGTTGCGGGTGAGGCCGAAGCGGACCGTCCGGCATACGCCGGGCGGGTGTTCTTGTGTTTGATGCGGGTCAGAACCCATTCGATATTGGGCTCCATGAAGAACCACGCGCCCTGGTTTTTCGGCTCTTCCTGGCACCAGACGAAATCGGCATTGGGGAAGCGGCCCAGTTCCTTGACCAGCGATTGCGCCGGGACCGGGTAATATTGTTCAACCCGAAGGATGTAGACGTCTTTCAGGCCCCGTGTGTCGCGTTCCTCCAGCAGGTCGAAGTAGACTTTGCCCGAGCACAGAACCACGCGTTTGATTTTGTCGTCCTTGACCAGCTTGGTGTCTGAATGGCCCTTTTGCGCGTCGTCCCACAGCACCCGGTGGAAACTTGAGCCGGTGGTGATGTCGTCCATATCCGAAATGCACAGCTTGTGGCGCAGCAGGGATTTAGGCGTCATCAGCACCAATGGCTTGCGGTAGGTGCGGTGCATCTGGCGGCGCAGGATGTGGAAATAGTTGGCCGGCGTGGTGCAATTGGCCACGATCCAGTTGTCACCACCGCACAGTTGCAGGTAGCGCTCAAGCCGGGCCGAGGAGTGTTCCGGACCCTGGCCTTCAAAGCCGTGGGGCAGCAGCAAAACCAGACCGGACATGCGCAGCCATTTGCTTTCGCCTGACGAGATGAACTGATCGATCATGATCTGCGCACCATTGGCGAAATCACCGAACTGCGCTTCCCACAGCGTGAGCGCGTTGGGTTCGGCCAGGGTGTAGCCATATTCATAGCCCAGCACCGCGTATTCCGAGAGCATCGAGTCGATGACCTCGTATTTCGCCTGCTTTTCCCGGATGTTGTCGAGCGGCAGATAGCGTTCCTCGGTTTTCTGGTCGATGATGCCCGAGTGGCGCTGCGAGAAGGTACCGCGGGTGCAATCCTGCCCGGCCAGACGCACCGGATAGCCGTCAAGGGTGAGCGAGCCAAAGGCCAGTGCCTCGGCGGTTGCCCAGTCGATGCCGGTACCGTTGTCGATCATCTGTTTCTTGTTTTCGAGCAGACGGGCAATGGTTTTATGCACGTTGTAGCCGTCAGGCAGTCTGGTCAGTGCCGCGCCGACCTCCTTGAATATCTTTTCGCTGATCGCAGTGGCGCCGCGCTGGTATTCTTCGCCACGTTTGTCGAGATGCGACCAGCGTCCGTCGAGCCAGTCGGCCTTGTTGGGCTTGTAACTGCGGCCGACTTCGAATTCCTCGTTCAGAAAGGCCTGAAACGCGGCTTTCATATCCTCGATTTCGCCCTCAGGGATCAGCCCGTCGGCCACCAGCCGTTCGGTATAAAGCGCCAGCGTGGTCTTCTGCCTTTTGATGTGGGAATACATCGCCGGGTTGGTGAACATCGGCTCGTCGCCTTCGTTGTGGCCAAAGCGGCGGTAGCAGATGATGTCGAGCACCACGTCCTTGTGGAACTTCTGGCGGAATTCGGTGGCAACCTTGGCGGCGTGAACCACCGCCTCCGGGTCATCACCGTTGACGTGGAAAATCGGCGCTTCCACCATCAGCGCGATATCGGTGCAATAGGGCGAGGAGCGCGAATTGTGCGGCGCGGTGGTGAAACCGATCTGGTTGTTGACCACGATGTGCATGGTGCCGCCGGTCTTGTGGCCGCGCAGGCCCGACAGGCCGAAACACTCTGCAATAACACCCTGTCCGGCGAAGGCTGCGTCACCGTGCAGCAGGATCGGCAGAACCATAATCCGCTCTTCGTCGTCAAGCTGTTCCTGCTTGGCGCGGGCCTTGCCCAATACAACCGGGTTCACCGCTTCAAGGTGCGAGGGGTTGGCAGTAAGGCTGAGGTGTACCGAATTGCCGTCAAACTCGCGATCCGACGAAGCGCCGAGGTGGTATTTAACGTCACCCGAGCCATCAACGTCCTCGGGCTTGAAGCTGCCGCCCTGAAACTCGTTGAACACGGCACGGAAAGGCTTGCCCATCACGTTTGTCAGGATGTTCAGGCGCCCGCGGTGGGGCATGCCGATGATGATATCACGCACCCCGAGCGAGCCGCCACGCTTGATGATCTGCTCCATCGCCGGGATCAGGGTTTCGCCGCCGTCAAGACCAAAGCGTTTGGTGCCCATGTATTTGACGTGCAGGAATTTTTCGAAACCCTCGGCCTCGACCATCTTGTTCAGGATGGCCTTGCGGCCCTGTTTGGTGAACTGGATCTCCTTGCCGTAGCCTTCGATCCGCTCCTTGAGCCAACTGGCCTGTTCGGCGTCGGAAATATGCATGTACTGGATGGCGAAGGTGCCGCAGTAGGTGCGCCGGACGATGTCGAGGATCTGGCGCATGCTGGCGGTTTCCATGCCCAGCACGTTGTCCAGGTAGATCGGGCGGTCCATATCGGACTCTTTGAAGCCATAGGTCTCGGGCTCCAGTTCCGGCAGGGCGCCGTGCGGACGCAGCTTCAGGGGGTCAAGGTCGGCGCGCAGATGGCCGACGATGCGGTGGGCGCGGATCAGCATCAGGGCGCGGACCGAATCGAGCACCGCCTGGCGAACCTGCGCTTCAGAAATTTCGACGCCGGATTCGACTGCCTTTTCCTTGACCTTCTTTTCGACATGGGCGACCGGGTCCGCCGCCCACTGCCCATCAAGCGCTGCGGTCAGCTCGTCTTTGGGCTGGGGTGGCCAGTCGGTGCGGGCCCAGCTTGGCCCGGCGGCCTCGGCCTGCACGTCTTCGCTGACATCGCCAAGGCCGGAAAAATAGGCCTGCCAGTCGGCGGCAACGGACCCGGGGTTGCGGGTGTAGTTGGCGTAGAGCTGTTCGACATAGGCCGCGTTGTGGCCTTGCAGGAAGCTCTCGGAATGGAACTGGTTGTTTGAGGGTTGGTCGGTCATGGGGTTACCTCGTGAGGGTTGGGCAAAGTATGTCCGTCAGTTAGTGGCGCATAGATTGTGAGGGTTTTCAAGAGCATCGGCTACTCCCGCTTCCGGATTTGGGTCACAAGAATAAGACCAGCGACCGGCGAGACATCCGCGCCGATCTCTTCGCCGATCTCCCGGGGCTTCAGCGACACGGCGGTAAGCTCGGTGCGGGCGTCAAACCCGCTTGAATATTGTTCCCAATCGGTGCCGACCCTTATGAACCGGCTGAAAGCCGTGTCCTTGATCGGCCCGAGCGCGGCGAAGGCGCTGATGAAATCACCATCCGCCAGGCTGTCAGCGCGGCTCAGCAGGCAGATTGAACGCTCGCCCGCGTCGATTACCAGCAGGGTGGATTTGTTCGGCTGACCCTTTTCAAAAATTTTAACCCGCCCAAAACTGCCGTTCGGGTCGCTTTTGATGGTGGCCAGTTCGGATATTTCGGCTTTGAGGGCAGGGCCGAGCGCGGCGGGTTGTGCGACGATGTCATTTTTCACCACGCTTGAGACATATGCCGTCCGGCGTGTCTCGGCGGTGGTCAGCCCGCCTTTGCGGGGAACCCAGCCCCTGTCAGTGAAGCTGCTTTCGCGGAATTCAAGGAAAATATTATGGTTGTTGCAGATGTCATAGACGTCCTGAAAGGGGTCGGACCCGGCCAGGGCCGGGGAGGTCAACCCGAGCAGTGCAGCAACAGGAACAGCGCGTAGTGTTGCCCAAACCAATTTGGTTGTTGTGAGGGTCCGGCGCACTGTTTGTCCAATCGCCTGAGGTTCGGTGGTTTGGTTGGTCACGGTCAGTTTTCCACGGTCGAAAAGCTTGAAAAGGTTTCTACTATGGCGTCCACGGGTACGGCCACACCAAGTTGATTTTCCAGTGAGCGACGGTTCAGGACTATGAAGTCAACGCGCTGAAATGGTTCGTCTTTGGGCAGGTCTGGCGCTGTCAAACGATGGAAGTCAGGTAAACCCTCGCCAAAACTGCTGTCTGTCGCTGGGTCATCGACAGACTGGTCCACCAAGGCCCCAATGCATTGAACTTCAGTTTTTGTCGGGGTTGGCTGGCGCCACATCACTATGAGGGTTTCTTGATGAACGCCATCCGGATCACGCACCATTATGCGTGTTTGATTGGTTGGGAGTTGTTTTTTGCGCAGCAGACCCGCCGCAGCTTTCTTTTTGATCTCAAAGACAGACTCCAACGTAGCGCCGCCGCTGTCACCGGAGAAGTACCGAGGCATTCCTGCCCACGCCAACTGTATCATGCTGGTTTGATTTGGATTGGAAACAACCTGCCATCCTTCCCACTCGAGCCAATCAAGAATTTTTTCGATCGAACCACTGGGTTCCAAACAATGCTGTGCCAAGGGAAGGCCATTAAGCCCTGATTGGGCAACTGCTGTCCCGGACAACAACAACGACATGGCGAGGGCATGTAGGCCGGGCTTCAGCCCGGCGCCGTGATTATGCCGGGCTGAAGCCCGGCCTACGTAAGTGTCCCCTTCCCTGGCCAACGCTTACCCAATCGCCTGCAGCACGGCCTGACCCAGGCCTGCCGGGCTGTCGGAGACCACGATATCGGCCAGTTTCATGGCTTCGATCTTGTCATCCGCGCCGCCTTTGCCACCGGCGACAATCGCGCCCGCATGGCCCATGCGGCGACCCGGAGGTGCGGTGCGCCCGGCGATGAAGCCGGCGACGGGTTTCTTGCGGCCTTTTTTGGCCTCATCAATCAGGAACTGGGCGGCGTCTTCTTCTGCCGAGCCGCCGATTTCACCGATCATAATGATCGACTGGGTTTCGTCGTCCCCGAGCAGAAGGTCGAGCGCGTCGATGTGTTCGGTGCCCTTGATCGGGTCGCCGCCGATGCCGATACAGGTGGACTGGCCAAGGCCTGCCGCTGTTGTCTGGCCCACGGCCTCGTAGGTCAGCGTGCCGGAGCGCGACACAACGCCGACCGAGCCACGCTTGTGGATGTGTCCCGGCATGATGCCGATCTTGCAGGCGTCGGGCGTGATGATGCCGGGGCAGTTGGGGCCGATCAGGCGGCTGGTCGAGCCTTCTAGCGCGCGTTTGACTTTCATCATGTCGAGCACCGGAATGCCTTCTGTGATGCAGACGATCAACTCCATATCGGCGTCGATGGCTTCAAGGATGGAGTCGGCCGCGAAGGGTGGCGGGACGTAGATCACCGAGGCGTTGGCTTCGGTCACATGTTTTGCTTCATGCACCGAGTTGAACACCGGCAGGCCAAGGTGGCTTTGCCCGCCTTTGCCCGGGGTCACGCCGCCGACCATCTGCGTGCCATAGTCAATCGCCTGTTCGGAGTGGAAGGTGCCCTGAGAGCCGGTGAAGCCCTGGCAGATCACTTTTGTGTTTTCGTCGACTAGTACGGCCATTTGGGCGTGTCTCCTTTGGTTATTTGTCTTCGCTGGTCGATCCAGCACTGTTTTCGGCAAAGCTGATGCTGATGCCGGCATTGGGTTGCGGGTCACAGGTCGGGTCGTTGCCGGCGCTGGAAATGTTGATGGCGAGTCCGGAAGGATGTTCAAAGGTGGTGCAGGCTTTTGGTCCCGGGATTTCGGTCCAGTTCTCCCAAACTGTGTTGGCGATCAGGGCGCGGATTTGGGAGACCGCTTCGGCTTGCGAGATATCGCCCTGAACGTCGCAGAAGAAATCGTCTTCGGGCCCCAGCAGCGTCACCCAGACGTCGGCCAGGTCCATCTCGATCCATTCACCGTCTCCGGCCACGTTCCAGCCGCCGTGGCCAAAAGAGGTGATCAGCGTGTCGCGATCCAGATTGGGATAGAGGCACATGGCCGTTGCCGCGCGCATCAGTTTGCCCGGGTCGGTGGCGGACATGTGCTCGGACTCGTCCGCCAGACGGTTGAGGTCGAGGGCCGCGAGGGGTGTGGCCATGAGGGCGAGGGATATGAGGGTTGGGACGTGCAAAAGAATCATGCCCCTTTTAGTTTCTGGCTTTTGAAGTGGACAATGTAAGCAAGCAGTCCAACTATCGCAGCCAAAAATGGTTGAACAAAATATGCCTGCAACAAGTAGTACGGTGCTTGTGGGGCATCGCAATAATTGGGGAATGTTTCAGCCTGAGGCTGGCAATTTTGGCTCCACTCAAGATGCATGAGAACGGTTTGATACATAAGAAAGCCCGCAGGAAGCAATGCTGCTATCAGCATTATCCTCGATCCCAAAAATCGGTTGATCGTCCACAAATACAGAAAACAGAACGCCACTGAAGAAGCGAAAACTAGCATCACCAATGTAAGTATCGGCAGCACTGAAGTTACCCCTTAACCGCCTTAACAATCTTCGCCGCAGCATCCCCCAGATCATCCGCCGCGATCACGTCCACGTCGCTTTCGTTGATAATCCTTTTGCCTTCTTCCACGTTGGTGCCCTCAAGGCGCACCACCAGTGGCACCTGCAGGCCGACTTCTTTCACCGCTGTCACCACGCCCTCGGCGATGACGTCGCAGCGCATGATGCCGCCGAAGATGTTGACCAGGATGCCTTTGACCTGCGGGTCGGAGGTGATGATCTTGAAGGCCTCGGTGACTTTCTCGGTGGTTGCACCGCCGCCGACATCGAGGAAGTTGGCAGGCTCGGAGCCGTAAAGCTTGATGATATCCATGGTGGCCATGGCCAGACCGGCGCCGTTG
>JAAEUI010000172.1 GCA_024227475.1 Paracoccaceae bacterium | reverse complement strand
CGCTGAGCAAACATGGGACGATAAAAACCACCGGCCAGATCATCTTCACGAGTCCAGATCAGCTTAACTGCTTTCTTGCCGCCAAGGGCCACAAAAGCCAACACCGCTTCGACATGGTAATCGGATTTTCCATTGGCCCGCTGCCCAAAAGAACCACCGGCGTAGTAGGTCACTACTTTCACGTCCATCGCAAAAGTGGCTTTACTGTTGGTTTTTGCAGCGCTGTCCTTACGAGGTAGTCTGTCTTTGCCAATCAGCTTGAAATTGACAGCCTCTTTCAGCGCAGGCTCTTTGGCGGGTGTCAGTTTTGCAGCCTGTGCGACAAACTCACCGATACTGGCCGTCCTGTCTCCCGTACTTAAAATGCCATCCTTGATAGTGACCGCTGCTGCATCCACACCCCAGGCCTGAGCCGCAGCGCGCACCAGCATGTCACGGGCGGCAGCGCCCGCCTGGCGATACTGCATAAAGGAATTGGCCATCGCGGTTGAACCGCCGGTACCCTGACCACCAAAAGCCAGGTT
>JAAEUI010000171.1 GCA_024227475.1 Paracoccaceae bacterium | reverse complement strand
CGAATCCGAACTCTCCGGGGGGGTGCTCGTGGTTCATACCCCGGTAGATGGGAGCGAAATAGCTTGCCTGAAAACACACAGCATAGACGATGTTCAGGCAATGATCAGCATGGGCGTAGGCGCCTTCAAATCCTGGCGCAGCACCCCGGCACCCCAACGCGGTGAACTGGTCCGTCTGATTGGTGAAGAGTTACGCGCAGAAAAGGAAAACCTGGGGCGTCTGGTCACACTGGAGTGTGGCAAGATTTATCAGGAAGGTCTCGGTGAAGTGCAGGAGATGATCGACATCTGTGATTTCGCAGTCGGACTGTCGCGTCAACTTTATGGATTGACCATTGCATCCGAGCGCCCGGGGCACAGTATGCGTGAAACCTGGCACCCATTAGGCCTATGCGGAATCATTACGGCGTTTAATTTCCCGGTAGCCCCCTGGTGCTGGAATACGGCACTGGCGCTCGTTTGCGGTGATCCGGTGATCTGGAAACCATCGGAAAAAACACCGCTGACGGCATTAGCCACGCAAAAAATCTGCGCGCGCGCTATGCAGAAATTCGGCAATGCCCCAGAGGGTTTGATCCAGACCATCGTTGGCGAGCGCGATACCGGTGAAGTTCTGACCAGCAGCCTGGATGTGGCCATTGTCTCGGCCACGGGCTCCACGCGAATGGGACATGCCGTCGGGCAAAAACTTTCCGAGCGATTTGGCCGCTGCATTCTCGAACTGGGTGGTAACAACGCCATG
>JAAEUI010000170.1 GCA_024227475.1 Paracoccaceae bacterium | reverse complement strand
TGAGAGTTGGCATGCATTGTTCAGTGGCAGAGATCTACAGAAATTTCATCAGGAATACACAGAAACACTTGGCTTTCTGGAACGTACCGGTAACCGTAGTTTCTACGATGCCCATCAGCTGATGTTGCATTGGGGCATGAGTCTGCAAGGCCGGACAAAGGATCTCGGCAGCCTTTCGGGCGCGCAATTCGATGAACTAACCTATCTGCAAAATTACCAGCAGATCGATTTCTTCCTTGCTTTTCACCACATCGCCAAGCTGCACCTGCTTTATATGTTTGGCGACTTTGCCGGCGCACGTGTCATGGCTGGCCAGGCGAATGAGGTGGCGCCGGGTATTCGCGGCATGATATGGGATGCCTGGCTATGTTTCTACAACGCCCTCGCCCTGACCGTAGGCGATGACGAATTGCCGGCGTTAACCCGTAAGGAACAACAACATCTGGATGTTTTAATTAACCTGATGGGCCTGTGGGCACAAAGCAGCCCGCAAAACTTCGCTCACCAATATCACTTACTGCAAGCTGAACGGGCCTCACTGCAAAACCAGGTAGCAAATGCTATCGAGGGTTATGAAGCAGCCATCACCGGCGCCACTGCAGCGGGATTTATACATCACCAGGCACTGGCCAAGGAACGCTATGGAGAATTCTGGCTGAAACGTCACAACCAGCGGCTGGCGAAAATCTATCTAACCGACGCCTTGGCCGACTATTTGGCTTGGGG
>JAAEUI010000169.1 GCA_024227475.1 Paracoccaceae bacterium | reverse complement strand
CTGCTGACAGCCGGCCACGGCGGTATGGGGGCCAATCAGCCCAGGGCCATGAACATGCACGGCGGCGTCTGTATCGATGTGGATGTAAATGAAGCGACCATCGACAAGCGAATCAATATCGGTTTCACCGATATCAAGGCTGACAACTTGGACGCGGCCATTGAAATGGCCAAACAGGCGGCTTCAGAGAAAAGGGCCTTGGCTATCGGCGTTGTGGGCAATGCTGCGACGCTGTTCTGGGAAGCATACGACAAGGGGTTCGAGCCGGACATCGTCACCGAAATGTGCCCGTGCCATGACCCGCTTTCCTACATCCCCGAAGGATTTTCGCCGACGGAAGCTGAAGAACTGCGTGTAAAAGATCGCGATCTCTACTTTCAAAAGGCCCGCGCGTCCATGGTCAAACAGTTGAAGGCCATGAATGCCTTTTCCAAAAAGGAAGGGACCCAGGTATTTGAATACGGCACCTCCATCCGCAAAGAGTGCCGCGATGCCGGGATGCCCGAGGAAGAGGCCATGACCATTCCGGGATTTGTGGCCGAGTACATCCGGCCGCTGTTCTGTGAGGGCCGGGGCCCGTTCCGCTGGACCTGTATTTCGGGTGAGGCCGGCGATCTGGCCCGTCTGGATGATCTAGTTCTGGAGATGTTCCCGGAAGACAAACTGACCGTGAAATGGATCAATCTGGCCCGCGAAAACCTGCCCATCGAAGCGCTCCCCGCGCGCGTGTGTTACCTGGGTTTTGGGGAGCGCAAAGCCTTTGCCCTCAAAGTCAACGAATTGATCAAAAACGGTGAAGTCAAAGGGCCGGTGGCCTTTTCGAGGGACAACCTGGATTCCGGATCCATCGTAAATCCCACCTTTGAGTCGGAAAAAATGAAAGACGGTTCGGATCTGATCTCGGACTGGCCCATGCTCAACGCGCTTTTGAACTGCGCGGCCATGTGCGATCTCATCGCAATCCAGGCCAATTACGCCATGGGAGAGGCCGTTCACACCGGTGTGACGATGATCGCCGATGGCAGCGATGAAGCTGATCTGCGCCTGGATGCCTGCATGACCACCGACTCCGGCATCGGCGTTGTGCGCCATGCCCAGGCAGGCTATGAAACTGCCCGGAAAACGGCCGAGGGCCAGGGACCCCTGACCAACGACAGCATCAAGGTTCCGCTCTGGTGGAGCCCGGTGGCTACATTCGGACCCGAAGGGGGTCGCCAACTGCGACGGAGTGCGCATACCAAAGAAGACTAACCAGTTACGGCACGATAGCATTGCCTGGGAATATGAAGCTATTTTTGCGCATGTCCTGTGTATAGAAAAGGAAAACGACCGATGACGAACAATATAAAAT
>JAAEUI010000168.1 GCA_024227475.1 Paracoccaceae bacterium | reverse complement strand
CTAACATATTGATATTCTAAAAAGACATCGTTTGACTCCCAGGATCATGCGAGTGGACCACCTTGTAGTAGAGCAATACGATTCTTGGGCGCAACCCTCTGTAAACCTAGACAAGCAATCAATAATCTCGATGCAAAAGCAGTAACGGATACATCAAATATAGAGCAACTGATGAAGGATACACAGGATGTTGAAATACGCATTCGTTTGATGAAGTAGCGCTGCTTATCGAGCCGGATATGGCTAGGACCTATATCGGTGCAACGAATACCAGAGTGACTCCATTCAAGCACTGTTGATGTCCAAGGCGCTGACATTCAAGCCCGGTGTCCATCGTTCGGGATGATGATGATTTCCTCCGGGCGGATTCGAACGCACACTTCTTCATTTGTTTGAAATTGTCCCGCATAGGCAGGGGCGCGGGTGAACAAAACCCCGGCTTTGGTCTCAATGGAGTATTCGATGACCGGCCCCATATAGGCGCTCTGGACGATCATGCCGGAAAGTGCCTCGGGCGAGGTTTCCTCTTTGGGCGCAATTTCAAGCACTTCAGGGCGAAGTGAGAGTTTCACCGGGCCGTTTTGCTGGGTTGTCTTCTTGCCCCTTGCAATGTTGATCTCGGCATCGCCGAGAAATAGTTGTCTGCTTTTTCCCTCACCCCGCAACTCGGCGTCGACCACATTCGACTCACCGATGAAGTTGGCCACGAACGCCGTCTCCGGATAATGGTACAGTGACTGCGGCGGTCCTTGCTGTTCGATGGTACCTTTGCGCACGATGATGATTTCATCAGAAACGGCCAGTGCTTCGGCCTGATCGTGAGTAACATATATGGACGTGATTTTCGATCCCTGCTGAAGCCGGCGTATATCGTCACGCATACTGCGGCGCAGCTTGCTGTCGATGTTGCTCAGCGGTTCATCGAACAACAGCACCTTGGGGCGCAGCACCATGGCGCGGGCCACAGCCACGCGCTGCTGCTGCCCACCCGACAGTTCGTCGGGGTAGCGGTCCTGATAGCCGTCCATATCCACCATGTCAAGCACTTCACGTACACGTTTCCGTGTTTCATCCGGCGCCGTCTTCAAAACGCCCAGGCCATAGCCGACATTCTGCTCCACATTCATATGCGGAAAAAGCGCATAAGACTGAAACACCATGCCTATGTCGCGGCGGGTAGCCGACAGATGGGTGACGTTTTCGTCACCGAACCAGATTTCTCCTGAAGAGACGGGCTCAAGCCCGGAAACGAGCCGCAGCAGAGTTGTTTTGCCGCAACCGGATGGGCCGAGCAAGGTTGTTAAGGTACCGGGTGCAAATTCGATGTCAACGGCGTTCAGGGCGCGAACCTTGCCAAAGTGTTTGGAGACATTTTTCAGGACTATTTTAATGGATGAATCACTCATGACCGCCTCATATGGTTTTTACCTGCTTGTCGGTTCTGGAGCGTCCGGTGACGAGCTGAACCAGCAACGTGAAAATCAACATGGTTAGGATGAGAACAGAGCCGTAAGCCACGGCCACACCCGTATCGCCGCTCTCGACCCGCGAGAGGATGTAGGTCGTGGCCACATCAGTTCCAGCCGTGGCCAGGAAGATAACCGCAGAGACCGTGGTCATGGCACGGATGAAACTGTAAGCCATGGAAGAGACGATGGTGGATTTCAACAAGGGAAGGAGCACGGACCGGATGGTTTTCAAACTGCCTGCTCGCTGCAATATCGATGCCTCTTCCAGGCTCGTGGAAATCTGGCTCAATGCGGACATGCCGCCCCGAATACCCACGGGCATGGCCCGGATGGCCATGGTGATGATCAGGATAGCGGCCGTCCCTGTCAACTCGATGGGGGCCGTGTTGAAAGCCAGGATATAGGCCACACCGATGACGGTGCCGGGAATGGCGAAGATAAGCACGGTCCCGAAATCGATCACGCCCCGACCGTAAAACTGTTTCCTGGTGAGGATATACGCAATAAGCACGCCCACGAGTGTTGTCAGGGGGGCGGCTATCACCGAGTAGGACAGGGAGTGCAAAAAGGATGGCCAGGCGCCGGACCCCAGGCCTTTGGACCACAGTTCGATGTGGTGCGACAGGGTTAGGGAATAATCAGCGCCCCATTGTGTCACGAATCCGCCCAGGAATATACTGGCGTACACGATGCCTACCAGGATGAACCAGAAGGAAATAAATAGGGTGATCCCACGCTGCAGACCCGAAGGCAGCGGCGTTACATTGCCGGAAGTTTCCACGCCAGTGACCGTAACGTAAGACTTTTTGCCGACCCATTTTTTTTGGATGTAAAATACCGAGAGGGACAGGAGCAAGAGTATGAGGCCGAGGGCGGCTGCCTTGGCAAAATCGAGCTGCGCCCCGGCAATGGAAAAATAAATTTCTGTGGAAAGCACGTCATACTCACCGCCGAGCACGAGGGGATTGCCGAAATCCGCCGCGGAGGAGATCATTCCCAGCAGGAAGGCATTGGCAATGGCCGGCCTGAGCAGGGGAAGCGTCACTTTCCTCAGCGTTGTCCAACGGCTGGCGCGCATGGTCAGGGAAGCCTCCTCCATGGCCGGATTGATGGAAGAGAGCATACCGCTGATGACCATGTAGCTGACCGGGGTCAAAGAGAGCGTCTGCGCAAGAAAAATCCCCAGAAAACCATAGATATAGCCGGAGCGCTCGAAGATGCCCTGACCACCCTCCGGCGTGAAAATACCAGTGGGACCGAACAGGAACATCAATCCGTCGCTAATCATACCGGCCCGTCCAAAAAGTAAAATCAGCGACATGCCCACCACGAAGGGCGGCGTAATGATCGGCAGAATGTAAAACACCCGTATCAGGTATCTGAACCGCGAGGTGGCGCGCACCGCATAGAGCGCGAAGATCAGTCCGCACACCGTAGTCGCCGCGCCGACAGTGAAGGCCAGCCTCAAGGTGTTCCAAACGACTCGTCCCACGCCGAATGACGTTATAATCCGGAAAAACTGGAATGGTACGAACTGATCGGCCTTATTGAAAAGCACGTTGCGGAAGATTTCCCAGACCGGGAAAAAGACAAACATGACCACCATGAAGATCACGAAAATTACCGCACCCGCGATGAATGTGTCTCCCCGCTGGAAGCCGAGCTCAGAAATGCCGATAGCAAATAAAGCCGCCAGGCACATTAAAATCACCACGGCCGCCAACCCCATGGAGGTCTTGGAGGCAATGAAGCTGAACAGCAATATGCCGATTGCCGCCCCTGAGACGACGGTGAAAAGCCAGCCGGATTCTTTTCCGGGAAGTTTGATCCAGGCGAACGGCACCAGGAGTATGAGCAATAATGGAACCGCCAGGGTGGTCTTATTGTATCTCCACCCCAAGGCGTCCAGCAATTCATCTATCGTAAAATCAGTGATGCCGTATTCAAGTGCTATCCACGGCAGGAAACAGTAGGCTAAGGTGGCGATGAATATCCAGGAGAGAACGGCGCGTGGGCCGATCTCCCCTGGAATGTTTTTTTTGGTGTTCATTGTAAGGCGGCACTCACTCGGTATAGGCTATCGTTTAACCGATTTGATCTCTTTTGCCCAGCGGTCGATCAAATGCGAGCGCATCTCTTCGGAACCGTACTTTACGAAGTCATAATCGATGAGCTTGACCTGGTCAAGCCGTATGGCTTCTTTGGGAACATTGGCGTTAACATTGGTGGGAACCTGGAACATCTTCACGCGCTGGGGTACTTCCTGTCCTTCCGCGCTTAGCATGAAGTCGACGAATTTCTTGGCGTTTTCCATGTTTCTGGCGCCCTTTATAATACTCAGACCGCCGATCTCATACCCGGTGCCCTCGGAGGGTACAATAAGTTCCAGGGGGAAGCCATTGGCTTTCTGAAGCGCGTGATCGTGCAAAAACCCGATGCCGATCATGGTCTCGCCTCGGGCGGCGGCCTTGCCGGGGGCCGAGCCTGATTTGGTGTATTGATTAACGTTCTGGTGCAACTTTGCCAGATACTTGT
>JAAEUI010000167.1 GCA_024227475.1 Paracoccaceae bacterium | reverse complement strand
TCACCAACACCCATTCCACTCCAAATCTGAGACCAACGAGCACCTCAAGTGGCCCAGCAAAACTACGGTGGGTGAATTTGAGACGCAGCGCAAGGTCTTCCCTATTGAGCCAGCGCCACGCCTAGAAATCCTGGACACAGATCAAGCCCATACCTCACAGACATGGGGACGAACCATTAAATAGTTGTCCGATAGCGGCTGGATAACCTCATTCCTCACTAGCGTCGAGATAAACCGCTAATACCGGCTCATCGGCCTATAGACTCTGCCAACGACAATCGCCTGAAATAACTGACCATCTCAGGGTGCTCCAAATTCGGTATAAACCGAAGTCCTGCCAGCGCCTCCAGCATCGCCTCACGCTCTTCATCCGTAGCCGCGGCCAAGGCATTCCGCAAACCGCTGAGCGCGCCAAGAATAGGTAGCTCTGCCTGCGAATCCCGCACTCGCTGCACAAAGGCGTCCCGCATCCAGCGATAGCGCTGCGCCTCAGTATCCCACCGGCCCTCACGCTCAGCAGCCAACTCCTTGAGCGTGAGGGTATACAACAGCATATTCAGCTCACTTTGCGAGAACTCAGGCAATAGGAGCAGATGGATTTCTGCGTCCGCGACCGGGTGATTCAGCGTAGTGCGGCACAACCGGCAAACGATCAGCCCTCCGGCTTCATCGCGGAAAAACACCCCTTCGGCCGTACTGGCAAAATCGCAGCTTTCACAGCGGTAGGCGCTCACCGGTGCAAACACCGGTGATGCGCCGGTTTGGATTAACGCTGCTAACACCTTATTGGCCGATAGCCGTTGTCCCGGATACCTCGTTTTTAACCGCCCCTTTGTTGTAGATCGTATCGCCCGAAGACTGGAAGGTCTCCGGTAGAAACAATAAGCCCGCACAGACAGCGCCCAGCACCGCCGCGTGCGAAAGCGGGTTCTGTTGCGGGTTATCGCGATTGGCTTTCAATTTCATAAAAGCGCCGCCTCCAGCCCCCATGCCGAGCGCATAAAAAAGGACCGAGATCGCCTTCCCCACATTCTCTCCCTGTGAGGCCACATGCGCCCCCACTTCGCCTGCGGTATCCGCCAGTGCGGGTACCCACACGCCCAACGCGGTACAACCGACCGCCATCGTCGCATAAACAATGGCCTGACCGATATTTCGCTGTTTAGATGGTTTACTTTTCATCTTTGGTTTCCTCATTGCACACCATGGATACGCCCAGATCGTGCCAGCCTCCCTCAACCGGTAAAATCCACAGTATCGTGAATTTGCAGGCTCACACCCTCTGCAGCGTTATGACCGCACCCCCGAACCTCGGGAGCATAAAAAACCTTGATTTCCATCGCACCCGGCGCACATAACACCTGCAGCGGACCCGTGATGGGAGCGGACACCTTGCTCAATGGCACCGACACGCTCTGCGAATCCGCATCCTCAATGCTGAGCCAGTTCCTCCCGAGACGCTCAAAGGTGGTATAACCGGTGGCCTCTACCTTCAGCAGAGTCCGATCCCACCGTACTTGTATCTCATCCTGGCGCAGAGGCGGCGCATACTGACGCATTTTGCGATGGAGATAGTTATCCTTCGGCCACTGTCCAGTGGCCAGCCAGTGCAAGCGGCGCTGACGTTGCTCCGGCGCTTGTAATTCCAGCGCGTGCTTAATTCGTGCCAGCGCCGTTTGCCGATAGATGTGCCACTCAACGAGCACCTGGCGTAGCACCGTGGTAACAGCGGCGGCGGGCAATGTTGTCGGCGCATGAGCGCCAAAATCATAGACTAGATCTATGCAATCCATGTGCGCCCGCTCAAGCGCGTTAAAGCGTTGCCACAACTCGCATTTCAACTGCCACAGCCGCTCACACAGCGCCTCCAGCCGCGCTTTCTTAGTCGCGTGCAACTGATGGCTGTGGGCAACCTGCCTGCCCTGGGAGCAGGTTTCAGCGTAACCGCCGGTGGTATCCATCTCTGCCCTACCCATTACGCAATAAGGTACGCCAGTAAGCTTTGTAACCCGAAGGTTTCGGCTAACAGCTTAAGCGTAGCGACCATATTCATGGCTAGGACCCCGCCGACGATATGCACGACCCCTTTCGTGCTAACCGCCGCATCGTAACTGCGCTGATGGGCACGTTTAAGCAGCAACCAGCCATAGATAAACGCCCATAGACCCACGATTTGTACAAACCCGATGGCGGTATCGACCATCACCTTACCGGAGGCCGAGAGTGCCGAGCCGTAGCGGTAACTCATGATGTTCGGCGCACCGAAAATCGTGTCGTTCCCGCTCTCTATCGACTCGGGCAGAAACAGGAGCACCGCGCACAGCACCATGCGCATGATCACACTGGCCGCACCGGCGTCCGGTTCATAGCGCTGCCAGCGCCATAATTGTACGAGTGCTGAGCCTCCAGCCCACATACCCAACCCATAGGCCAGCGCTGTCAAGAGCTGGATCAGCCCCGGAAACGACTGACTGAACGCCGTAAGAATGGAGGTGCCGGTGGGCATAGCGGTCCTGATTATGTTGTATTAAAAAATAATTATTATTAATAATAAAGAGTTTTTATTCAAAGCGACAAGAGACCTTCGTGCATCGTAATCGTCCCCTCCGCTTGCTGATAGAGCAGAGTTGGCACGCGGTTCGATTGCAGCCGCTTGAAAAGGGTATTGTTGCGAATCAGGGCGATCTTAGCCGCACGTCTATCCTGTCGGGACACAGTGCGCTGCGCCATCCAGTCCGCCAGCGCGGGGGCAGTGGGTTGTGATAACAGCCCCAAAACCGCCCCGATATCTTGTTTAGAAGGCTCCAGCACC
>JAAEUI010000166.1 GCA_024227475.1 Paracoccaceae bacterium | reverse complement strand
GGGTGGAGGCGCTGCCGGGTGATGTGGCGACGGCTATCCTGGGGCAGGAGGCCACGCCTGAAACCGTGGCGGCCTTTCGCAAGGAGCTGAAACTGGACCTGCCGCCCCACGTGCGCTACTTCGCCTGGCTGGGGGATTTTACGCGGGGTGATATGGGCACGTCCCTGGCCAACAAACGTCCCATTTCCGAACTGATTTTCTGGCGTTTCCAAAACACAATTTTCTTGGCGGCCTCGGCCGCAGTGGTGTCGGTGCCGATTGCAGTTATCCTGGGAATACTGGCGGCCCTTTATCGCAACAGTTTGTTTGACCGCACCATTTCCATGGTCACACTCAGCACTATTTCCTTTCCCGAGTTTTTTGTAGCCTACATATTAATCGCGCTGCTCTCGGTGCAAATCGTTATTTTCCCAAGTATTTCCAACATCAACGACCAAATGTCGTTCTGGCAGAAGATACATTCGATTATTCTGCCCTGCCTGACGCTGACGCTGGTTGTGGTGGCCCATATGATGCGCCAGACAAGGGCTGCGATCATCAACATCCTGGCCAGTCCCTTTATCGAGATGGCCAGACTGAAAGGCATCAAACGCATGCGGGTTATCGTTTTGCATGCATTCCCCAATGC
>JAAEUI010000165.1 GCA_024227475.1 Paracoccaceae bacterium | reverse complement strand
TTTACCTTGTTGCAACATATCCAATAAGAAGTGATGAATCAAAAGGCGATAAGGCTCAATTTGGTTCACAAAAAATTGAATACGACATCATTCATGTTTGTCGAAAACGGGTTAAAGCTCCTGAAGTCATCAGTTGGGCCAGAATGCGGCGGCAGGTGCTGCAAGACGTGCGCCGTCTACAAGAGATGCTGGAACATCATCAGAAAAAAGGCCTACCGGAAGCTGATCTGCAAGTCATCCGGCGCGGCAAAGCACTGGAATATTTCTCACGCCATTACGGCAAAGTCTATAAAGACGAAGGCGTCGCCATCTCGGTGCTGGAAGCGCTGGTAGGGATCAATCAACTGTTGGACGAAGAAACCGGCGGAACCACCGAAGCGCCCCCTTATACCGCCGAACCCTTTACCCGCATGTTCCTGCGCCTTTTCGACGGCAAAGGGGAACTGCCTCGCGACCAGATCCAGAAATTCCTGCGGGGAACCGGGTCCGCGCCATCGGATTTTGTGGAACGCGGCTGGTGCGCGGAGCGGAAAAAAGTTTTCTACCTGACTCCGCCGCTTGAGATTGCGCATCATTGGCAGGGTCGCCACCGGCGCGGCATGTCCAGCGATTACGATCAGGCCGCCTTCTTAATCGGGGCCTGCACCGAAGGCAGCGGCATCAATGCCGGCGAGACCCTGAATAACACCAATTTCAAGCCCCATCCGGCGTTAGGAGCTTTGCTCCGGTGGCACAGTATTCATGGAGCTGACAGCGGCATTCGCACCGCCGCCAGCATCGCGGCCACGCTCTACCAAAACTGGAGCAGCAAACATCAGACCCCGGGAGAAAAACAACTTGCAATGTTTTTTGAGGAGGATCAGGAGTGCTGAAGCGAAGCTTTAGCCGTGTTTGCTCGTGCAAAGCGTTCAGCGAGCCGACACGCGACTTCAACGGGCGTGTTGGCCTGGCTTGCTGGACGCTTCGCCTGCCAACACGCGCGAAAGCTTCGCTTCAGCACTCCTGAACGAAGATGGCACGATGGTAAATATACGACACGACAAGGCCTGGATGCGGCGGGGATGTTCGCTGCTGTGGGGGACCGACGCGCTGGCTGAGTTGGCTGATCCGGAACAGGTGCTTTCGCTGCGTCAGTTTGCGGCCCTGGCAGGCGCCTGGCCCGAAGACCTGCCGGCCTCAAACGGCGACGCGCTGGTGGTCTGCGGTTTCGAAGGCTGCCTGGATCTGTTAACGCTGGCCGATGCCGAACGCTGGCTCGAACATGATCTCCACGATCTGATTCTGGCCTTCCAGGAAGAATATCAAGGGCAGGCCGCCTTGATCTTCTGGACGCCCTCCGGACGTAATCGCATCACGATGTCGGGGGCGACTGAGGAATACTATTGGAAACACGCCGGGTCGGAAAAGGGGCTGCATATCGGACGCCTGCTCTGGTTCGGCGCGGAACAGGAAGTGGAACGCATTCTGGACTCCGACAATGCCGACTACGACGGCAGCGCCTGGGTCGGCCTGCATCATCCGAGGATTAGCTGATGGCGACACAGACTTTTCAACCGGGTCAACGCGTCACACACGCGGATTTCGGCGAAGGCGTGGTTATTACGCCGGCCGTTGACGGCTACGTACGCGTCTTTTTTCCCTCCGGCGAGCGCCAGGTCTATCAGGAGACTCTCAGAGTCATGCTCTCCAGGGTCGAACGCATTCTAACCAATGTACAAGGATCTTCGGAACGTTTGACTCAGGCGTGGCTGCAATACGAAGCTCATGCCCTGCCGCTGATGGAAAACGCCGCCGCTCTCACCGCTGCCCGCATCGACCTGCTGCCCCATCAGGTGGTCTTGACCCACCGCATTGCCACCGCCAGCCCGCGCCGCTTTCTGGTGGCCGACGAAGTGGGCCTGGGAAAAACCATCGAGATCGCCCTTGTGCTGCGGGAACTGGCCAGCCGGGGCGAACTGAATCGCGCTCTGATGGTGGTTCCCGCCGGACTGGTGAACAACTGGCACCACGAGCTAAACGATGTGTTCAATCTGAATTTCGAAGTCTTCGGCAGCGAAGGCGATGTCACCGACCGCAAATCCAACGCCTTTGCCAAACACGATCGTCTGATCGCCAGCGTGGACACGCTCAAACGCCGCGCCAGAATCCGGCGCTTGCAAAACGCGCCGCCCTGGGACCTGATCGTCTTTGACGAAGCCCATCACCTGTCCGCCTATCGCAGCGGCAAGAAAGTGCGTAAAACCGAAAACTACAAACTGGCCGAAGCCTTGCGCGACCATTCCCGCGACCTGATCCTGCTTTCGGCCACCCCGCATCAGGGCGATCATTTCCGCTTCTGGATGCTGCTTCAACTACTGAACCCCACTCTGTTTGCCGGCCCGGATGAAATGCTTGCAGAGCGTCACCGGCTGAATGTGGTGGTCTTCCGGCGTACCAAAGCCGACGCCTGCACCCCCGACGGTTCGTCGCTGTTTGCCAAACGCGGCGTCCACACCGAATCCTTCACCATGTCCGAGGAAGAAAACGCCTTCTACGCCAAACTGCGCGACTACCTGCGCGACGGCTTTGCGCTGGCGCAGAATCAGGGCACACAGGGACGCGCGCTGGGCTTTGTGATGACGATTTTTCAGAAAATTGCCGCCTCCAGCTTTGCCGCCGTGCGCAATACCCTGCGCCGCCGCCTGCTGATGCTTACCATCCATGAAGCCATCCTGCGGGATCAGGCTTTGGATATTGACGGCCACGCCGCCCTGCTGGAAGAAGCCCGCCGGCTGATTCACGATATCCTGGGGATCGAACAGAACGCTATCGGCAAGATGGAGGTGGAACGTCTGCTGGCGGACTACAAACTGCGCCTTATGAAAAAACTGGACGAAGACAGCCTGGCGCTGGCAGCCTCCGCCGACACCTCGGAAATGTTCGGTGCGCAAGGCGCAGACATGGCTTCGATGGCCGTCAATATGGCCCTGCCGGAAGAGCGTTTGCGGATTGTCGAACTGCTGGCCGTCTTTCCCCAATCGCGTGAAACCAAAGTGGAAAAACTCTTGCGCGGCCTGGGGGCGCTCTGGAAGCAGAACCCCGACGAAAAGATCGTCTTGTTTGCTACCTATCTGGCAACCGTCGATTTATTGGAAACGGAGATCAACCGCGCGTACCCCGGTCAGGGTGTGGTGGTGCTGCGGGGCGGCGATCACGGGGCCAAGCTGGCCGCCGAAAAGCGATTTCGAAGGGCCGAGGGGCCGAAAGTGCTGATTTGTACGGCAGCCGGACGGGAAGGCATCAACCTGCAATTTGCCCGCATTCTGTTCAATTTCGACCTGCCCTGGAACCCGATGGACGTGGAGCAGCGCATTGGCCGCATTCACCGGTACGGACAGCGGGACACCTCACAGGTGTACAATCTGGTGCTCTCAGATACCATTGAAGGCAAAATTTTTCTGCTGTTAGACGAAAAACTGACAGAAATTGCTCTGGCCCTGGGAAAAGTTGATGAACAGGGGACGGTGACGGAAGACCTGCGCGCGCAGATCCTCGGCCAACTTTCCGAACGTCTCAGCTACGATCAACTCTATCGCGATGCTCTTTCAGATCCGGAACTAAAAAGAACGCAAGAGGAACTGGAAGCTGCCATGGCCAATGCCAGTGAAGCCCGCAAAGTGGTATTCGAGTTGTTTCAAGACCTGGATCGCTTCAGTCTCGATGATTATCAGCCCTTCGCCAACATCGAAAAAGGACAGGCGCGAATTTTCGCCTTTTTAAAGACCGCCCTGGAACAACAGGGCGGCAGCATTCGCGCCATAGACGACGAACGCTTTGCCATCCACACAGGCGACGGAGCGCCTGTAATGGTTGGAACCCTGAATCGTGACATTGCCAGGGCCGACGACACCCTGGAATTGATCGGCATCGACCATCCTCTGCTCAGCCGCCTGTTAGAAAACTTCCGCAACCTGCCCCCCGAACAGATCGGGGCTGCCGTATCCGATGCCGCCGTCAAACCCTGCGCCCTTTCCCTGTGGCTTGTGCGGGCGCACACCAAAGAGGCCGAAAGCGTCACGCATGTCATTCCGCTGGCAGTGGACCGCGACGGACAGCGGATACCGTCCCTTGAAAAGCGCCGCGCCGAGCTTCTGCATCGACCAGCCGGAAAGCCTGTATTCAGCGTGGAAGAACGCGGACATATTCTGAGCGACGTGCTCGAATCCATGCTGCAACGGGAACTTCAACACCGCGGCATCGTCTCGCAAACCGGCGGCTACTCCGCTGATTTAATCGGCTGGGTGGAGGTTTCCTGAAGACCGGCAGAAATGCCTGATTGCCTGGAGAAACCCGACGTTTCCGCGTAAATCCACTGGACATGCAATTGACGGATTCATAGCGAGCGCTGTAGCGCTCTAAAATGCCGTTTTTTCTGAATCACAGGTTGCTCACAGCCGAAGATTCGGACTATAACAACTTCGGACTATAACAACTGATGTTTTTTCATTTTTCTATAAAGAGTGCGGGGCGGGATGTGCAATGTTGAGGCAGTTTTGCCTCTGTGCCAGCGCTGTTGCTCCAATGTTCGGGCGATAAGTTGTTTTTCAAAGGCTTCCAAGGCCTCCTGAAGTCCCAGACCTTCCTGCTCAACCTCCGGGCCTGAGATATTTGCGACTTCAATCGGTTTTGTCCTTCCGGGGCCGAGAAAATCCAGGCGTTTGACTGCCAGGTAGCGTTGTAACACGTTTTGCAGTTGGCGAATATTGCCGGGCCAGTCATAATGAGAAAGGGCTTCGGCAACTTTCCCGGGAATGGTCGGACGGTTCCCGCCAGTGCGGTACTGCTCGAGAAAATGTTCGGTGAGTAACGGAATATCCTCCTTGCGTTCCCTTAATGGAGGAACTTTGACCGACATCACCTGGATCCGGTAAAAAAAATCTTCACGCATCAATCCCTTTTCAACCTGTTCCTCCAAATTCCTGTTGGTGGCTGCGACGATGCGAACATTCACCGTTTTAAGGGTATTGCTCCCCAGCGGCATATAT
>JAAEUI010000164.1 GCA_024227475.1 Paracoccaceae bacterium | reverse complement strand
TTTGCCAGTACCGGGGCCTGGACCGTGCTGGCCTGGGGGCAGCAATATGTCGATTCCGCGCTGGCTGCGGTGCTGAACTCGACCTCACCGATCTGGGTTTTGGTCTATACCCTGTTGTTCTTCCGTGCTGAAAATCCGGGATTGCGCAAGACGATGGGTGCGCTGGTTGGCCTGGCGGGGGTGGTTTTGATCATCGGAACCGATGCAGTTTCTGGCATTGGTCAACAGGTGTGGGGACAACTGGCGGCCCTGTCGGGTGCGATGATGTATGGGGCCGCAGCGATTTACGAGCGCCGGTTCCACCATCTGCCCAATATCGTGACTGCGGCGGCCACAATATTCTGGTCAGTGGTAGTGCTGGTTCCGGCCAGTTTCATTTTTGAGGCCCCTCTCAGCATCAAACCGTCACAAGAGTCGGTTCTGGCGGCGCTTTGTCTGAGCATCTTTTCTACGGGTCTGGCCCTGCAGCTTTACTTCCGCCTGCTCAAGACCCTGGGTTCGCTTGGGGTAACGTCCCAAGCCTATCTGCGTTCAGGAGTCGGTGTCTTGCTGGGGGTCGTTGTGCTGGGCGAGACCCTCAGTCCGGTGGTGGCGTTGGGTATTGGTGTGGCGGTTTTCGGTGTACTGCTCATTAACTGGCCGGGTCGTTCCAAGCGTGCGGCCCACAGTTTGTAACATTCCGCTCGCAAAAGCTTTATTCGCTTTCGATTTGGCGTTTCGGTAATGATCATTGCAGCGGGTAATAAGCGTTGGGTAGAAGCATGAGGAAAATTCTGGCATCGATGACTTTGGCACTGATGGGCTGGGCAAGCACAGTATCAGCCCAGTCTTCGGTTGTGGTGGTAGAATTATACACCTCGCAGGGCTGTTCATCCTGTCCGCCTGCGGATGAGATTCTGACCGATATTGCGGATCGGGACGATATTATTGCGCTGGGGCTGCACGTCGACTACTGGGATTACCTCGGCTGGAAAGACAAGCTGGCGCAGCACTCTTTTACTGAGCGTCAGGCACGTTACAACGCGATCATGAAAAGCCGGCACAGGCTGGTCACGCCTCAAATGATCTTTCAGGGGCGCGATTATGTTGCCGGTGCAAAGAAACGTGAGGCGCTTGAGTATATCGAGATGCTGAGCAAGATGCCGGAAGGTGCTCAACTGGAAATCAAAAAAGACGGGGGTTCCCTGCGGATTTCGCTGGCACCGAACGCAGGGTCCGAACAACAGGCCGATCTGCATGTTGTGCGCTACACCGAACGCGAGGAAGTTGCCATCAAAGGCGGCGAGAACCGTGGCAAAACAATTCACTATACCAATGTTGTTACTGAATGGGCCACTGTAGCGGAGTGGAACGGGCGCGACATACTCAACTTCTCACAGTCGATTGACGACGATCAGCGCGTGGCGGTTATCGTACAGGCCCGGGGCCACGGCCCAATTCTGGCGGCGCGGCGGCTGGACTGAGGGCCAGCCTCAACTTTAGCGAGATTTTTCTGAACAAACCTGATAGTATTGGTGGATATTCTGCCAAACTTATTCGACGAGGTTGTTCAAAATGGCTCAGGAAGCTGACCCTTCTCTAATCCGAACAATATTGCAAAAGATTGCTGCCTTCTGGAACTTGCTCCGCTTGGCGTGGTGGTTTGTTAAAACCACCCGGTTCAGCGCATTTACGGTGTTGATCTGCGGCGTTTTACTAATATTCACGGACCAGGGCACTGAACTGGCGGAGTTGATTCGCTTGAAAGGATCAGAAGGGTTCTGGTTTCTTGTTGCTTTGGAGCTGTTTGCCCTGCAGGCATGGTATTGGGCGCGGACGACGCTAAGTTTGCAGGATGTGATTTCTGAGGCCGAAAACTTTGCAGAGCTTCTGGACAAAGGATTTTTGTCGGGCTGGACAGAATTTGTAGAGGACTGGTTGCCCAGGGCCTATGCGGCCGCAGTTTTTGTTGTTGTATTTCTCGCAATCTTGAAGACCGGTTTCCAGACACGGCTGCCGACTTTTCTGATAATCCTTGCGATGGGCGCTGTTACGATTTGGATTCTGATCTACCGCCGCCCGGCGGTGGACAAGATGGTCGGACAATCCAAGTTTTTCACTATTAATAAACCAGAGGATTCCAGCCACCCAAAAAACCTGTGGCAATTGTCCCACGCAGCAAAGACTGTGTTGCTGTTGTCGGTGGTCGGCTCGGTGCTGTCTATGGCCTATGTCAGTCAGTCTCCGATATCGGCAGGGCAGTCATTCGGCGCCACGGCTGCGGCGTTTTTTGCCTGTGCATTTATAATTCCGGTCGGCAGTTATCTGACAATTCTGACCCGCCGGGTCGGGTTTCCGGTAATTCTTACCTTGCTGATCTGGGCCGGGATTGCCAGCAACTGGAACGACAATCATCTGGTGCTGCCCCTTAGCAAGGGAATGATAGATAATCGCCCAACGCTTAATAGGGCAATAACGGATTGGGCTAGTAAGAACCGGCAAAATGGAGACCAGCCGGTACCGATTGTGATTGTGTCAACCGCAGGCGGCGGCTTGCGGGCGGCTTTTTGGACTACAACAGTTTTGGGTGCTCTGCAGGACAAATGCGCCAGTTTTACCAACCGGACCTTTGCCATCAGTGGCGTGTCGGGTGGCAGTGTGGGGGCGGCGGTTTTTGCCTCGCAAATGGCGGGCAGTCCGCTTGATGCCAATGCCGGATGCGAAGGTGGTGCAGTTGCGGAAGGCGACTCCCTGCCGGTTCAGAAAACCGGCACGGAGGTTCTGGCGCAGGATTTTCTGGGGCCAACGGTTGCGGCGATGCTGTTTCCGGATCTTGCTCAGCGGTTCTGGCCCAGACCCGACTTCAAGAGCCGGGGCAATGTATTGGCAGACAGCTGGGTTGCCGCCTGGAACGACAATTGCGAACCCAAAAAATCTTGTGCAGGCAGACTTGGCGGTCCTTTTCTGGACGTCTTTACCCGGAGTGACAAAGCCTGGCGACCGGCCTTGTTTTTGAACGCCACACATCAGGAAAGTGGAAAGAGGTTCATCACCAGCCATATCAGGATTGAACAGGACCGGTTTTTCGATGCTTATGATAGCCACAACGTGATCGGGGCGGATGTGTCGCTGGCAACCGCTGCGCTGAATTCGGCCCGGTTTACCTTTGTCAGCCCGCCGGGCCGGCTGGAAACCGCTGAAAAAAAGGAATTCAGGGGTCGGGTTCTGGATGGCGGCTATTTTGAAAACTACGGCGCTGCGACGGCGGCGGAAATACTGCTCGGTCTGCTGGAGGCAGACAAACTGCCCCAGAAGATCAAACCGATCTTCATTCAGATCGTTAGTGACCCGGATTTAGTTGTGGGGGATTATTCCGGAGATGCGTTAGACCAGTCGGCGCCAGAATTACAAAAAGGATTTCTTGGGATAACAGAACCTGATGACATCTCTTTTTATGAACTACGCTCTCCGGCCAGAGGTTTGTTGAAAACTCGGTCTGCACGGGGTGTTTTGGCGGCCAAAACGCTGTATCAACTGGTGGAGTTCATCAACAAAAAGTCCGAAAGCGACGAAGGCAGATATCCTCATATCATCGACCCGGTTTTTGCGCATTTTGAAATGTGCCCGAACGAGGAATCCGACAAACCTCCTCTTGGTTGGGCGATGTCGGAACAGTCACAAATAAAGATAAAGAAGATGCTGCTGCCTGCAGTTGATGCCAAATGCAACAATGAGGCGCAATTTGCCAAAGTTATAAAGGCGCTGAAAGGCGGGTAGCCGTCGAACTCCCTAACCGCGCCGGTAAACCAAGAGCCGGTTGTTCGATGGCATTTCGATCAGATCGTGAAACATCAGGCCGTGGCTTTCTGCCAGTTTTGTCACCGCGATCACATCGCGCACGCCCCAGTCGGGATTGTCGGCCCTTAGGCCCTGGTCAAACTGTCTGTTGCCTTCTCCGGTGTGGCGACCTGCCTCTTTGAAAGGGCCATAAAACGACAGGAAGCCGCCGCCTTGCAGGGTTTGTCCGGCACCGGTAATGATCCCTCGGGCTACGGCAAAGGGCGCGATGTGGATCACGTTCATTGAGTGGACGAGTGTCAGTGGTGCAATCTGACCCACGGCGGCCTGACCCGCCCAATTGGCAGCGGCGTCAATCCCAATCGCTGTGCGTGCAGGGGAGTTGAGGTGTTTGCGCCAGGCATCAATGCTGGCCCGATGTATGGCGTCCGGTTCCGAGGGCGTCCACGTAAGGTTTGGAATGCTGGCTGAAAAGGCGCAGACGTGCTGCCCGGTTCCGGACCCGATTTCAAGCGCGTTGCCACCGGCATCCCCCAGAAACGACAAAAGCCCGTCGGTGACGGGCTTGATGTTGCGCTCGAACGTGGCGTTCAGCAACCGGCCATCGCTTTTCCCTTTGCGGAAATTGGCGGAATGGCCGGTTGTCGGCTGGTCAGCCACCTATTTGGAGGCCGGCCCGATCATCATGATCATCTGGCGACCTTCCATTTTCGGCATGTTTTCGACCTTACCCTCTTCGCCGACAGCTTCGGCCACCCGCTTCAACAGCTCGGAACCGAGGTTCTGGTGTGCCATTTCCCGGCCCCTGAAACGCATGGTCACTTTGACCTTGTCGCCATTGCCGAGAAACTTCATCACATTGCGCATTTTCACGTCAAAATCGTTGGTGTCCGTATTCGGACGGAATTTCACCTCTTTGACTTCGATGATTTTTTGTTTCTTTCGGGCCTCGGATTCACGCTTTTGCTGTTCGTATTTGAACTTGCCATAGTCCATGACCTTACAGACTGGCGGGTTAGCGTTGGGTGAAATCTCGACGAGATCAAGACCGGCCTCCTGCGCAAGTTCAATTCCGCGTGATGGGGGCACAATGCCGACATTGTCGCCATCGGCTCCGATCAATCGGATTTCATCTGAAGTAATGCGTTGGTTGACGCGCGGTCCGGTATCGCGCTGGGGTGGCGCGTGGTGTGGTCTACGGGCTATTGGTTTCGAGTCCTTTATAGCTGTTCAATTTATGCGAAACTTAGACCCCAGCCGAAGCGGGATCAAGATAGTCCTCTGTGCAAAGGGAAACGAGCCGCGTCAATAGCTTGTGTTCGATAAAGCAGCAAATTGCCAGTATTTTTCCGTTGAACCGCCGATTCCACTGTTTAGGGTGCCTGGATTCGTGCATTTGGGCTTGCATGCCCGCCCGATATGACCAAGCTTGGGTGGGATGAGATTGGGTGTAAAGCCCCCAAAAAAAGTCACAGATGAGGGTAAAATGAAGAAAATCGCCGGATTTATTGCGTTAGGCTTGGTTGCGATTATTGTGATCTGGGGTGTGTCTGATCGGAAAAGCCGCCAAAATGCAGAAACTCTGGCAGCAGCGCAGTCAGCAGCAGATTCCACTCAGGTCGCAGCTCAAATAGCTGACTCGGCGGTTCTGGCCGCCAAAGAAAAAGTTAACGCTGCCATGGCTAGGATTGAGGCCGCAAAAACTGCTGTAGGCGAAAACATTTCCACCCTTACCAACACCAAAGAAGGCGTCGCCACCGCTCAAGCGACCTATGAAGCTGCTAAAGACGCAGCGAAAGCGGCTGGGGAGAAAGCCAGCGCAGCGGCCGAAATGGTCAACTCGGCTAAAACGGCCCTGGAAGGTCTGGACACCGAGGCGCTGGACGCGACTGTTGTGGATGCAGGTGCAAATGCCGAGAAGGCTACTGCAGCAGTGCTCGATTCCCAGGCTGCGCGCGATGAAGCAGCAGCAGCACTGGGAGACTCCAATGCAGCGCTTGAATCAGCCAAGCAACAGGTAAGTGCCGCGTCGGATGCTTCTTTGTCTTCTGCACAAATGGCTGCGGCGTCTCAGGCTCTTGCTGAAGAGGCCCGGAAAATCGCTACTATTGCAGAAGGGGAAACATCAGAGTCCGGCGACAATGTATCCAGTGAAACGGCAGAAGCAGCCCAGGCGGCAGAAGAAGCCGCCGCAGCGGCGGCGGCAAAGGCAGATACGGATCTGAATGCTCTTGGGGACGCCCAGAAAGTCCTGAATGCGGCCATGGCAAGCGTTTCCGAAGCAACCGCGATTGTGGACAATGCGGACGCTGAATTGCAAGCCGCCAAAAACGAGGCTGCGGAAGCAACATCTGCTCTGGAAAGTGTTGAAAAAAATGCGGTGGCGGTGCGACAGGAGGCCGAAGAGGCTGCCGGTAACGCCTCAAACGAACTCGCCCAGGCCGAAGCCATGCAACAGGAAGGCGAAGCGGCGGCAGAGCAGGCTCAAGCTGGCATAGATAAAGCAAATGCAGCTTTCGCAGACGCAGAACTGGCGCTGGAAGCCTCTAAGGCCGCGGAGATCAGCGCTGCGGAGGACATGGCAGCAGCCGAGGCCGCAGTGACAGCAGCGATGGCGGAGGCTGATTCCGCCAATACAGTGGCTGCGGAGGCTGCATCTGCGCTCGACGCGTTACAATAACAGGCTAATAAAAAGACAAGCTAATAATCTGAATGAAAGGCCGCCCCAATCGGCGGCCTTTTTCTTATGGAGCTACCTGACGGGCGAAAACGTGCCTATGCATCGCGAAATCGTTTCTTCTGCTTGAAAGAGTTAGCCGCAATGCGCATGTGCATTCTGAGCGCTCCCACCGATTTGCATCAAATTGGCGGTATCGCGCTGTGGACCCCCTAGGCCCCGACCAGGGTCTGTAACTGAGGATTTTTTGAAATGAAAAACGTAGCTATACTTGTTGCAATTATCGTTGTCGCAGGCGGCGTGTTTTGGTTCGTCAACAAAGACGACCCCGAAGAAATAATGGAGACGGCCGCACCTGCTGAAACTGAAACCACCGAGACAGAGCAAACCACAGAAACTGCGGTTGAGGAAACTGTTGAAGAAGTAAAGGAAGCCGCAGAATCTGTTGTGGAAGAAGCCAAAGAAGAGGTTGAGGCGGAGGTAGAAGAGGTCAAGGAAGCGGTCGAAGACAAGGTGGAAGATGTTACGGAATCAGTCGCTGAAGAGGCCAAAGAAGCAATCCAGTCGGTAACAGGTCAATCCGGAACAACAACAGAATCTGTCGTTGAGACAGTCAAAGAGGCGGTAACCTCTACGACCGAAGGTGCAACCGACACGGCAACGGAATCTGTCATTGAGACAGTCGAAGAGGCAGTAACTCCAACGACTGAAGGCGCAACCGAAACAACAACGGTTTCTGAATAAAGTCGCATTCAACTCAATCGGCGAACCTGACGCACGGGTTTGCCGGTTGAATTCGGAACATCTCAGCGCGGATCCAATTAGAGCGTATCTCGTCCAATTGGATCCGCAAAAGAACCGAGATACTATGCAACAGAAGATGCTTAAAGCGTTTCGCGAAAAACCTGCGACATCAGGTTTTCGGGAAACGCAGCAACATCAATGTCTTGTCGGGACGTTTTTCGCCAAACCTGATTCAGGTTTAACGAAAACCGCTCTAGCCCGGCGTTGCGTGGCCAATCTGAATTCGATTGAACGCTAAGCGCTCTATTTTCCCTTTGCTTCTTCCAATATCTGGTATTCAGGTGACGCTTTTACGCGCTCGTTGGATGCAGCCAGGTCAAACGGGGTTTCGCCCATTTCATTTGCCGCCGAGGGGTCGGCTCCGGCGTCCAGCAAGATCCTGATTGTCTCAGGGCTGCCAAATTTAGCCACACCGTGCAGAGGGGTCCAGTCATTTGCTGTCCTTGCATTCACATCCGCCCCGGCATCCAGCAGCAGAATGACGTTTTGCGGGGCGGCCATAGCAGACACAAAATGAAGCGGTGTGCGATCAAGATCATCTTTTGCATTCACATCAGCACCGGCTGCAATCAAAACCTGGATCGTTTCCGGACTTGCCCGGGACACCCAGTGTAGTGGTGCTTTGCCGGCAGCATCCTTTGCGTTTACGTTAACACCTTGGTCTATCAGTTGCTGGACAGCTTCTGCCGTCGTTGTTTGATAAAACTCTGCCTGGCACAGGACACCGCAGTCCTCCGCGGCCAGTGCCGTGGCAGATGCCATGGCCAGTGCAGATATGAGACCCAACAGAAATCTACTCATAAGATCACCCTTCGAAATTCGACGCCCCCAAGATAGAGGGATTGCGGGCAAGGTTAGGTCCGGCGACACCTAAAGCGCTATGCGTTTTGTCTGAACCAGATTAAACGCATAGCGCCGGTCCAAGGTTTTGATGTTGCTGCGTTATGAGGTTCGTTGATGTTTCCAACAAACATCATAACGCTCCATGTGGCAACAAATATGTTGTCGCGGAATGGCTGGCCATTCGCGATGGTTGTCGCCAAGTGCCAACTGAATCGAACTTCGCATGTGGAACGCCGGGTGTTTTGTTTTGAAACAGACGCGCATACCTGCCCCGAAGAACTCGATAATCGCGCCGGTGAATTCTATGAGTCTTTGACCTAGAAGGTCTGGCACCCGCTTGCCGTGAGTTCACCGGCAGAAACCGGGTAATTTGCGTGCGGATCTAAAACCACGGGTTGCAGCCCGGTGACCCGGTAGGTGCAGTTTCTGGCGGCGCTGGCGCTGCTTTTCTTACCGCCGACATAAATGTCGATCCAGGCGTGGCCTTTGTGACCCGAGTGGCAGGGGCCGTTCTGCGGCCGGTTTCCATCGCCGCACTGGTCTTCGACGATTGCGTATTTTTTTAACCGCTCGATATAGAAACGGGTTCCGGGCGCGAAATCCATTGTGTGCCGACCACCCTGAATAACGTGACCAACGGCCAGCGTTACCGGATCAGTGTAGGTGCCGGTGCCCCCGGCGCGGCGGTGAATCACCGGTATTGCAATGGCGGTTGAACGGCGAGGCGTGTTGTCCCAGTAGCTGTATCCCGTCAGGTAGACAGTGAATCTGGTGTTACCAGGCTGGAGCGAGCTTTCGTCACTGATATGCGCAGTGGGGGCCAGATATGTGGTATTTTGAAGAATATTGTCCTGCGTGGCAGGTTCTGGGGCGCCTGAGCAGGACGCGGCGACTAATAGCGAAGCAATTGTTGGGGCTAGCAGCTGTTTGGTAAGGGTCATCGGGTCTCCAAATGCGTCGAGGTGTGATCTGCAGCTGAGCGTTGCGATCAGGTGATTTGTGCGTGCTTCCCGGAGCAAAATCCGAGGCAGGCACCCGAGCGATTGAGACGTCTCCGAAGTTGTTAAGGCGTTAAGATTCTTCTCTGAAAAAGAGGATTGGTGATAATTGTGAGGACGAATTAAATTTAATGGTTATCGATAGATAACAGATTTGTAGGTGAGTTTTAGCCGCTTAAGAATTGTTAACCAAGATTCCCGAATGACAACAAAGTCTGAGACAAAACTTCAGCGAAATGGGTGAAAAATCATTGCAAATTTTGCACCCATTTTTGGGTTACCGCAGGCGCCCATTTCACAAATGGTAATACCCTTTTGGAATGCTCCTAAACCGCGAGCGTAGAAGTGGTAAAAGATCCGGGCGCCGGCAAATGGGAAAACCCCGTTACCCGATAATGACCCGACGAGCAGCTCAAGCTCCTCGAAACAGGCTGGTTTTTCGGGTTCGGGACAGGTGGTGAAACAGGGAAAAGGTGACAATTCAACCTATTTTGAACATAATCAGACGGTAAGTATGAGACACTAACGAGTTTTCGAGTGAAATAGTGTGAACAATGTTGCAGCGGTTCTCAAGCAGAGGTTTCGATAAGGAAACCCTGAAATACCTTGATTTCGTGGACCGGCGTGAGAAAAGCAAGGTCCCCCTCATCGATCCAGAGCCCGAGCAAGAAACTGCTCGGAACAATAGGTTTAAGCTGTTTGGTTGGCTGAAATTTCCCTGGCAAAAAATTTCTAAGAAATCCGAACGCACAGCCACAGAATTCGAAGCAAACCCGGACGAGGCGGCCAGTGTATTATTGGTACGAAAACCGATCCACACTGACCCGCATGAACCAGTGTCTGATGTGTCAATGGTTGACACTTACGAGTTCATTTTTCCGGAAGAGGAGCATGCGCCCGGCACATCCGTTTTTGCCGATCCAAAGAATAGGCGGCATCTTTGGGTGCGATTCGGTGTTGCACTATTTTTATTTTTTGCAATGGGTTGGACGGCGTCTTTTATCCAACAGATGACCACCAGGCAACCAGTTTCGACCTATGCAAGTTTGGAAGAAAACCCGCTGCATACAACCCCGTCTTTCACGGAAGCACTGTTGGAGTTTGACTTTCCGATTGCCAAAGAGATTCTGTCGTCCTGGGCCGGTGGTGACGTGCCCGAAAGCTACCCTCTGCCCTGCGTGCGTGAACGCCAGCCTGCGTTGTCGGTGTTGGCCGACAGGAACCATGGTCGCCGGGTTTTTGCCTTTTTGCCAACTGCGCCGGACTGGTCGCATCTTTCGCTGAACAACGACTGTGGTGTCATCAACGTGCTGATGCCCGATTGGTTCCGTGTAAAATCGGGCTCTCCGGAGCTGATATCGAGCGAGGAAGACCCCCTCGTACGCGAGTCAGTCCGGGCGTTTCTCCGCTCTGCAGCCGGTACGCTGGAGGTCTTTCCCGTCGTCGAGTTTGACGCCACGGTTGAAGATCAGGCGGTCATCCGGCGATTGGCCAATAGAGAATACCGCAAGGCCCTGGCGCTTAATTTGCGGACTGCCGCATTGAAATCCAGAGCGGGTGGGATGTGCCTGCATGTCATAGGGGCAGGGGAGGCCAACTACCCGCTGCTCGCTACCTTTATTGCGGAATTAAACACTTTGTTTTCCGGATCACATCTCGCCACCTGCGGTGTGTCAGGGGATGGTAAGCTGTTTGGCAAAGAAGCAGGTATTGCCGAAAACCTCGACTTTGCAGTTCTCAAATTGTTTTCCGAACCATGGGTGGGTTCGCAGCCCACAGCGCTGGCCGGGCAATCCTGGTTTCAGGAAGAGGCAACCAAAGCTCTTGAAGAGGTTGGCCCGGAGAAACTGGTGATCGCCATCGGCAATCTGGCTGCGGATTGGACCTCAGGGCAGCCCATTCCCGAAACCATCGGATATTCAGAAGCAGTTTCACGTATCTCGCAAGCCAATGCGCAGATCCGGTTTGCCCGCGAAACGAAAAACAGCTTCAGCTCATTTGTCGACGAAAATGGCCTGCGCCACCAGGTTTGGATGCTTGACGCCGTTTCTGCTCACAACCAAGCCCGCACGCTGGACCAACTGGGGATTTCCAACATGGCAATCTGGCCGTTGGGTTTTGAAGACCCGGCCTTATGGCGGGTTCTCAGAACAGGACCGGAAGATGTCCTCGGGCTTACGTACAACTTGCGGGATGTTCGGGTAGAAAACTATGTCAGCTACCAGGGTGATGGCCCGTTCCTGCGCTATCTGTCAGATGCAGAACCGGGCTTACGGACGGTGCAGTTTGACGAAAACAACACGCTGATCACCGGACAGTCATACGATGTTATTCCCAGGGCAGCGTTGATTGAGCGCTACGGTAAAGCGAAACCAAATCAGGTTGCTCTGACTTTTGACGACGGGCCGCATGATATCTACACGACCGAAATTCTCGATATCCTGAATGAGACGAAAACACCGGCGACCTTTTTTCTGGTTGGCCGGAATGTCCTTAAATCGCCGGATCTTGTCACGCGGATGATTGATGAGGGACATGAATTGGGATCACACACATTCTGGCATCCCCGGATGGATCAGATTTCAGAATCCCGTTCGATCATGGAACTCAACTCGGTACAAAAAGTCATCAACGATGCGACCGGCTATGCTGTTGCGCTTTACCGCGAGCCGTTCCTGCGCGGAGACGGACCGATAACCCGGGCCCGTGCCGAACCAATGAAGCTGCTGGGGTCGCTTGATTACATCATTGCGGGCAGCGACATTGTGCCCCCGGACTGGGCGGGGATCACATCCGAGCAAATCGTGTCTTTTGTGATGGACAAGGTGAACGCCGGGGAAGGCAATGTTGTATTGCTGCACGATGCTGGCAACGACAGGAGCGCGACGGTTGAAGCCGTTCCGACGATCATCAAAACCCTGCGCGAGGAAGGTTATGAGATTGTTACCCTGGCCCGGATACTTGGACTTGAAAAAACCGATGTCATGCCCGTACTGCCGAAAACAAAGGACTTTGTCGGCACTGTTTCCTTCAGCCTTATGGCGCACGCCTGGAATTCGCTGATATACATTTTCTGGATTGTCGTTTTTGTCGGAGTCACGCGGTCTGTCTGCGTGCTGACGATGGCCTTCTTACGCAAGCAACACTGGTCCTATCAAAACAACGTGGAACCATCGTGCACAGTCATTATCCCGGCGTTCAACGAAGAGGTCGTTGTGAGCGACTGCATCCGCAGCGTGATGGCGAGTAATTATCACAACTTCAAGGTAATCGTTGTTGATGACGGGTCCGGTGATGAAACCCTGAAAGAAGTTCTGCGTAAATTCGGTGAGCATCCGCGCATTCAGATTATTTGCCAGCAAAACCAAGGCAAATGGCGGGCGCTGAACGCGGCCTACAGCATTGTCGATACGGATATCGTTGTATCGATTGATGCGGATACAAGGATCAGGCCCGATACAATTTCGAAACTGGCGCGCCATTTCCGTGACCCCAAAGTTGGTGCGGTTGCTGGCAAGGTTCTGGTGGAAAACCGGGTGAACCTGCTGACAAAACTGCAGTCGCTGGAATACATAACTTCGCAGAATATCGATCGCAGGGCGGCTGAGCTGATCAACGGTATTCTGGTTGTTCCCGGTGCGATTGGCGCTTGGCGGGCAGAAGCAGTGCGCAAGGCAGGGCTCTATTCCGGGGAAACCCAGACCGAGGATGCCGACCTGACGATTTCGATCATCCGGGCCGGTTATCAGGTCGTTTATGATGAAACTGCTGTTGCTGCGACCGAAGCGCCGAAATCAATTAACTCGCTCCTGAAACAACGCCTGCGCTGGTCATTGGGGATGCTTCAGGTAGCCTGGAAACACCGCAAGGCCATTCACCAGCGCGGCGCTCTGGGTCGGGTTGCTTTGCCCGATCTGGTGATATTTGGCTATCTTCTGCCGATTTTTGCTCCGATAGCTGATTTTTATTTCTTCGTCCTGATCTACGACAGCCTGGCGACTTTGATCACGACCGGTGAATTTGGTACCGGAACAACGCGGACTATGATTTGGGCCTATCTCGCGCTACCTGTGCTGGATTTGTTAACCGTCTCTGCTGCCCTGAAGATGGACAAGAACGAGAGCTACTGGTTGCTTTTGCTGACGCCTTTCCAGCGCATATTCTATCGCCAGCTTTTGTATTTTTCGGTGCTTCGCGCAATTCTGGTGGCACTGACAGGACGCCCGTCCAGATGGGGCAAACTTGAGCGGACCGGGTTTGTTTCCGCAAAAGGGGTCTGACCTGATGAACCGCAGGGAATTCTTCCAATACACCGCAGCGGCGGGCAGCCTGCTTGGCCTACCGGTATTGGCAAGCCAAAAACAAACCCTGACGCTGAATGTTATTTCTCGGATTACACCGGAAACTTCGGTCCCACATTTGCGTTCCGTGCTGGAAACCTTCATTGACAACGGTTTGCCGGTGTCTTGCATCGTTCATACGATTGCATCAGACGACACACCGCTGAGCCACAACAGCAATCTGGCAAAGCTGCTGCGAAAACTGCTTCAACAGGCCGCCGGGTTGATTGAGATTGTTGGTTACGCCGATAACCTCAGCAACCAGTCGCCGCATTTCCAGGCCCGGTCTGCCTTTGAAACCCGCAAGCGACTGATAGACGCGCTGGTTTCGCCCGAAAACCCGGATACCAGCTTGCAGTTCCAGAGCCTTGCCAGCGCAGCTACCGAAAACCCGACCGCCCCGCTCGGTATTCGGAGCGCAGGTTTTCGAAACTTGCTTTTGTTGCCCGTCGCTGACACCAGCGTAACGCCTGAAATCTGGGACAACGGAACCATGCGGCTGATCGGCGGAACGCATGTCTCGTTGCGCGATCGACGGGCCGTCGGCCAGCATCTGGAAAATCAGTACCACAACATCAACATTCTGGATGCTTCGGAATTTGGCGCCCTGCAAGGTGTGCAGCTTGCCAATTCGGCGCTCGAATACGCCGGGGAAGCATCCCATTTCGAAACCGCCGGGCAGATCGGCAATCAGCGCCTGCAGGATTTGCAACTACGCGATGATTATGGGTTTCAGCGGCTGGTGGGTGTGCATCTTTTTGAGCCACCGCCTGACAATTCGGCCCTGGTAAAGGGATTTGAAGCGCTGAAGTCAGAACTGGCGGCGCTGAAAATTTCCTTCAGTTGGGGAAAGCCAATCGCTCTGAAGTCAGACGAAAAGCAAGGGTCGGGCTATTGGCTCGGAACGGAAGCCGACGGGGCATCTGAAGCATTGGAAACCAAAGCCGGCGAAGTCAAATTCGCCTTTGTTTGCCACGGTGATACCCATGCGCTGGAACGACGTTCCGATCTGCCGCTGCCAGCAGGAGTCGGGTTGACCGCCAGTGCCGCCAGTACCGACGTGCAGGGGATTGACCCCTGTGGACATCTGCGTTTTCCGGTTGTTTCAGAAAACCGTCTGATCGTGGGCGGAACTTCGGATACATTGGCGTCAGGCCCTACGTCAGACCTGGTTATTGTTGTTGATCCTGCGAATATCGTGACCAAAGCTCAAAGGGCGGTTTTGTTGCGCAAAATCAAAACGGTCAAGTCTGACTGGGTTACGCGCATGGTTCCGCTTGGAAACTTTGCATCAACAATTCTACCCCAGAGCCCTCTGATCAGTCTTTATCGCCGGACTGAAGCGGCGAGGGGTAAAACAGCATCCTTGCGTCGAAAACTATCGGATCAACAACGTGATCAATTCACGGCCGACGCCAAAATCGCGTGGAGTTATTTCACCCGGTTTACCAACGCCAAAACCGGGCTGTGCCCGGCAACAGTAAATTTTGCCCCAGGCGGCAAACGTCTGCATGAGGCCGTCACCATGTGGGATGTTGGCAGCCAAATTCTGGCGCTGATCGCAGCGGTGGATTTGGATTTGATCAGCGAAAAAGCGTTTCGGGCCGCCATTTCCAGAGTTATTCCCAATATCGTCGGCAGGCGCTCTCAGGGCCGATTGCTGCCTCAGGGGTGGATCCGGACTGACAAGCACAAATGGGGCAACGCCAATTTCGATGGGTGTGACGCGGGGCGACTGCTGTCTGCACTGTGGAATCTAAAGCAACATCGTTACGCTGATTCTCGGGTCAGCGACTTGGTGGGGTCTTGGGATTTGGAAAAGGTCATCGTTGATGGTGCAATCCAGTCCGTCATCGACAAAGAGTTCAAATCCACCTACGGCTCACAGTGTGCGCATTACTCCGCAATATCTTTCCGGCGCTGGGGTCTGGATGTAAAATCTCCTTACGAGGTGCCAAAAGACCTGTCAGACTGCGACCAGAAAATGGCGGTACTGGAAGCGACCACCCGCATCAGCCCAATTGGGGCTGAGCCCCTGTTGCTTGAGGCGGTTGAGCTGGGACACGCCAGCGAAACCAAATATCTGGCAGAAGTACTGCAGGCTGCACAAATTGAAGACTACGAAAAATCCGGTGTCCTTGTCTGCGCGTCCGAGGGGCCAATTGATAAGGAGCCGTGGTTTACCTACCAGGGCCTGAAGCTTGATGCCACCAAAGACAGATGGGTCATCGATACGGTGGGTGATATGCAGGAATTCAAGAACCCCGAGTTTCAGCGTTCCGCACAAGTTGTCAGCTCAAAAGCGTCCTATCTGTGGGCTGCTCATGCGCCAAACGACCACAGCGATCGCCTGCTGGAATATGTCCGCGCCAAGAGCAAATCCAAGAACGGGTTTGCCTCCAGCATCTATTCTGTTTCCGGTCAGCCAACGGCGAATTACTCTGACTTAAATACCAACGGGATAATTCTTCAGGCTATTGCGCAGGTGATGAAAAACCAAACCTAGAGAGTTTAGGGTTCAGATTGTAACTGGGCCTCCCTAATGCGCTAACTTGCTGAAAATCAAACGAATTGTCATCAGGATAATTTTGATGTCGAGGCACATATTGTGGTGCCTTGCATAAAAGAGATCATGCGCCAGCCTTTGGCTTGGCGTCGCAGCAGAGCGCAGCTTTGCCTGGGCAAGTCCGGTAATCCCGGGGCGCACCTGATGCCGCCTGCGCCACTGGGAAGGGCGGTACAATTCCTTCTGTCTGGGCACATCCGGGCGCGGGCCCACAAGGCTCATATCGCCTTTCAGCACGTTCAGGATTTGTGGTAGTTCATCAAGACTCGTCGCCCGGATGAACCGGCCAACACGGGTGATGCGGGGGTCCCCCTTGGCGGTAGAAAAGCCGCCTTTCTGATCCGCATCCTGCACCATTGAACGCAGCTTAAAAAATCTGAATACCCGGCCATGCAATCCAACCCGGTCCTGCACAAAAATGGCCGGTCCGCGACTTTCGATTTTGATCAGAATTCCGAGCGCTAACAGCAGGGGAAGCACCGGGATCAATACGAACAGCGACAAAATGAGATCAAACAGTCGTTTGGCCATGAGCCTTCTTCTTGTTGCGCAAATAGTGGTGCCGCCGTATCTGTCACACAATAAAAACCGGCACAAGTCGACGCCATGATTGTTTGGGCAAAGCTGGCGGTATGTCACCCCGCTTGCAGCTTTGCTTGCACGCCGAAAGGATTGTTCCTATAGAGCGGGGGCTGGAGCGTTATGTGCTTTGTTGGACTCACTAACGAAGCGTATTACGCAGCAACATCAAAAGCTTAAACTGGCAATATGCGTTTATTATGTTTCCGATCAAACGCATAGAGCGTTAAACAGCGAAATCTTGGGGCGAAATTTTTGGGGTTAATAAGCAAGGTCAAATGGCCGCCGGTCTGGTCCGTTTTTGTACTTGTGATGGTCGCGGGGGTGCCACTTTTGGGCAGCCTTGTAACGCTTATCGGGGCGCTGGCATCGCTGATTGCGCTTTTCCTGATCTGGAAACAGCCCCACGGTTTTGGCTTAACACCTGTTGCAACGCCGGTTTTGCTTGGTTTTCTTGCGGTATTGGTAAGCCTGACATTCTCGGGTTTGCTGGCCGGTGATTTCCAGCGGTTTGTGCTCACCATCCCGATGTTCAGTCAGTTTTTGTATTTCATTCCTCTGCTATTTGTCTTGCCGGTGGTGCTGACCGGGCTGGACCCGTTACACGTCGGTCGTGCGGCACTTGCCGGGGTCGGCGCAACCACTCTTGCTGGATTTGCACAGTTTGCGCTTTTTCCGACTGATTGCCTGATCCCGCAGGCGGGGAAGCCACTGTGCTTGGAACTGGCGACGGGAAATCCTTTGATACTAGCGGGTTGCATGATGGTATTAACCCTGCTTGCGCCGCTTGGGTTTTCTCAGAAAGGGGCTTTTGAGCGGGTGCTGACATTTTTGGTAATGGCCTGCGGTTTTTTAACTTTCGCCTATCTGGCGGACGGTCGGGGTGCGGCTTTGTCCTTTGTTGTCATGCTGCCCGTCCTATTGATATTCCTTTGTCGGTCAGTTGGATGGAAGGTGTGGCCCGCGTTGGCGGGTGCCGGGGTGGTTGTCCTTGTGTTAGTGGCTGTCGCATGGACCAACTGGGCGCAGTATCGCAACACTGCCCTGGTTGTCAGGCTGGCGAAAATTCCTCAGAGCTATTCGCATGTGATGGCCGGGGACATGACCCATTCCTCCACGTCAAAACGCATTGCGATGTATACCGCCGGGGTGCAGGCGATTAAGGATGCCCCCATCTTGGGGCACGGGCCGCAAAACCGGTTCCTGGCGGCCAAGCCCTATCTTCCTGCCGAGTATAACCAGAACTTCACGCATCTGCATAATATGGTCCTGACACAATGGGTTGCAGCGGGTTTGATTGGGGTGCTGGCTCTTCTGGGCACACTACTGTCACCGCTGTGGGTTTCTTTTCGCAGTTTGCGCTCCGCTGGCAACACCGACCTGCGCTATATGGCAATTGTGGTGTCACTCGGGCCAATTTTGCTGGGGCTGACAGAAACAATCTTCTTCCATGACATCAATTCAACGTTTCATCTGTTCAACATCCTGCTTTTTACGGCCCTGGTAGCTCACAAATCCACCCTCGACAGCACGCTTTGATGGTCTTTTCGAACGACCTACGCCCGGTTCCAGTAATGGGTCTCATGCTCCATTCCCTGGTGGTTGCGACGAGCCAGAAACGCACCCTTATCAAATGCTGTTATTTGGATCCTAGAGCATTTCCGGCCAGCTTTGAATCAAGCCGGGTTTACGAATTACGCTTCTTCTG
>JAAEUI010000163.1 GCA_024227475.1 Paracoccaceae bacterium | reverse complement strand
TGAAGCGGTGGAGCATGTGCACCAGAACACCTATGACGTGGTGCTAATGGACGTGCAAATGCCCGAGATGGACGGGCTGGAGGCATCGCGGCGCATCACCAAGAATGACGATCGGCCTCACATCGTTGCGATGACCGCCAACGCCATGCAGGGAGATCGCGAAATGTGCCTTGCAGCCGGAATGGATGATTACATAGCCAAACCCATCAGAGTGAACCTGTTGGTTGATGCGCTGATGCAAGTCGCGAGACGAGAGGCCGACCCATGACCCAATCCCCCATTGATAGCGCAGTCCTTACCGAGTTGCAGGAAACTGTTGGTGCTGATTTTGTTGCCGAGCTTGTTGGGACCTTTCTGGACGAGGCGCCAGGCATGATCGCTGAACTGCGCAGCGCCCATGAGGCCCAGGACGTGGACAGGTTTCGCCGCGCGGCCCATTCGATAAAATCAAACGCTAATGTGTTTGGTGCGCAAGAACTGGCAACGGCGGCAAAACAGTTGGAATTGGGTGGGCTGGATGCAGGCGGTTCAAAGGCTTTTGGCGCAGTTGATGCAGCCTGCGATGAGGCCACAGCCGCCTTGAAGGCACTGACGGATGCTTAACTCTGGGGCAAATCTGCTGATTGTGGATGATAACAAGGTCAACCGCCTGTTGTTGTCACGCAGTGTGGCGCTGCTTGGGTATCAGGCGGTTCTGGCGGAAAATGGTCAGATCGCGCTTGAGCTGCTGCGCCAGGGTGAGTTTGACCTGATGCTGCTGGATATCGAGATGCCGGTTATGGATGGGTTTCAGGTGCTTGAGGCCATAAAGGGCGATGCAACCCTGCGCGATCTGCCGGTTCTGGTGACTTCTTCCATGGAAG
>JAAEUI010000162.1 GCA_024227475.1 Paracoccaceae bacterium | reverse complement strand
TCTGATCTCTGGCGCGCCAAAGGCGCGCGATCAAATTTTTCGTTTTTTAGAGGTCATACCAGCGCATAAGTATCTTAGCAAAAGCGCTCAGGTATAGCCGTCGCCTGAGCGCGGACGCAGCGTCTGTAGTCGAAGGCAGAGGCGGTGGACACCGCTACGCCTTCGACAGGTGGTTCTTGAGCTTGCCGAAAGGCTCAGGCTTCGCTTGTATAAAATACCCGACCCATTATCAGAAAAGGAGAATTGCATCATGAGTATCCAACAAGAAATAGATAAGTTAGAGAAAGCAATTGTGGCACAGGAAAGTTTGCGCGGTACATTGACAAACGAGGAAGTTGATGCTGCCATAGCCCGACTGAGGCAGAAACAAAAAGAATTAAACGCCCAACTGCCAGAAACGCCAGGAACAAGTTACAAGGCAAAGGTAAAAGGGGCTGGCGTGATAGCTCAGGGGCCGGGCTCAACGGCCATTGGTGCAGGTGGGGTTAGTGTGGGTGGCAACGTCGGTGGCAGTGTTGTCACCGGCGATGGCAATACAGTTATTGGTGGGGATCAGGTACAAGGGGACAAGGTACAGGGGGATAAAATAGCCGGTGACAAAATATCGGTTGACAATATCACCGACAGTAATGCCATCGCTATTGGGCGAGGTGCGCAGGCGCAACAAGGTGTTTCTTAGGTAAGCGATAGTAGGTAAGCGATAGTAGGTAAGCGATAGTAGGTAATGGAACTGTTGGCGGTTCAATTATCACTGGGGATTGAAGCGGGTCTTCGCCACTGCTAGCTCGGGCTTCGACAGGCTCAGCCCTCGTAGGCGTATTGCTACCAAATTTTATAAAGCAGCTATACTGGGACAACAATGAGTAAAGAAAAAGCAAACCATTTAGAAAAGCTGCGCAAGGCGTATGAAGCGGGACACCTAGACGAAGATACGTACCGCTTTTTGCTCAGCGGCATCAGTTACGAGGCTGAAACCCAATCAGGCGCAATCGCTCAGGGGCCTGGTGCTACCGCAGTCGCATCCGGTGGTGTCAACGTGGCAGGCGATGTAGGCAGAGACGTGATTATGGGCAACGTTTACCATGGCCCCAAAACGTCAGATCCTACAGAAGCCTTACGTATTTACCGTCAGGTGCTGCTGCACAGCAGCGCTTCGCTGCCCCTGCGTGGCGTGGATATTGGGGCCAGTGATGCGGGTCGTGGCAAACGGCCGTTAGGGTTGGCCAACGTCTATGTCGATCTAGACACCACCAGCAAAAAGCATTTTGTCTCTTTCGGTGACGAGAAAGGCACTCTTGAGCAACGAAAAGAACGGGAACCGCAGCCAATTTCGGCGCTGCAGAAAGTAATCGAACAGGAATGGCTGATATTGACCGGCAATCCTGGCGGCGGCAAGTCTACCTTTGTCAATCATCTGACCCACTGCCTGGTGGCACACCAGCTAACGCCGGATGGGACGTGGCTGGCGCAACTCAACGACTGGCCAGCAGACCAAGCAAATATCCTGCCCGTTGTGGTCATTTTGCGCGACTTTGCCGCCGCGCTGCCTGCCGATTTACCCAACAAAACCACTCCCAACGATTTATGGCACTTCATCACCAACCAGTTGAAACAGCAAAATCTGGCCTTTGCGACCGAGGCACTGCGAGATAGATTGGAAAACGGCCGTGTTCTGCTGCTGCTGGATGGGCTGGATGAAGTGACCAGCACAGCCATCCGCATCTTTGTGCGGGATGCGGTCGTTGCTTTTCTCAAACGGTATCCCCGCAACCGCTGCCTGGTCACCTGTCGCATTCTTTCTTACCAAAAGCCCGAAAGTGACGACGATCCCGACTTGCGCCTGCCATCCGATTTCGAGATAGCAGAGATTGCTCCTTTTGATGAGGCCAAAATAGACCGTTTTATCGATGCCTGGTACACCGAGCTGGTGCAGGTAGGCACTGTGCGGGCGCAAGATCAGGAAGGCGTGGTGCAGCGGTTGAAAACGGCCGTGCGCCGTTCGGATCTATGGCGATTGGCTTCCAATCCGCTGTTGCTAACGGTGATGGCTTTGGTACACACGCATCAGGGGCGACTGCCCGACGCACGCGCCTTGCTCTATGAAAACAGCATCAACATGCTGCTATGGCGCTGGGAAGAGGTGAAAGCAGGCGGTAAAAAAGAGACACCGCCTTTGCGACAACTGCTGCTGGATGCCGGGCGCACCGAGATGGATTTGAAGCGGCTGCTGTGGCGGCTGGCCTATGAAGCCCACCAACAAACGCCCGCAGATGCTGGTGAGGAGGCGGTGGCGGCTATCACTGAATCTCGTCTAATGCGGGGGTTGGAAGGGCTTAAACGGGGAGATTGGAACTGGGCACACAAATTGGTGGCGGCGATGAAGCTGCGTGCTGGTCTGCTGTTAGAGCGGTCGCCAGGGCTGTTTACCTTTCCCCACCGTACATTTCAGGAGTATTTAGCAGGGGCGCATCTTTCTACACAGGGTGGGTTCTCGGTAGAGGCTGCCAAGCTGGCGGCAGAAGGTGCGTTGTGGCGAGAGGTGATTCTGTTGGCGGTGGGGAGGCTGGTGCATTTGGTTGGGGATAACGACAAGCCGTACGCTTTGGTAAACCGGCTTTGTCCAACAACAGAAACAGACAGCCCAACAGCGTGGAAAAACGCCTGGTTGGCAGGGGATCTACTGCTAGAGATGGGGCTGCCAACTGTGCAGGAAGATAACGGCTGGGGCAGCGAGTTGCTGCAGCAGGTACGTAAGCGCCTGGCGCGGCTGCTTGCTCTAGGCAAGCTAACCCCGCGCGAGCGCATGGAAGCGGGAGACACCTTAGGGCGACTAGGCGACCCACGCCCGGGTGTTTGTACGCGGGAGCCTGATTTGGTGCCTGTTCCCGATGGCAAGTTCCTGATGGGTGATCGAAAGCTACACGAAATTGACATCACGCAACCGTATGCCATTGGCCGCACGCCGGTGACCAATGC
>JAAEUI010000161.1 GCA_024227475.1 Paracoccaceae bacterium | reverse complement strand
GCATTGGTCACCGGCGTGCGGCCAATGGCATACGGTTGCGTGATGTCAATTTCGTGTAGCTTTCGATCACCCATCAGGAACTTGCCATCGGGAACAGGCACCAAATCAGGCTCCCGCGTACAAACACCCGGGCGTGGGTCGTCCAGCCGCCCCAAGGCATCTCCAGCAATCATCCGCAGGGCGGGGTCGGCCTGCACCGCTTTATCCGTTAGCAGCATCACCAGCCGGTTGCTCACCGCTGTTTTCAACTCCCCATCCGGGCTGTCTAACTCTAGCAGTGCCGTGCCTGCCAGTTCGGCCGCAGCCAGCGCCAGCCTGTTTTGCGGGGGTAGTCGCATTAAAGCGTCTAAAAAGAGGTGTGCCGTCTCGTCGCTTTTCAGCGCCAGGTAGCCTGCCGTCAGCAGCACCACTTCGCGCCACCACGCCTCGCTGAGGCGGTTTTTATCTTGCAAAAAGGCCACGATTTTAGCCGGGTCGCGCACCGTTTCGGCCAGGTGGTAGGCGCACAGGAACTCCTGGAAGGTAAGGTGGGTGAACTGGTAATCGCCACCCCGCTCGTCTAGTAGACTGCCCCGTTCGCGCATCGCCTGAATGAAGGTGGTTAGCTGCGGGATGGCGGCTGCTTCGCCATAGCGACGGGTCAGCCGCGGCAGCAGCCACGTTTTTAGCTGCCATTCGCTGACGCTGCGGCCTGCTGTTTCCCCCGCGCCCATCATTTCAAAGGCCAGGAAGGCCAGCAGGCCGCGCTTTTCCGTTAGCGTGCCGCCCCAATCGGCCAACTCATAGGTGGCATCGCTGGCGCTGTGGTGCCCTTCGGTCAACAGTACCTCGACACATTTTTCATACAGCTCGGCTCGCTGTTCTGGCAACCGTCGCTGGTTGTAATGGACAATGGCAATAATCGTCACCAGCAGGGGCGTTTCCGCCAATCGCTGCTCCTGGCGCGCGGCGCGATGCTGCTCCAACCCGGCAATGGCCGCCTGCAGCCGCAGTGCTTCAGCAGGCGCATTGTCACTGTCGTAGACGGCGCGACACCAGCGGGCGGCCAGGGCGTTCACCTGGTCTGGCGTCATCGGCTGCACGCTGGCAACGCGGAATTCTTCTGGCAGCACGGCTGCACCCTGGTAGGCACGACTGCGGCTGGTGACCACAATTTGGCGCACGCCATCAGTAATGGCCAGTTCTTCGACGGCGCGGCGCACCAGGGTACGCTCCCGCTCGTTGGCCACCTCATCCAGCCCGTCGAGCAGCAGCAGGCAGTTGTGTCCCTGCATCAGCAGCCGCTCGAAAAAGTCGTCGGGCAGGCCAATGGCTGCCTGCTGCCGAATCAGCGTGTGGCTAATAAAGGTGATCAGCGTTCCCTGGCGGGGATCGGTTGGCTGTTTATTTTCACGTCGATACTGATTGTAGTCGCTCAAGGAGACGATGATGGGCAGTGGCAGCGGCTCAACCAGCCCCAGATGGATCTCTACCCATTCTGGCTGTTTCAGGCGCAAGGCGCGCGCGACGCTGGCGGCGATGAGGCGTAGATAGGTGGTTTTGCCACTGCCGGGGCCACCGGTGATGACCAGGCGCGGGGCTAACCGCAGCAGGCGGCGCATGTCCATTGGCTCCTGTCGTTTCTCGGCCTCGGGCGATAGCGGGCGGCGCTGCTTTTTGCGCTCTTGGGCAACGATGGCTGCCAGGGAGACATAGACATCATCTAGCGTTAGGCTGAGTATCTGCTGTTCTCGTTTTTCTACGCCGCGCAGGTCTAAACGGCCGTATCGTCGCTCTACCCAGCCCAAATAACGCCCTAACGCTACGGTAAAGGCTGTTTCGTCGAGAAACGGCCGTCCTGGTGCCTGTTGGTAAACATTGTGGATGTGGCTAACGCTGTTGTTGTTGCCCGTAACGATGCTACCGCTAACATCGTTGGCTTTGACGTTTCGGGTACCCTGCTCAAGTAAAGCTTGCTTGGCAAGGAGATCGTTGAGTTGGGCAACGGCCGTTGCTAACTGCTCTGGTGGCAAGGTGGCAATGCGCTGCTGAAGTGCGGCAATTGCCGCCAGATTGTTGGTCGATTCACTCATAGGCATACTCCTGTCAGCATTATACTGTTTTTGGCAATAGTTGTGGCGGGATAATGTGGGCTGATAAAATTGCTTTACGCAGCCCTATGGTGTTGCCGTAGCGACTATGGTTAACCCATCCTTGGACGCTGGCCGTTAGTTCGTCAAAGGTGATACGGCCGTCCACATATTGCTGCACCAACTGCTGGTATTTGCGGCGAAACTGAATACCTTTGCGTTGCTTGAGTCGGCGGTGGTTGGGGAAAGTGCGGAAACCGAGAAAGGAGATGCCTTTGGTAACGGGTCGCGGTTGGGCGTGAGGGTGAATGGTAAGACGAAAGCGAACCAGTCGCTGAGTAACTGCCGTGTGCCATGCCCACAGTTCTGCCTTGTCGTCACTAAACAGCAAAAAATCATCCACAAACCGCAAGTAGGCGCGGCAGCCCAGTTCCCGCTGCACAAAATGGTCAAATGAATTCAAATAGCAGTTAGCCCAAAACTGGCTGGTCAGATTCCCAATGGGTAAACCACGCGCACGTGTGGCGGCCAGAAGATCGTCGCTGGGAAACCAGACCATGTCATACTCTTCACGTAGTAGATCTGCACCATTCATCAAAATTTGGTCGATCAGCCAGCGAACCTGAGGGTCAACGAGCTTGTCCCACAGAATTTGGCGCAGGACGGAATGGTCTAAACTGGGGAAGAATTGACGCACGTCACATTGCAGGACGTAGCGATAGCGACGGGCAAACTGCTGGCACCGATTTAAGGCTCGATGCGTGCCTTTACCCACCCGGTTGGCGTAGGAGTCGTGGATAAAACTGCGCTCAAACAATGGTTCAATCTGGTTGCAGAGCGCGTGATGCACGACCCTGTCCCGAAATGGCGCGGCGCTGATGACACGCCGCTTTGGCTCATGAATGACAAAGCTGACGTAGCCGCCAGGCTGGTACGCTTGCGTGCGTAGATCATTCTGAAGCTGAATCAGGTTATCTTCCAGTCGATATTCAAAGGCAGCTACCGGCAGGCGCCCTCGCTTTCCTTTGCTGGCTTTGCGCGCAGCCAGCAGTAGATTTTCCCAGGAATTAATTGTCTCAAACATAAGTAAAGGGTGGGGTCAGGCCAGGGATGAACCGAGGGCCTGACCCCGTTGTTGTTGTTGTCGTTGTTCGGGTTGTTCCTGTTGCGAGCCCCGCAGCGCTGTCTCACCGTGTCCCGATTTTCGTAATCAGTAGATCGGTAGTTGGTGTGCAGTCTGGCATTTACACCATTCTGTTTCTACCCGTTCATCGTTTGCTTACTTTGTGCCACCCACCCAACAGACGGCCAATTTCGGCTACCATGGCGGCGACATGTTTGTATTGACCAGGTTTTAGCCAGCCGAGTCGAGCTGCCAGCCGCAAATAGTAGCGCAGCTTGTCGAGTGCTTCGTCAGCTTGTTTAAGGCGTTCCCGTCGTGCTGCGCCAAAGCGTAAATTGGCCTCTTGCAGTGCTTCACTTAGATCAAATGCAGCATCCAGCAGCCGCTGGGTAAAGCTGTGGCGATGACTGCGTGGAAAATGATTGGTCGCCGGTAGCAGCCAGGCCAGCATGTCAAATGTACGCGTAAATATAGGCATTTCCTCTTGTGCCATACGTTTCTCTCCTAAAGATAACCCCGTTAACAAGGAGAACAGTGGTGACACTGTCCCCGTGGAAACCGGGCTAAAACACAAAAATTTGATCGCGCGCCAAAGGCGCGCCAGAGATCAGAGCCCGCCTGCGGTTGTTATCGCAGGTGGATTTCTCCAGAGTCTCCAGAGCCCAGAGGAATCAGAGCCCAGAGTTGTCGAAAAATGGGGACAGCACCACCCGAAACCCGCTGTCGCTGTTGTAGCCGTAGTTCGGGTAGTTCCTGTAGCGAGCCCCGCAGCGCACAGAATCTCCCTCGGCACTCCATCCATATCCCCGCATAACTGTCCAATCATATTCACCTCTTTGCAAATTTTCGCGGCCATCTTTGGGATTATACGGATAGTCTTTCTGCAGGCTGCGTGTCCATTCATAAACATTGCCAAGCATTTCCTCACAGCCCACGACGCTGGCCGATTTTTGATACGCGCCCACGCTGTTCGTTTGGTTAATCTCGCTGGTGCGGTAATTGGCCATTTCTGGTGTCAGGTCGGTTTTTAGCCACGTATAGGCGCGCCGGGGATGTAGGTTTGGCTGGGTGGTAAGTTGGGGCGGCTGCGTGAATGTGTGTTGAATGGGCTGAATAAACGGCCGTTCCGGAATCGAAAGACCACCTCGGGCTGCTTTTTCCCATTCTGCCTCACTGGGCAGCGTCACCTGCCAATTGGTAGGCAGCCAGCCGCTTTCTTGCCAGCGTATCGTCAACCAGCGGGTAAAGGCCAACGCTTCATACCAGCTTACGCCCACCACTGGCAAATTTGCCAGCCGAAAGCGCAACCCATAATTAGCAGGCCGCGTGCGTGGAGCGCCAAAACCAGTATAAGCACCATCTTTCCACACACCGGCTGCAATTGCCTCCGCCCACCACGCCTTTTGTGCATACCCATCCTCTTGCACAAAGGTCATAAATTGGGCATGGGTTACCGGGTAGCGCCCCAGCCAGTAAGCAGCATCCAAAAAATCAACCTGACGGGCTTCATCTCCCTCACCCAGCCAAAACGGCCCGCTCGGCACTAGGCAAAATTGCATGCTGTCCACGTCGGTTGCTTCCGGGCGTGGGTCTCCCAACTGCGCCAGGTGGCGGCCTGCCAAGGCGCGTTCAATTGCTGGCAGAACAGGAGCCGTTAGCACCTGTACCAGCCACGCCCGTAAGCGGGTTAAATGACCGGCTTGGGCGGTGGTTAGCTGGGTTAAATCTGCAGTTTCAACCAGAAACTGCCCGGCAAGATGCGCCCCCCAATACGCCTCAGCCTCCCCTGCTCCCGGTGCTTCATGACACAGTTCCTGCACCAGTCCCCAGAGTGCATAGGCACTGCCTGCCGCTGCTTTGGCACCAGCCAGCAGTGCCACCTCTCGCCAACGGTTGGGGTCTTGGCGAGCCAGCTCGGCTACTTCACCAGGGTAGCTGGAGCCAGTCAGGTGGCAAGCGGCCAAATATTCTTGAAAGGTGCGGTGGGGAAAAGTGTAAACTTTTACACCTCGGGGCAGCAGCAGTCCGGCTCGGTTGCTCAGAAATTCCATCAGCTGCTTTGGCTGCAGCGTTTTTTCTTCACTCAGGTTGAGCAATCCTAGTACCAGATCATCTTCGGCAATATCGGCCGTACCCACAAGATCTGTCTGCTTGCTGTGGGCTTCGTACGCCAACCGATTCAGCAAACCGCGCACTTTATCCCGGTCTGCTTGCAGCCACTGCTCCAGGCTGGGTTGGATGATCACCACCTTGCCATCGGCATCGCGCACAATACGCCGGGTTTCCCATGCGTCCAGCAGCAAATCGACTGAATCGGCATAAAGCTGCTCTCGCTTCTCTGGTAGGCTGCCCCCACGCCAGGCGTGCAGGCTGGACATCAGGGTCAACAAAAGCGGTTTTTCGGCCAGAGCGTACAGCCGCTTGTTGCTAAAAATGGCTTGTTTTAGCAATGCTGCCTGCCCCTGTGCATCTTGTGCATTCAGATGGCGCGCCCCGCTGATGTGGGTGTACCAACGGTCTACAAACCATTTAATCTGTCCCTGGCTAAACGGCGCCAGGATGGTATCGGCAAAATCGGGCAGCCGCCAATTCTGCTTTTGGTAGGCGTAGGTGCGGCTGGTAACCAGCACGCGGCAGCGGGGATAGGTGGTGGCCACATCGTTTACCAGTTGTTTAATATGCAGTCGATGATCATCGGCTGTGGGTACCTCATCCAGTCCGTCAAATAGAAAGATGCCGCCTTGCTCCAGCAGCTCCTTTTTCAGCAGCGGCGCATACTCACTGAGGGCAGCTGCCTTCAGTTCTGCCTGCAGGAAACGCCATAGGTGAGCGGCAGTGGCTTTCTGGCCAGCGTGCGGCAGGTTACGCGCTGCCAAATCACGCAGCACAATGGGCACCGGCAGCAGTGCCCCATGCTCCCACGGCTGCGGCACAGGGTCTGGCTCTTCATTCTGTTGACGGCTTTCTTCTTCTGTAGGCGGCAGCGGTGTGGTTAACAGGGTCAACCCCAGCCGAGGATGCTGCAGCAGCTCCCCCGCCAGGCAAGCTGTGACAAAGTTGACAAAGGTGCTCTTCCCGCTGCCGGGGTCACCCAGCAGCACCAACTGCCTGTGCGTGTTGAGCTGTTCTAACGCCGAGAGACGGCGCGCCTGTCGCTCGCCTGCGGCCGTGGCGCGCGCCATCTTTTCCAACTCTAGCTGCTTTTCCTCGCTGCTTTTGGTCAAAAGCGCGGTGTAGACGGCGCTTAATTCTAGCTGATCGCCCGCTTCTGTGGCGGCTTTGGGGTCAATGCCAGCCAGCAAAAGCTGGTTGCGTTCATCCAGAAGTCGGGAGAGATAGGCGCGGCGCAGCGCATCCGGATCCATCTTTTCTGGATCGATAATCTGTTTTGTCTGGTTGCCCATCACCAGATCTCCGCTGAGATTGCCCTGAATGAGGACACCGCCGGGGCCGACGGCCGTGTTATTGTCTCCTTGCACGATGACGCCACTTCCGATTAGGGTGGCTTCATAGCGGGGTAGGTTGCCCAGCCGAGCCAAATCGTCCCACAGCCGCGCGCCAAATGTATGCCAGTCGCTTTCGGGCAGGACGGCCTGCGCGTTGGGAATCGCTTCCAGCGTTTGCAGCATCTGGTCAATGTCTGCCAGAAACTCTTGGTTGGTCAAGGCGTTCGTTTGCAGCCAGGCCAATACATCTGCCTCGGTTGGGGCGTGGTCACCACGCGTGGCCTCGTACCAATTTTGTATCTGGCTGGCCAATAGGTTGCCCCCCACACCCCCGGCGACGCTGCCAAGTACCATGATGGCGCCCAGCGGCAGCGGCTGACCGCTTTGGGCAGCGGTGCTGACATGTTCGACGAGGGGCCACAGCGTGAGGCTGGTTAAGGTGCCGTAGGCTATGAGCTCGGCGTTTTGCGTTTGCTGGCTCATTGATTGGATTAGGGTTGTATATTTTTCTTTGCTTTTGCTTTTCCAACTGGCTAAGGTGAAGTTCATGATCACACTCCGCACGGGATTTTGAATATCATACCATAAACAAAGTGGTGCAGATAGTTTGGCCACGCCCATTTGCTTGCCTAACCAGGTGGCGCGTTCGCTCACCCGTACCCTGTTTAATCCTGTGCTTCGCAGTTGTCCACCTTCACCATTGCGT
>JAAEUI010000160.1 GCA_024227475.1 Paracoccaceae bacterium | reverse complement strand
TGAACAGATGTTCGCCGCCGCACCCGCCAACTACAATGACATGTTCCAGAATGCTGCCGAGTTCAACTCCAAGCTTTCGAAGATCGCCCTTGAAGCCGGCAAGAAAAACGCCGCTCTCAGCGAAGCATGGACCAAGGAAACCCTGAAAAACGTTGAAGGCCTGACCAAAGTGCAGAACGATCCGGCAGATTACGCCAAGGTCGCCACCGACTTTGCCACCGCCCAGGGCCAGTCTGCTCCTGAGCACGTTGCCGCTTTCGCTGAAATCGCCAAGAACGTTCAGATGGAAACCGTCGAACTGATGCTTTCTGCCGGCAAAGAAGTCCAGGCTGAAGCTGTCAAGGTTGCCAAGAAAGCCGCCAAGTAAATCTGCCGCTTTCTAATATCTCCCAGGTCTGAACTCCTCCCCAGACCAACCTTGGGCGAACCGTTTTTGCGGTTCGCCCTTTTTTGTTTTCAAAAATGGCATTACAAGGCCATATCCGACACCAGGACAGGTTGAGCAAATGACGCAAACGACAGACCGGGAACCTATCCTGATCAGCCGCTATTCCAGCCGCCGCCTCTACAACACGGCGACCAGCGAATATGTCACGCTGAGCGACATTGCCGAACTGATCCGCGCCGGCGAGGAAATCAAGATCGTCGACAAGAAGAGTGGTGATGACATCACCCGGCAATATCTGCTGCAGATCATCACCGAGCATGAAAGCCGCGGCGAGCAGCTTCTGCCACTCAACATCCTCACCGATATCGTGCGCTCCTATAATGAGCAGGCAACATCCCTGGTACCGGATTTTTTGGCCCGGTCTTTTGAGGCGCTCAAGGGTCAGCAGGAGGAGGTGGTAGGCCAGTTTCAAAAGCAGATGTCCAACGTCGTTGACCCGGGCAAAATGGCGGAAAATTTCCAGAAATGGCAGCAGGCGCAGATCGGGATGTTCGGTGCCGGGGGCAATCCGTTCATGCCGGGATTTGCCGGCAGCAATGCGGATGAAGAACAGGCTGCGGACGAGCCACCCGAAAAACCGGAAACCGCAGGAAGCGACATTGACGAGATGAAGCGCCAGATCGCAGAACTGCAAAAAAAACTAGACAAACTGCCTTAAGGCAGGCCCCTGCCGG
>JAAEUI010000159.1 GCA_024227475.1 Paracoccaceae bacterium | reverse complement strand
GCCGACCAGGATGACCCGGAGCGCGAAATCAGCCAGATGAAGACGATGCCAAGCGGCAGTCGGGGTCGCAAAATGCGTATCCCATTGGGCGTAGTGGCGATGATCTACGAATCGCGTCCAAACGTGACGGTAGATGCCGCTGCTCTGTGTTTTAAAGCGGGCAATGCAGTCATTTTGCGCGGCGGTAAAGAAGCGCTGCACTCTAACATGGCGTTAGCGGCGTGCTTGCATCACGTGCTGCGCAAACATGACATCGACGCAGCCGCCGTGACGGTTGTCCCCGACCCGGACCGCGCGATTATGAATACCCTCATGACCCTGAAAGACGATGTGGATCTGATTATTCCGCGCGGTGGTGAAGGCCTGATTCAGTACGTGAGTGAGCGCAGTCAAATCCCGGTTATCCAACACTACAAAGGCGTGTGTCACTTGTATGTCGACCAGTATGCCGATATCGAACAGGCGCTGGCCTTGTTGGAAAATGGCAAAACTCAGCGTACCGGCGTGTGTAACGCGTTGGAAACCTGTCTGGTTCATAAAGCCGTCGCAGACGAATTTTTGCCACGTGCCGCAGCCATGCTAAAAAGCCACAACACCATGATCCACGCCTGTGATTCGTCAATTTGTCATTTCAGTGATGCGGTAAGTGCAACGAATGCCGACTGGCAGTCTGAATACCTGGCAATGGAGATCGCCGTACGTGTGGTAGACAGCTACGACGATGCGGTGGACCACATTACGCAATATGGCTCGGGCCATACCGAAGTGATTGCCACGCAGCACTACGCAACGGCCAATGCCTTTATACGCGATATTAATTCAGCGGTTGTCATGGTGAATGCCTCTTCGCGCTTCTCTGATGGCGGTGAACTGGGCCTGGGCGCTGAAATTGGGATCTCCACCAGCAAGCTGCACGCCTATGGCCCAATGGGCGCTGAGTCACTGACTACCGAGAAATTTGTGGTGCTGGGTAACGGACAAACCCGAAAATAAGTATTGATTACACTTTGCCCGTAGCGACCGCGTGTACAACGCGGTAAGCTGTAACCCTCATTGCAGAATGCGACGACCAATGG
>JAAEUI010000158.1 GCA_024227475.1 Paracoccaceae bacterium | reverse complement strand
GTAGCTTTTTGCAGGTAAGGGAAATGGTCAGCATAAAGCAGGCCCAGAGTTTCCTTTGACCGTTCGTACAGGTAATGTTTGTTGCCCTGAAACGGCTGCATCCGGCTGATGTCCACATCGCCGATGTCAAACGGCCGTTCCCCCGATTCCATCCACTCTGCCAGCACCATGCCAGCGCCACCGGCGGACTGAATTCCGACGGAATTAAACCCGGCTGCCACCCAGAAGTTATCAACTTCGGGCGCAAGCCCCAGATGATACGCGTCGTCCGGTGTAAAGCTTTCCGGGCCGTTAAAGAACGTGTGAATGCCAGCTTCTGCCAGCATCGGAACCCGGTTACAGGCGCGTTCGAGAATGGGCTCGAAGTGATCAAAATCCTCCTGCAATTGGTCAAACTCAAAGTTTTCTGGTATTCCGTTCATCCCCCAAGGCTTTGCGTTGGGTTCGAATGCGCCGAGCAGATATTTACCAGCGTCCTCCTTGTAATAGGCGCATTCGTCCGGCACCCGCAGCACCGGCATCTGGCTTAACCCAGGAATGGCTTCAGTGACGATGTAGAAATGTTCGCAGGCGTGCAGTGGTACGTTCACTCCGGCCATACGGCCAATTTCATGGCCCCACATGCCGCCGCAGTTCACCACCATTTCCGCCTTGATGTGACCGCTGCCACCGTTTTCATCTTGCCAGTCAACACCTGTCACCCGGCGACCTTCCTTGGCAACACCAGTCACCTTCGTGCGTTCAATCACTTTTGCGCCGCGTTGCCGTGCACCTTTGGCCATCGCCAGCGCGATATTGGCAGGATCACCTTGCCCATCCGTCGGTAACCAAACGCCGCCTTTCACGCCATCGATGTTCAGGTGTTCGTAACGGCTTTGCACTTCTTGCGGCGAAATATCCTCCACCGGCACTCCAAACGCTCGGGCCATAGACGCCAAACGCAAAATCTCTTCGTTCCGCTCGTCGGTCAGCGCAACCGTGACCGAGCCAACCTGGCGCACGCCGGTCGCCACACCGGTTTCTTCTTCCAGGCCCAGATACAGTTCTGCCGAGTAGCGCGCGAACTTGGTCATATTTGCGGTTGCGCGCAACTGCCCGATCAGCCCGGCTGCGTGCCAGGTTGTGCCACTGGTCAGCTGTTTGCGTTCCAGCAATACGACGTCTTTCCAGCCAAGTTTCGTCAGGTGATATGCCACCGAACAGCCGATAACGCCGCCGCCGATGATGACCACACGGGCCTGAGTTGGTACAGTCATGTTTGTCTCCAAAAATTTCGCAGGGTCGGCGTTCAGCCACCCATTTTCGAGGGTCAGGTTATCCCCGCACCCGCCGGGTTATTTCAGCAATATGGGCGGGGCCGACTTCACAACAGCCGCCGACGATGGTTGCACCAAGCGCAATCCAGCTGTCGACATGGTCTGCATATCGTTCAGGTGTCAGGTCAGAGCGGGCCTCCAGCGCGTCAACGGTCCCGCCTGGCTGCAATGCGGTTATTGAGGTAAACCCATTCGCGTAGGCGCCAAAGGGCAACCCGGATGCAGCAACCACCGGCAGGGCCACGTCGATGGCTTCCGGGATCGAACAATTGAGCAAAATTGCATCCGGGCCCATTTTGCTAAGTGCTGCAAGAGCGTCCACCAGGGGTTCGCCAGACCTCAGCGTATTGCTGCCATCGTCCGAAACGGTCAGCCCGACCCAAACCGGCAATCCTGTTTCAACAGCGGCACTGCAAGCTGCGGTGGCTTCGGCCACAGACGCCATGGTCTCGCATTGGATCAGGTCCACACTACCAGCCTGTTCAGCCACAACTTCGCGATAGCGGCGCTGGTTGTCGCCAAAATCAGGTGACAGATCGGGACGATAAGACGCCCTCAGCGGGGGCAGGCATCCAGCGATCCGGGCAGTTCCACCGGTTGCATCCCGTGCCGCTCTGGCCAGTTCTATGGCGCTCGCCTGCAAAGGCCGGAACCACTCGGGTTGTCCGTCGCGCTCCAACCGTTCCGGGGTGCAAGAATAGGTATTCAATGTAATCACATCCGCACCTGCCCGTATGAAGTCTTCGTGGGCCGCCTGAACAATTTCAGGTTCGTCCAGCAAGACTTTCGCGGACCACATCGGATGCGCCGGATTTGCAGAACGCTTCAACAGTTCCTGCCCCATTCCCCCGTCAAGGATAGTGATTTCGGTCATTTGGATGCCTCTCCTTGCGCAACAGCCCCGGGTCTGATCCGGAACTGCCATCCTCTGGCTGGCCCGGCGCAATGGCCGGGACAGTTTGTAACATGACTACGCCCGCAACCGTTCGTTCTGCGGGTCCCACAACGGTTGGTCTTCCTGAACAACCGCGCGGCAGCGCTCGCCGTAGATTTCCACTTCGATCTCTGTTCCCGGCGCTGCCAGGTCAGCCCTGAGCATGCCAAGTGCAATCGAGGCATTCACCCGATAGCCCCAGGCGCCGGAAGTGGTCTCGCCAACAATTTCCCCATCGTGCCAAAGGGTTGACATGTACGGAGCATCTGCATCTTTGGCGTCCACGACGAGTGTCACAAAGGATTTCTTTACGCCCTGTTGCAGTTCGTTCTGAATTGCCGCTTTGCCAGCAAAGTCAAACGGCTTGTCGAGCTTCACAAAGCGTCCCAACCCACCTTCCAGAATTGAATAGTCGGTAGACAGATCACCTTTCCAGGCCCGATAGCCCTTCTCCATGCGCAGAGAATTCAGCGCATACATGCCAAATGGCTTGGCCCCGGCGTCCAGCACAGCCTGATAAATACCCGGCATATCGTCATTCTCGGCATGGACTTCCCAGCCCAGTTCACCGGCAAATGACACGCGGATCAGGAAGGCTTTGCGCCCGGCCACAGTCGCGTGTTGATGTGTCAGCCAGCCTTGAGACAGGTCGGCGTCAGAAATACCTGCCAGAACGTCCCGCGATTTGGGCCCCGCCACAATCAGCGTGTCGCGTTCGGTTGTGGTCTCCCGCACCGTAACACCGTGGGGCACTGAGCTGCGTACAAGTTCGCCATCGTGCCACTGGGCCGTTGCAGCTGTGATTAGAACAAAACTGTCTTCGGCCAGACGAATGCAGGACATCTCGGTCAGAATGCGGCCCCGCTTGTCGGCAACGTAGATCAGGTTCATCCGGCCAACCTTGGGAATGCCACCGGTACAAAAGCCGCGCAGCCAGTCGTCTGCACCTTCGCCCTGCACCCAAAAGCGCGAGAACCCGGGCAGGTCGAGAACGCCGCAATGGTCACGCACCGCCTCGCATTCTTCCCTGATCCGTTGCTCCCACGGCCCGGAACGGCCCCAAGTGTGAGTGGCTTCCAAGGAAACATCATCGCCAGTCTTAGCAAACCAGTTGGCCCGCTCCCAGCCGTTGTAGGCCCCCATCACACCGCCCAGTTCCTTGATCTTTTCATGGACCGGGCTCAGTTTGCGGTCACGGCCCGCGGGCCACTCATGCTGCGGGAAGTGCATGGCGTATTCGTTGCCGTAGACTTCCATCCCTTTGTCCACGCAATATTGGTGGTCAGTATAATCTGTATAGCGGCGCGGATCGACCGACCACATGTCCCACTCGGTCACACCATCGACGATCCATTCCGCCAGAACCTTACCGGCACCCCCGCCCTGAGCGATGCCAAAGGTAAAGACGCAGGCCTCAAATGCATTGGTCACACCGGGCATTGGCCCGACAAGCGGCAGCCCGTCAGGCGCGTAAGGGATCGGTCCGTTGATCACCCGGCTGACACCCGACGTGCCCAGCAACGGGACCCGTTCCATTGCGTCCGTCACGATGTCCTCAATCCGGTCCAGATCGTCCTGCCACAGCTGGAAGGAAAAATCGTCCGGCATCGGGTCAGCATCCGTATTCCAATGCGCCCGGCAGTTGGGCTCGTAGGGGCCGAGGTTAAACCCGTGCTTTTCCTGCCGCAGGTAATACGACACATCAACGTCCCGCAGCAGGGGCAGTTTCTTTCCGTTCTCCTTGGACCAGGCTTCAATCTCGGGGATTTCCTCGCTCAGCAGATACTGATGGCTCATCACCGTCATCGGCACGGTGCGCCCACCGAATGGCTTGAACCACTCGCCGACCCGCTGCGCGTAATACCCAGCGGAATTGACCACGTAATCACACTCGATATCGCCCTTCTCAGTGTGGACGACCCAAGTCTTGTCTTCCTTCTGAGAAACACCGGTCGCCGGACAAAAGCGGATGATCCGCGCGCCCATGTCCCGCGCACCCTTGGCCAGCGCCTGGGTCACCTGCGCGGGATCGATGTCACCGTCATGCGGATCGTATAGCGCACCAACCATGTCATGTGTCTCGAGGAATGGATAACATTCCTTGGTTTGTTCGGGTGTCAGGATTTGAATGTCCATCCCCTGGTACCGTCCCATCGAGGCCGCGCGTTCAAACTCCTGCATCCGCTCTGCGGTATGCGCCAGCCGGATCGAGCCGGTCTGGTGATAGTTCATCGGGTAATCGACCTCTTCACCCAGTCGCGAATAAAGCTCGGTCGAATACCGCTGCATGTTCATGATCGACCAGCTGGTCGAAAAGGTCGGAACGTTACCGGCGGCGTGCCAGGTTGATCCGGCGGTCAGTTCGTTTTTTTCCAGCAGCACGCAATCGGTCCAGCCCTTTTTGGCCAGATGATAGAGCGAAGAACAACCGACAACACCGCCACCGATGATGACGACACGGGCCTTTGTGGGAAAGTCAGACATGTTTACTCCTTCAGTCTAACACCAGACGGGCCGCCAGCCCGCCAAAGAGAATTGCAGTTATCTTGTTGAGCACACGGACCCGCGCACGTAACGCGTCCGCAAAAAAGCCGGCTGCGGCCCCCAAAGCCAGTACAAATAGAAGGCCAAAGAACTGAAAGATCGCACCGAGGATCAGGACTTGCATCCAGACCGGTCCGATCGCCGGATCGGTGAATTGTGGAATGAAGGCAAAGATGAAGAGTGCTGTTTTGGGGTTCAGGAAATTGGTGATGAACCCGCGCCGGACCGCCGCCAGCGCGGTCAGCGATGCTCGTTCAGTTCCTATCTCTCCGCTGGATCGCCAGGCCTGCACCGCGAGATAAAGCAGGTAGGCTGCCCCGGTAAACCGGATGGCGTCATAAGCGTATTGGCTGGTTTGCAGCAGGGCCGACACGCCTGCTGCTGCGGCCAAGATATGGATCGTGACGCCGATGTTGATTCCAACCGCAGCAGCCAAGCCAATGCGAGGCCCCCCGGAAATGCCAGAAGCGGAAACAAAGACGAAATCCGCCCCGGGCGTGATGTTCAACAGCAATCCAGCGGCGATGAAGGCCACCACGAGAGCCGGGTCAAAGCCAAATAGAATCTCCAGCATCACCAGTCCTCTAACTGTGGCAGCCCATCGGCTATCTCGTAATAATCGCCCTTGTCTGCCATGCAGATATGTTTGGCAGTGTTCAGTCCTGTAGCGCCGTCAAGCGTGCCGGCACCAATAGACGTCTTGCCCGCGCCATCCCTGCGCCAGAACAAAGAAGATCCGCAGTTCTGGCAAAAACCCCGCTCCGCCCAATCTGATGAGCGGTACCATTTCAGCCCTTCATCGCGGGTGATTGTGAGGTTATCGCTGGCCACCTGTGTTGCGGCCCAGTAGTGACCGCTGGTTTTGCGGCATTGTGTGCAGTGGCAGGCGGTTGGTGCGCGCATTTCGCCGGTCAGTTTGTAAGTTACCGAACCGCATTCGCAGGAACCTGTTTTCATTTTTGTTCTCCTTAATAGACCGGTGGCGCGATGATCCAGATCACCTTTGCCGGTTCTGAATGCGGATTAGCCCAACGGTAATGTTCACCGCGGATGCGGAAACTGTCTCCCGGGCCAAGATCGAATTCCCGTGCCCCGACCCAAAGCGTCAGACGACCGGAAATCAGGTAGCCTACTTCCTGTGTCAGCCGGATTTCAAACCCGTGTCTTTCGGCTCCGGCTTCAAAGGTCGAGTGCACAACTTCAAAATCATCTGTCAGGTCCGGAGACAGAAGTTCTTCGATCAGACCGTTTTCGCGGTGTCCGATGCTGCGGCGGGCATTCGAACGGACGACATAGCCTTCCTCGTCCGCTACGGCTGACGCACGGCCAAAGAACAGGGATACAGATACGTCCAGTGCACGGGCAAGCGCCTTCAGTTCGTCTATGGATGGGCGCGAAATATCTCGCTCCACCTGACTGAGCCAGCCAACCGAACGGCCGGAATTCTCGGATAATTCAGCCAAGGTCAGGCCACGTGACCTGCGCAGCGCCCGCAAATCCGCACCAAGTGAGACTGAATTCTGATGTGTGTCGGCTTCCAGTGATTCGTCTTCCGTGAAGAATGTTGTGAAATTTTCTTGAATTTTTTCACACCTGCTTGCCCAAAAGCGACATGCATTGAGATTTCTGGTGTCGGAATTCGTTTCAGGAATCTAATTTCATCGGGTAGGGTTCAGGGAAACAACACGCTAGTCCAATGCAAAGAAATGAACTTACATTTCCCAAGGGGTCTTTCCTTGGCCGAATCGGTCAGGATAGTTGGGATCAATTGTCGTCTTTGTGGACGGTGAATTCCTATCGGTCCGGTCATTTTCTGATCTCGGCGGACGATGAAAGCAGTGATGTTTTCTTTGTGTTGGATGGCTCTGTGAAAGCCACGGTTTATACCGACGGGGGCCGCGAAGTTTCGTTTCTGACCTTTAACAACGGAGACTGCATCGGCGAGTTTTCCGCGATTGATGAGGCTCCGCGATCAAGCGACGCAATCGCGGAAACCGATTGTATCGCAGCACGGCTGGCGCCAGAGCAGTTCCGCCAGCTTCTTAGAATACATTCAGATATGAGTTACGGCCTGCTCACTTTGCTTGTGGGGCACTTGCGGTACTTGTCCAAAAGGGTGGTGGATTTCAACGCCAAGTCTGCGGACGAGCGCCTGAGGGAGAATCTGCTGGACCTGGCAGAACGCAATTGCAAACACGATGAAGCACTGATCGAGAAACCGCCAACCCAGACCGAACTGGCCGCCTTTGTCTTTTCCAGCCGCGAGTCGGTCGCCCGGGAAATGGGGCGGATGCGAAAAGCCCGAGTGCTTGGCCGGAAAAAACGGGCGCTGCATTTCCCATCGGTGAAGTTGTTGCGGGAGTATGTGGCGAAGGGGTGAGCTTGCTGGTCGTGTTGGTCCAGTACTCGTAACAGTGTGGACTCATAGGGCGCCCGCCTTTCAGTCGTACGCAAAGCGCCCAACTTCAACCCAAACAAGGTGAAACAAAAAGGGGGGCAAGATTAGTTGCCCCCCAAAAGGGTTTTCCTTAACTGTTGCTCTCAAGCTACCGGTTCAGGAACTCCATTTCGTATTTGTCCTCGACATCCGGCAACGGATGGTCTTCGTGCAGTGTCTTCACCATTCCGTAGATCATGAAGAGCAGGATCACTGCGATGGGCAGACCGGCCACGATCGACGCGGTTTGAAGCGCGCTGAGGCCGCCAGCCATCATCAGTACCCCGGCCACGACGCCCGCTGTCAGGCCCCAGAAAATGCGGAACTTGACCGGCGGGTGCTCGTCACCCATCGACAGCATGGTGCACATCACCAGCGTGCCTGAGTCCGAGGATGTCACAAACCACGAGATCAGCAGGATCGTGATCAGCACAGTGATCGGATAGGTCAGGAAATCATACCCGAAGCCCGCCACAGCCGCGAACACGCCCGAAGCGTAGTCATTGTTGACGGCATCGACGACACCGGCGTTGTAGAACATGTCAACCCCAGTGGAAGCCCCGGCAAAGACGCCCATCCACAGAACCACGACCGAAGTCGGGATCAACAGCACACATGTGCAGAACTGCCGGATGGTGCGGCCCTTGGAAACGCGGGCGATAAACAGCCCCACAAACGGGCACCATGCGATCCACCAACCCCAATAGAAGATGGTCCACCAGCCTTGCCACTGCACTTCAGGGTCGCCGTTGATCCAAAAGCCCATCGGGATAACGTTCCAGATATAGTCGCCAAAGCCCGAGATTGTGATCCCCAGAAGGAATGCTGTTGGCCCGAGGATAATAAACAGAAGCAGCAAGCCTACGCTTGCCATGACATTGGCCTCAGACAGGATACGGACACCCTTGCCAACGCCTGACGCTGCAGAAGCCGTGCCAAGGCAGGTGATGATGGCGACGAGGATCAGTTGGTTTGTCTGATTGTTGGTCATCCAGCCCAGGTTCTCAAGCCCCGCAGCGATAGGTGTCACACCCAGACCCAGCGAGGTGGCCAAACCAAAGATTGTGCCGAAAACACCAATCAGGTCCACCAGGTGCCCCCAAGGTCCGTAGATGCGTTCCTTGAGCACCGGATAAAGCGCAGTACGCAATGTTAGTGGCAGATCGCGACGGTATGAGAAGTAAGCAAGGCTCAGCCCCACCAATACATAAAGACCCCAACCATGGAACCCCCAATGGAAATTGGTGACGGTTACCGCCACATTCACGGCGTCCACGCTACCGGCCTCGATGCCAGCCCGGTCCATGAACGGATTGCCCTGGATGTGGTACATCGGTTCCGCTACGCCCCAATAGATCAGACCGGACCCTAGTCCGGCACTGAAAAGCATGCAGATCCACGAGAAGGTCGAAAAATCGGGTTCGTCATCATCTTTGCCGAGCTTGACATCGCCAAACCGGCTGACCAACAGCCAGAAGACAAAGAAAAGTGCGGCGTTCACCACGATCACATAAAACCAGTCCATCGTATTAATAATAAAGCTTTTCCCGGCCGAAAAGACCGCGGATGATCGTTCGACGTCCACAATCGTATAGGCGACAAAGCCTAAGATCATGACCATCGACAAAATCCCCATTAGAGGGTTCATGCCTTTGAACAGGCCTGATTTAGCAACCAGGTTGTCCGGCGTATTTGTTGATTCGGTACTCATTTCATTACCTTTCTTTCCTGGTTCCGGCTTAGCGGGTTGTGCCTGAGGCGCCTTGGCGGGCCGCATCGGTCAGCCAGCCCTGGAACGCTTCTTCCAGCCGTGCATGGTTCGCCGCCCACCAATTCGCATCCGACATGATCGACACATTGTCCTTGTAGGCGGGGCCGTTGGGAATCAGCTTCAAAACGTCGTCTGAGAGCATGCTCAGCGACGATTTGCGTGTCGGACCGTTCGGCAGGAAGCCGACCATTTTGGCCAATGACGTCGTGCTGCTGGCATAGCGGATAAAGTCGATCGCCGCGTCCTTGTACCGGCTGCCTTTTGGGATGCCGAATAGATCCAGCTCGATCACCCGGCCATCCATGTTGACGGCGAAATCCGCGCCCTCCTCCTTCGAGGCACTGACCCCGGTCGTGGCCCAGATCATCGACATGGTAACGTCGCCGGAATTGAGCAGCCGCACCGGTTGTGAGCCCGACTGCCAGAGCTGCAGCCCGTTCCTGATCGCGTTCATTTTCTCAAGCGCACGCTCGACACCGTCATCTGTTTCGAGAGTCGAGTAAACGTCTTCGCGTGCAACCCCATCTGCCATCAGCGCCCATTCCATAATCACGGTTGGGTCGTTGCGGATCGCCCGTGGGCCGGGATAGCTCTCGGTGTCAAAGAAACCAGCGATACTGGCAGGGGGATTATCTCCGAAAGCCGAATTGCTGTAAGCAAAGGCGGTTCCCCAGACAATTACGCCCACTCCGCAGCTGTTTAGTGCGCCTTCGACGAAATCGTCACCCGCGGGTGTTCCGTCAGAGCCTGCGGGGAGATCGATTCCAGAGAGATCCTCTAGCAGCCCTTCTTCGCAGGCCCGCAGAGAATCGGCCTGGGTCAGATCAACCACGTCCCAGACGACATTCGCGCTTTCCACCTGGTCGCGTATCTCGGCGATACCGCCGTTGTAGTGTTCAACATTCACCCGAACTCCGTTCTCGGATTCATACGGGCGTACAAAACCCAGCATCTGGCTGCGCATGTATGGCCCGGTCCAGGATGTGAAAGTAATTTCCGGCTTGGGCGGGGCCATACTTCCCGCTGTTTCAGTCGTTTCCTGTGCGAGTCCGATGCCTGTTGGTATCGTCAATAAAAGCGCAACGCAGGGTGACAGGCATTTACCTAAAAATTTGTTTCGGAATCGGCTCATTCAACATCCTCCCGTTTTTGGGCATTTTGCCCGTTGGTCCTCATTACTCGGTTACAGGTTATTGCTCGGCTGAGCTGTCTTCAGCCTCCGAGGTTTTTTACCAATTCAAATTCGCGGATCGGTAGTATTTAGGTTCTATTCAGCGCGCAGTCTTCAACAGATTTACCGGATTCCACTAATTGGATGCGACCAGATTGGCAGAGAATCCGACCGGTTTCTAGTGGCGGGCGCGTCATGGCCAGATTTTTACCCTGTATTTTGAATGACCCGCCCGCCCGAGACACTAATCTTCCGGCTTAGGTAAGATCACGAATTCGACCCATTTTGGGCGGTGGTCAGAAATCTGGTAGGTGCGCCAATAATCAAAGAACCTGACTTCATTGGAAATCGGATTGCCAGCCTCGGCCTTTTGCCGCAACAGGTCGGCGTAGTAGGGACGGTAATCAAGCCGCTGTGAGTCACGCATGACAATTGAAAACACATCAACAGTTCCGTGGTTTGAGAGGGCCAACCTGCTGTTTGCGGGGAAAAGCCCACCGATCCGATCATAGGCATGCGTGCCCCTGGCGTTTGTGGGAACCTGATACTCTTGACCTAGAAAATCAAAACCCAAAGCTTCTGCAACTTTTTGAGCGGGCCCATCCGTTTTGATTCCGTTGATGTCGCCACCAAACAGAAGTGTTTCGTTTTCCAGACGATTTTCTGCGTAGTTCGCAAAATAATTCATGGTTCGGTAAACATCGGCCAATCTGCGTTTCAGTTTGTCGCCATGGGAATTTCCAAAATAGGCGTGCAGGGTGAAGGCCGAGAATGTCTGGCCTTCCATCTCGAACCGAGCAAAGAAAGGCGGGCGGCAAGGCTGTTCCTGGAAGTCCGCGATTGCATCCTCCCAATTCGGGTATTCACGAAGCATTTTCTTATTCTGGTCTGCATCCACCACAACGGTTGAACTGTCACTCAGAATACGCAGCTTGCGCTGGTCATAAATAAACCCGAGTCGTTCGCCCAACCCCTCCCCCCCGCCGCCGCAGCGGCCAGGGCTGGGAGCGCCGAGGCTGTAGGCATAGTCCGGGCCCATCAGCCGGGTCAGCCCTAATAGTTTCGTCTCATCATAGATTTCCTGCACAGCAATCAGATCGAAATGGGTCAGGGTTTCTGAGATATAAATTAGGGCTTCATTCAGTCGCGGCTGCCCCTCAATACGACGATATCTGCTGTTTCCGAAGTCCCGCAAATTCCAAGTTGCGAACAACAGGTTGTCTGTTTTGTCCCTTGCCGGAATTTCGGAAAGATGCGCCCGCAAGGCGGCATGCCCCTCAAAAATGCGGGCACCTTCGACCGAAGTTTCTTTTGTTGCATTGATGTTGGGCGGCGACGCAATTCCATTTCGGATATACTGCACTTCGAGCGGACGGTTTCCGCAGCGGTTGTCTGCGAGTTCGCCCGTCCAGCTTTCGCGGCGCCCATTGCGCTCAACCGAACACTCAAGAGCCATCGGCTAGTCGCTGAACCGCCGCCTTGGCGCGCGTCACAGGCCGGCATTTAGTGCGGCAGGACACTCTTTTCCGAAGGTTCCGTCGATGATCACCTGATCCGCCTCGTCACAAGCAATGGAAATTACTGTTACCCCATGTGGTCCTGCCCAGAATGCCGCAACTGCAAGACCGCCCGCCAGAAGTGCAACTCCGGTTGCGCGGGAGCGGTTGGCGCAGGCCCAGCCCAGGAAACGCGGCAACACCGAGGCGACGGCCGGTAATATGCCTTTCTGTGCTGTGCTGCTGTCGATTAATCCGCTCAGAAACAGAACGAATCCGCCAAAGACTCCAAGGCCGGTTGCAATCAGGGAGGGGTATCCTTCGAACTTTGAAACACTCAGTGCAGCATATACCGCAACGGCAACGGCAGCAGCAAGAATGACAGTGAGGAGGTTTCGGCTCATGTGGGGCTGTGCAATTGCTGAATGGTTGTACTAAATCTGCGGGTAGTATCTCTGCGTTGCTGAGGCAGTCCACTATGACGTTCCGATGAGGCTGGAAATTGGTACGCAGCTTATGCCAACTTGCCCGTGTCCGAGCAGACTCGACTCCCATCAGCATCTGTTCTAATTTGGAACAAACCCTGAACAAACGTACCCACCCCTATGCCTCGCCGCCGTATTCTGTCGCTCTGGTTTCCTCATCTTGCTGCCGAACGTGTGCTTCGGGTGGCGCGGGGAAAAATTGCCCAGCCGTTTGCCATTGTGGCGGAGGATCACAATGCCCTGACGCTGGCCAGCCTGTCGTCGGAGGCGAGTGCCGAGGGGTTATCGGTTGGGCAGTCACTTTCGGATGCGCGAGCGTTCTGCCCCGATCTGCTGACGGTCCCGGCGAACCCGGTGCAGGAGGCGGCGTTTCTTACCAACCTGCGGCGCTGGGCGGGGAAATATTCGCCCTGGGTGTCTGAGGAGCCACCGGCGTCGCTGGTGCTGGATATTACCGGCTGTCCGCATCTGTTTGGGGGTGAGGAGGCGTTGGCGACGGCGGTACGCGAGGACCTTGAAGGGCTGCGGCTGAGTGTGCGGCTGGGCATTGCTGATACGGTCGGGGCGGCCTGGGCGCTGGCGCGGTTTGCCGGACAGGGGGCGAGTGCGCACCGTTCGGGTGACGCGATTGAACAGGAGGCCCATGCCACGCGGTCCCGTGCCTTCAAGCGGCGTAATTGGGAACGGGGGGGGCCTGCTCCGAACAGGCCGGCGGTTGCCGGGCCGACCTGCGACATCGCCCAGCCCGGGCAGACCCGTGCGGCCATCGGTCGTTTGCCGGTGGCGGCCCTGCGCCTTCCGCCGGATGTCTGTGCCAACCTCAACCGGCTGGGGTTGCGGATTGTGGCGGATCTCGCCGGGCTGCCCCGCGCCGCGGTGGCACGGCGTTTTGGCCAGCATGTGGTGCAGCGGCTGGATCAGGCGCTGGGGGCCGAGCCCGAGCCGGTGTCGCCGGTCCGGGCCCAGCATCATTTTGCCACCCGCCTGTCGCTGCCCGAACCGATCGGCCTGCAGGATGATCTGCTGGCCGGGTTTGACCGGCTGCTGGTGCCCTTGTGTGACAAGCTGCGCAAGGCCGGGCGCGGGGTGCGGAAATTGCGCCTGACATTGTTCCGCACCGATCACAGCATGCAGGTGCTGGAAATCGGGCTGGCCCGCCCGAGCCATGATCCGGAGCGGATCCGCCCGCTGATGACCTTGCGAATGCCCGAGGCTGAGGCCGGGTTTGGCATTGATACCATGCGGCTGGAGGCTTTTGTCACCGAGCCGCTGGCCCCGACCCAGCACAAGGGGCATGCCGATGCGGTTGCGTCAGCGAAGAAGTTGCGCGATGAGGATACGGCGATGGCCGATCTGCTGGGGCGGATCGGGACGCGTTGTGGGCTGGAATCGCTGATCCGCCTGCACCCGGCGGACAGCCATATCCCGGAAAAAACCGCAACCCGGATGGCGGCGGCCTATGTGGAGAATGCCACCGACTGGCCCAAACCGCCGGTCCCGCGCCCGGTTTACCTGTTTCCGCCGGAACCGGTGCGGGCAGATGGGGCGGGGGCACCGCCTGCTGTATTTACCTGGCGGCGGCGGCAGTTCAAAACCACCCGCGCCACCGGCCCGGAACGGATTGCGCCGGAATGGTGGCTGGACGATCCGAACTGGCGCAGCGGCACGCGGGATTACTGGCGGGTGGAGACCGACGCCGGGGAGCGGTTGTGGTTGTTTGAGACCAAAGGGCGGGAAACAGGTGACGGCTGGTTTTGTCAGGGTAATTTTGGCTGAAAATGTTCCGCATGCGGAACATTTATTATTTATTAACAGTCGGTTAATATGCATCAGTTCCACAAAACACTGAAACCGCAGGGAAAAACCGGACGGTAAAAAGGCAGTTAAGGCCGGCTGCCGTGCGTTGGGGTGTGGAGCGGCAAAGATCAACGCCAAAAGCCGCTGTATGGCAAGCGTATGGCAGTTTGTGTGGCAAGGGTGAAAGGTTAACGAAAACCGGCAATAACGGCGCCGCACGGCACAGTCTGAACCATGGGCCGGGCTTAAAAACCCGCGCCCTTGGGAGTAATTGCTACCCGTTGCTCAGGCATCAAGGCACTGGGTTAGCTTTTTGTCGGACCGAGGTAGGCAAAACGATAGGCCAGTGCAACGCCTCCCGCGCCACCGAAAATATTGCCAAGAGTTACCCAAAAGAGATTTGCCAATGCGGCGCTAACGGGGGCAGAAGAACCTGCCGCCCAAGCCTGCGGGAAGAAGTACATATTAGCAACTGAATGCTCGAGTCCAAGTAGAACAAATCCGGTAACCGGCCAGATGATTGCCAGGATTTTACCTGCCGCCGACCGGGCAGCAAAGGTGAGCCAGACCGCAAGGCAGACGAGTGCGTTGCAAAGTGCACCGCGCACAAATGCTTCGACCGGTGAAAGTGTGACCTTCGCCTCTGCGATTTTTAACGCGGTAGCGCCCATCAGACCGTCAAGAAGGCCGGAAAACCCAAAAGCAACGGCAAGCCCGGCGGCGCCGATCAAATTTCCCGCATAGACGACTGTCCAGTTGCCCAGGAGTTGGCGCAGCGTGATCTTGCGGTCAACGGCCGCCATGACCATGAGTGCATTGCCGGTGAACAATTCAGCGCCGCCGACGACGACAAGAATAAGCCCAAGCGAAAAAATGACTCCGCCGAGCATTCTGGAAGGCCCAAATGCTGGGTCAAGGCCAGTCATCACCATTGTGTAAGAAGCTGATCCGAATCCGATAAAGGCTCCTGCAAGCATGGCAAGAACCAACATCTGAGCCGTCGGCAAAGCCGTCTTGGCGACTCCTGCGGTTTCTATCAGCGCAGCGACCTCTTTGGGCCCGTATGCATCGTGATCTGCAGACTTTGTCATTGACATGAAGATACCGGAACCTTCTCGGAAGAGAAGAGTTAGTTCGACTTGCCGAAGCGTTTCATCCGCGCGGAAGTTTTGCAGGTTGCATGAAATCGCTGGCCCGCTCGGGCTCGATCCGACGATTCAGATAGCAATGCTATCCTTCCGCGGCCTCTTTCCGGTCCTTCAGCTTCTCCCGCAGCACCTCCAGCAGCCTGCGGTTCGGCTGGTCCGGCGGCGAGTCGTCGTCACTCAGGTAAAGCCCCATGGACCCGCCGTGGTAATTCCAGAAGGCAAAGCTGGTGTCGTGCTGGTGCAGGATGTCGAGCATATCGCTGACCCACCGGTCGCCGCCCTTTTTTTCTGTCACAGTGGCGGCCATGGTGCCGAATTCAAGAACCGACATGGGCACATCGTTCCGGGCACCAAATTCGTAGAACTTCAGGAATTCATCCTCCAGATAGCTGCGGTCGCGGAAATGAAAGGCTTGTTTGCTGGAGTCTTCGGGGTTTTTGTAAAAATCCAGTTCAAAGCCGATGAAGGCTTCGTTGTCCAATGCAGCATAGGTAATGCCGGAGCCGCGCATGCTGCCGGTAACCTTGTAGAGCCTTCCCGGTGTGGCCTTGAACCAGTGGTCATCGCTGCTCCAGCCAGAGGTGCTGTTACGCGGGGACTTGCGGTTGATTACCAAGCTGTAGCGATCGTTGAAGCCGCTGGTTTCATTGCGCAGGAATTCGGGTTTGTGGGTTTCTGCTTCCGAGGAGTCCCAGGGCCACCATTGCCAGATGCCTACGCTCGCCAGCGGTTCATCGATCAGTTGTGTGACACGATTGGTTGCCGGATCGTATTCGTAAACCCGGACGTTATCGAATTCGCCGACCCCGCTGACTGCGCCGTGCATCTTGATGACCGGCAGACCGGCGACAATGTCCGGATTGTTGATATGGGTCCAATCACTTTGAAAGTCAGCCCAGTCAGTGTCGCCGGTGTCCAGGCGGGGGTCGCTTGCCTTGCTGCTCAGGGCCCACACCTGATGCCCGGTTGGGATCGGCGTCCGGAAGTCTGGATAGATGCCCCCGTCGCCAAGCGGTCGGTCGACCCAGGGAGCGTTTTGATGGGTGTATTCGATCGGCAGGTAAAAATGGAAGTCATAGACCACGTTGTTGTCGTCCACCAGAAACTGGTAGTCGGCCTTCCTGGAGGTGTATTTCCTGTTGGTACCGTAGAGCGAGCTGATGACCAGCAGATGGTTCTTGTCCACTTCACGCACAGCCTTGACAAGATCTGCGGCCAACACGCGCCACTGGTTGCCTGTTGCGTCGTCGGTCACTGGTTCATTCAGCAATTCATAAGCGGCGATGGCAGGTCTGTCGTGGTAGCGTTTGGCAATCAACCGCCACAGGTCGGTGTTTTGCTGAAGGGTAGTCGGGTCATTCCACAAGCTGTAATCGATGTTCGGGTCGTTGGGAGCAAGCCAGAAGCCACCAATGGGAACATGCAGATCAAGGACCAGTTTCAGATCGTGTTTTTCCGCCCAAAAAACGTTCTGGTCGAGCCATTCCCAAAAAGCAACCGGGTCTGCCTGGTGCCAGTTGCCGTTGAAGGCAAAGCGTATGGTGTTGAACCCCAGCATGCGGACCTGCTTGAAATCGGCCTCTGCATGGTGCTTGGAGCCCAGTAGCGAAAAGCCGCCGTTGCCGATCCTGGCGCTGTAGTAGTTTGAGAAGCTCACCGCCTTCAGGAGCACGGGCTGCCCATTCAGTTCCAGCAGGCGTCCGTTAGCATGGATGAAGTCGTTCTTGTTGACTGAGCGGATTGCCCGCTGGGCGTTATCGTCTGAACCGAACAATCCCAGGACATAACAAAGCCCGAGCAGGGCGAGCAGGGTCAGGATCGGTGAGAGCAGAAGCAGCCACTGAGACCGGGTTGAATCCGTGAGGAGAGACAAGCGCATGGCGCGACCTTCGGTGGTTTATCTTCAAAAAACAAGGCTGTCGGGCTGCGCGGCGTCAGGTGATTCTGACAGCGACGTTTCAGGATTGGCCTGGTTTCGCCCAAACCTGAAACGCTCTATTCCGCATGGAGGACCTCCAAAAAGGCGGGGCCGAAACGCGCGGCCTTTTGCGGACCGACGCCCTGAACCTGCGCCAGTGTTTCTATGTCACGCGGACGGGCTTTGGCGATTTTGGACAGGGTGCTGTTAGTGCAGGTCAGGTATTTGTCGGTTCCGGTTTCGCCCCGGGCCAGCCCCTGCTGAGCTTCGAGCAACCGGTCAAACAGGTCACCGGCGGGTTTTCCAGCGAGCTTGCGCCGTGAGGGGTGCATTTCTTCGGCTGCGCCGTTGATGATTTCGAGGAACGCGGTGCCATAGCGTTTGAGCTTCACGGCGCCGACACCGGGGAGTTGGGCGAAATCGTCAAGCGTAACGGGTTTCTGCGTGGCCATGGCAATCAGCGTGCTGTCCGGGAAGACAACATAGGCAGGGGCCTGAATGGCGTCTGCCAATGCCCGGCGTTTGGCCTTGAGGGCGGAGAGCAGGGGCTCATCCTCCTCCGATACCAGCGCCCGGACCTTGGTGCGGCGGTTGTCGGCCTTGATGATCGTGTCTTTGCGCAGTTCGATTGTCGCCTCATCCCGCAGGATCGGACGGGCGGCTTCGGTCATGCGGAATGCACCGTGGCGCTCCATATCCGGGCGGATCAGATCGTAGCCCATCATCTGCCGGAAAATCGCCTGCCACTGGCGTTGATCGTATTCCTTGCCCACGCCGAAAGTCGGCAGTTGATCATGATTGCGGGCGTGAATTTTGTCGGTTTCCTTGCCGCGCAGGATGTCGATCAGGTGGCCCGCGCCAAAGAACTCGCCGGTGCGCAGGATGGCGGAGAGGGCCTTGCGCACGGCCAGTGTGCCGTCAAACACCTCGGGAGGGGCGGCACAAAGATCGCAGTTGTCGCAATGATCCACTTTGTCGCCGAAATAGCGCAGCAGAACCCGGCGGCGGCAGCGGCGCGCCTCTGCCAGCCCAAGCAGTGCGTTCAGACGGGCGTGATCGGCGGCCTTGCGTTCAGGCGGGGCGAGGCCTTCGTCGATCTGGGCACGGCGCAGGCGGATGTCGTCAGCACCATAAAGGGTCAGCGTGTCAGCTGGCGCCCCGTCGCGTCCGGCGCGGCCGATTTCCTGATAGTAGGCCTCCATGGATTTGGGCAGGTCGGCGTGGGCGACCCAGCGGATGTCGGGCTTGTCGATGCCCATGCCAAAGGCGACGGTGGCGCAAACGATCAAGCCATCCTCACGCTGAAACCGGGCCTCGGCGATGCGGCGGTCTTCGCCCTCCATCCCGGCGTGGTAGGACAGCGCCTTGTGGCCTTCGTTGCGCAGGGCCTGGGCCAGGGTTTCGGTTTTGTTGCGGGTGGCGCAGTAGATGATACCGGACTGGCCCTGACGCGCTGCGACAAATTTCAGCAATTGCTGGCGAGGGCTGTTTTTGGGCTGGAAGGCGAGGTGCAGGTTCGGGCGGTCAAAGCCGCGCAGGAAAACCTCCGGCTCGGTGTCTTCGAATAAGCGGGCGATGATCTCGTCGCGGGTTTCCTGATCGGCGGTGGCGGTGAAGGCGGCCAGCGGCACATCCAGGTCGCGACGGAGTGCCCCGATGCGCAGATAGTCGGGGCGGAAATCATGGCCCCACTGACTGACGCAATGGGCTTCGTCCACTGCGATCAGTTGGGTGTTGATCTTGCGCAGAAGGATCGAGGTGCCCGGGTTGGCCAGCCGTTCGGGCGCGATATAGAGCAGCTTCAGGCGGTTTTCCTCCAGTGCCTGAAATACCTCCTCGGTTTCCTCTTCGGTGTTGCCTGAGGTCAGGGAACCCGCAGCGATGCCAATTTCGCCAAGGGCGCGGACCTGATCGCGCATCAGAGCAATCAGCGGTGAGATGACCACTGTGACCCCTTCCAGAAACAGGGCAGGCAGCTGGAAGCACATGGATTTGCCACCACCAGTGGGCATGATTGCAAGGGTGTTGCGGCCTTGCAGGATCGCGTTCACGACCTCTTCCTGACCATCGCGATAGGCGGAGAATCCGAAGACTTTGGCTAACACATCCTGGGGGTCAGACATTGCGTGGCTTTTACTTGCGCGCGTCACGTTTTTTCAGTTCCGATGGTGGTGATGGCCTGGGTCACGCCAGCCTCCAACTGACCGCCACGTCGTGACGCGCTTTTCGATTCCGTTTTAACACGACATGCCCTGAACTGCTCTTCTTTCCTATGCTTTGACACGTTGACGAGGTGTTAACAACCCAGAGTGCAGCGCAAAATTGAGCAGTTTCAAACCGCGCCCGGTTGATTTAGAAAAGCCTGCAGGCGGAACGGGCAGAGATGAAACAACCAGTCGCAAAATCAGCAGTGCATTTCCTGCAGTACATGCCCATCGCGGCCCTGTTGGGGCTTGGCAGACTGCTGCCTTTTGATACGCGCAGTGGACTGGCGGCGCGGATTATCGGCTTTGGTGCGCGCTATCTGCCGCCGTTTCGCAACCGCATTGAGGAAGGGCTGGTGCGGGTTTATCCGGACATGGAGAAATCGAAGCGTGGCCGGATCGCTTCGGAAGTAGGGCAGAACATGGGGCGGACTCTGTCGGAGATTCTGCACAATGCTGAATTTTGCGAACTGCTTGACCGGTTCCATGCCAGCGGTCCAGGTCTGGCAGCGCTGGAGCGAGCGAAAAGTGAGGGCAAAGGTGCGTTGGTCGTGTCAGCACATTTTGGCCAGTGGGAAGCAATTCGGCATGTGCTGAAGGCAAAGGGCATGGAGACCGGAGCGGTTTACCGACCCAACAATAACCTGTGGTACGAACAACATTTTCTGAACGGTATCCGGTATGGAGGCGCACCGATCTTGCCTAAAGGCAGGGCCGGAACCATGGAGATGGTCCGCCACATCCGTAAAGGCGGGTTTTTTGCCATCCTGCCGGACCAGTATTTTACACCCGGCGTGAAGATACCGTTTCTGGGCCATGCCGCAGAAACCACGACGGCCCCGGCCGAGCTGGCGCTGAAATATGATCTGCCGCTGGTGCCAGCATTTGGCACCCGGCAGGAAAACGGACTGGATATAACGGTGGAATTCGAGGAAGAAATCCCGCATTCGACCGCTGAACAGATGATGGTGGAATTCAACGACCGTTTGGCGCGGCGTATTCACGAAAACCCGGGCCAGTGGTACTGGTTGCACCGGCGCTGGAAACAGCGATAGCGAGAGGAGCCCTTTGGGGCGGGGAGGGATTTCTGGGTATTTATCGGATCATACTTCTGTGTCTGTCGCCACTGGTTGTGGGGTATCTGGCCTTTCGCCTTCTGGCAGGCAGGGACGATTGGGCACAATTCCGCAGCCGGTTTGGGCGACCGAGCGTCGTTCCATGTGGAGACCCGGTGATCTGGCTGCATGCCGCCAGCGTCGGAGAGCTAAAATCGGTGAGGGCGTTTCTGAGGTATTTGTCCGAGACCTACCCAGACCATGAAATCCTGGTGACAACCAACAATCCAACTGCGTTGAAGCTGGCGTCGGAGTGGCGTGATTTCCGCGTTACACTGCAGGCTGCGCCGCTGGATTTCGAGCGCAGTTTGCGGCGGTTTCTGGGGAGCTGGATGCCGGTCGCCTTTGTGAATGTTGAGGGTGAGATATGGCCCAACAGGCTGGCAATGCTGGCAGCGCGGAAAGTGCCGGTGATTTTTATCAATGCCCGGATTTCTGAGCGTAGTTTGCGACGATGGAAGGCTGTTGGATTTGGCCAGACCATGTTTGCCAATGTTGCCCGGTTCTTTTGCCAGAACACGGCGACTGCCGATGCCCTGAGGGATGTTGGCGTTGCGCCCGAGCGGGTTGTGACGATCAAGAATATGAAATCCATTGTAGATTCGGAGATTCCAGCGGAAGAACTGGCAGGATTTCATTCAGTGTTTGCGCGCGAGAAAACGATCCTGGCAGCGTCGACGCACCGCGGGGAGGATGAAGTGGTGCTGGCGGCATTTGCCACGGTGCGGGCCGGGGACGCCGCGCTGAAACTCATCCTCGCACCGCGCCATCCGGATCGCGGGCCGGAGGTTGAAAAACTGGCGCTGCAGCGCGGGTTTGACATTGCCGTGCGCTCAAAAGGGCAGATGCCGGGGGCCGAAACGGCGGTGTATCTGGCTGACAGTCTGGGAGACATGCCCCTGATGTATTCGCTGGCCGCGATCACTTTTGTTGGCGGGTCGCTGGTGCCAAAGGGTGGGCATACGCCCTATGAGCCGGCCAAGTTCGGGTCAGCAATCATTTCCGGGCCGCGTGTTGCAAATTTCGAAGCGGAATTCAGTCAACTGCAGGCGTGTGCTGGTTGCCAGATGATTGAGGATGCAACGGAGCTGGCCTTGGCATTCCAGACGCTGTTGAGTGGTCCGGTCCGGGAAATGCAAGTAGCAAACGCGCGGGAAGGGCTGGCAGTTGAGGCGGATATGCAAAGTCTGTTCCGCGCTATGATCGAGCCGCTTGCCCTTGGAGGGAAACACGATGGCGGGATTTGAACAGCTGGTGTTCACCCTGCGCAAATGGAGCCGGGGCGAGATCTATCTGCAGTCGTTTTCCTGTGATCCTGATGATCTGATGCAGGATCTGGCGGGCAAGCGGGTCAGCATTGTCGGCAACGCCAGGAGCCTGTCTGAAAAACCTCACGGCGCGGCGATAGATCGCGGGGATGTGGTGATCCGGATGCATGCGGCACCTCTGCCTTCGGCGCAGTCACACGGCACCAAAACTGACTGGCTGGCGCTGGCGATGCCTGTGGACGAGAGTTTGATTGATGCGCGTGCGCCAGAGCGGCTGCTGTGGATGGCGAAGAAACGCAAGCGGTTACGGCGGCGGTTTGTTGTCCGGCCCGGGTTTTACCTGCATCCCATGCCGGAGTGGGACAGGATGTGCGACAAACTGGGTGCGCCGCCCACAACCGGAATCATGCTGATCGATATGGTGGCGCGCTCCGGGGCTGAACGGATCGATCTGTTCGGTTTCGATTTCTTTGCCAGCCTTTCGTTGTCAGGCCGCCGCACGGCCGATCAGGTGCCGCATGATTTTGCCGCGGAAAAGCAATTCGTCGAAAGCCTGATGGAAGCGGATCAACGGGTGCATCTGCATCGGTGATGTCAGGTGTTGCGGATCCGACGGAGCGTGCCTAGGGCGCGGGAGTTGAGGCCAAGCAGCGTGGCCAGGAACGGCAGACTGAGACCGACCAGCAGGTAATTCCCGAGATCAGGTGCAAGCTTTTGCAACGCCAGCCAGACGCAAGCTGTAAGAATTGCGGTTAGCGTCAGGGGTTTCATAGCGGGTTTTAAGATCGACAAGGGATCGATCTGAGCAACACGCGACAGGCTCCGCAGGTTCAGGGCCGCAAGGGCCGCGTGGAAGCCGACCAGTACCCAGATGGTCAGCGTTTCTGAATCAGCAGATGGCACTGCGAGAAGAGCGACGGCAACCAGCGCCAGGGAAATCAATGCGTTCCTCAGCACTAATGAGGTTTTGCCCAAGGCATTCAGGCCGGAGGCTGCGAGTTGCGAGATCGCGAAGAAAGGCAGGGCAACAAACATGACCTTGGCAATGGCAGCGACGCGGTCAACATCGCCTGCCTGCATTTCGCCACGGGCAAAGATCACTTGCGCGGCGGCGTCACCAAAGACCAGTCCATAACCAAGCGCGATCAGGGCAAGGGAAATACCGGCAAACAGCCCGGCGGACAGGGTTTGGTGAAATGCGACGCTGTCTTTTTCGGCCAGACCGGACAACCGGGGCAGCATGACGGTTACCAGCGGAGCGATGAGCAGCACTGCGGGCAATTCGAACAGCTTCAGAGCAAAGTTGAAAACCGCCAGATTGCCTTCACCGCCAAAGCCATAGACCGATCTGAACAAATAGGGCACGCCGAACATGATCGAATAGGCCAGCAGTCCGTTCAGGAAACCACGCAGCACCGGGCGCAGTAGAACCGGGTTTTCGGGTTTGCCTGGACGAAAGATGTTTGGCATCTGGGCAAGCTGTAATCCCCACCGGGCCAGTGCCGCAACGACAATGGCTATCGCAAACCCCATCAGGGGCGTTGCGGTGCTGAAGAATACCAAAAGGTACAGGCAGAGCACGGTGTTGAAGCTCAGGGTGCCAAGACCGGCAATGAAGAACTTGCCCTGGGTATTGAGGAAACTGACGGAGACGCCGCTGAGCGCGGCTATGGGAATGGCGATGGCGGAAATGGCCAGATGGGGGGCGTAGGTTTGGGCCACGTCAGCCGAAAGCCCCGGTGCAAGCAGGGCGAAAGGGACCGACGGCCAGATGGCCAGACAAAGCGCAAAAACAGCAAACAACAGGAAAGCCAGAAGGGCGGATTTTTGAAGGAAGAGAACCCGTTCCGGCAGGTCGAGTTTTTTCATGGCCGGGAGCAGGGCGGCGCTCAGGCCGCCGGACAGCAGCAGGCCAACCAGAAAATCCGGAAGTGTCAACAGCAGAACGGCAACGTCGGTTTCGGCGGAGACCCCAAACCGCGCGGCAAGGATGGTTTCGCGGATGAAGCCGGACACACGGCCAACCAGCAGCGCAGCGCTGATCAGCACCGTTGTCAGGAGGATGGATCTGGATTTAGTGTCTGTCACGTGAGAACGTTCTGCCCGACATGATTGCTGGCGGGGATCATACAGCTAATACACCCTCTCACAACAAGCAAGCGCGGGGGCGAACGCCCGTGGCGCGCACCTTAGAGCACGTCACGCCGAAACGGATTCACATGCGCGTCGCGACGTGCTGTCCCGATATGGTGTAACCCGACGCCAACAATAACCACAACTGGAACCGATCAAACGCGACGCGCTCTAGATGTTTAGGGATTCAAAACCGCCGCGTTTGGTTCTAAGGTGCGGCAAGCGAGCCAAGGAAACGAAACAGAATGACACCGGAATACAGCATTCAACTGGGGGAGCGGAGGGTGTCGGGTCTCGATCCCTGTTATGTGATTGCCGAAATCGGTGTGAACCACAATGGCAGCGCCGAACTGGCGCATGAACTGGTTGATGCGGCAAAGAAATCGGGTGCCGATGCGGTTAAGTTTCAGGCATTTCGGACAGATGCGCTAGTGCGTGCCGGCACGCGGAAGGCGGATTATCAGGCAGACCAGACGGGATCGGGCACGCAAGATGAAATGCTGCGCAGGCTGGAATTGCCGGTGGAGGCGTTTGCCGGTCTCAAGCAGCACTGTCTGGATGTTGAGATCGATTTCATGTGCACGGCATTTGATGAGCAGAGCCTGGCGGACGTTATCGCGTTGAGTCCGATCTGTCTGAAATGGCCCTCTGGGGAACTGAACAACATTGGCCTGCTGAGGCAGGCCGCACAGGCAGGTTTGCCGGTGTTGTTATCAACCGGTATGGGGACGGTGGATGAAATTTCGTCAGCCTGTGATCTGCTGCGCCGTGAAGGTTGCGACCAGATTGTTGTGTTGCAATGCGTCAGTAATTACCCGGCACGGATTGAGGATCAGAACCTGCGGACGATCCCGCAAATGGCCCGGGCGTTCAATTGTCCGACCGGGTTTTCGGACCATACCGAGGGGCCTTATGCGGCGCTGGCCGCGCGGGCGTTAGGCATGGCGGTTCTGGAGAAACATTTTACGCTTGACCGGACCATGGAGGGGCCAGACCACCAGGCGTCGATAGAGCCCGATGGCTTTGCCCAAATGGTGCTGGTGTTGCGGCAGATTGAGGCGGGTTTGGGGGACGGTAAAAAGCGGCCGATGGGGTGCGAAGAAGACGTAAGGCAGGTTGCGCGCAAAAGTCTGGTGTTCCGATCAGATCTTCCGGCGGGTCATGTGATTTCAGACCAAGACATTACGGCCAAACGGCCCGGAACCGGTGTTGCGCCGGACCAAATTGAGCGCTTTATTGGGAGGGCGCTAATGCGGTCGGTCGTAAGGGATGAACAATTGGGGGTGAATCATGTCGGATAACGGGCCTGATCCGTGGCCGTTCGGGGCTGGCGGATGAAGGTTGCGATAATTCCGGCGCGGGGTGGCTCTAAGGGGTTGCCGGGAAAAAATGTCCAGAAACTGGGGGGCTATCCACTGATTGCCTGGACGGTGTTTTCGGCGCTTCGGTCCGAACTATTTGACGATGTGATTGTTTCGACAGACTGTGAAGAAATAGCAGAAGCCGCCCGGGTTGCGGGGGCGAGTGTCCCGTTCTTGCGGCCTGCCAAGCTGGCCAGTGATGTGGCTGTGACAGCTGAAGTTATGATGCACGCTCTGGAAGCGTTGACGGTTCCCGACACGGACTGGTTTGCGCTGTTGCAACCAACCTCGCCATTTCGGAACTCTCATCATATCAGGTCGGCCTTGGGCATGCTGGGTGGTGATACATCTTCGGTTATCAGCGTTACAGAAGACAAGCCGCTGAGCTGGGCATTTGAAATGTCGGGCGACGCCACACTGTTGCGAGCGCTGCCCGGAGCGGTGGCAACGCGTCGCCAGAACGAGGCAAGTGTTGTGCGCCCGAATGGTGCGATTTATGTGCAGCGGGTCGGGGATTTTCGCCGTGATCCGGTGTTTTTCTATCCTGATACAAAGGGATACCGGATGTCCAAGATCGATAGTATCGACATTGACGACGCCGAGGATTTTGCTCTTGCTGAAGCTGTAGTGGCGTGTGGGCTACGGGTGCCGGAGATATGATCGTTCACTACGTTACCGGCAGCCGGGCTGATTTCGGCCTGATGGAATCGACGCTGAGGACCGTTTCAAATTCAGACCAAATTGACCTTGGAGTGGTCGTGACCGGGCAGCATCTGCTGGCCGCTTATGGGGAAACCATTCGTGATATTCGCGCTTCGGGTCTGAGTGTTGTACACGAAATCCCGGTTACCCTGAGAGGCGGGGAAGCGGCCGAGATGGCACTTGCGCTTGCGGACGAACTGAAAGGGTTTGTTACGTTCTGGCAGGAGCAACGCCCGGACCTTGTGCTGGTGCTGGGTGATCGTGGCGAGATGCTGGCCGCGACGCTGGCGGCAGTGCATCTGGGGATTCATGTGGGGCATATCCACGGTGGCGAGTTGTCAGGGACGCTGGATGAAAGCTTTCGCCATGCAATTTCCAAACTCAGTCATTTTCATTTTGCGGCCAATCGGGACGCGGTCGAGCGGTTGGTGGCGATGGGTGAAAATCCGGAGCACATCTGGGATATCGGCGCACCGGGACTTGTTGGGATTGCTGCGGGTGTCGAACGCAAGACGGGTTGGCTGCAGGACCAGTTTGGTTTGCCTGAGATGACGCACCAGGCTTTGGTGGTTTTTCATCCCGTGGTTCAGGAGGCGGATCAGGCTGCAGAACAGTTGCGGATGATTATTGCTGCCTTGCAAAACGCGAACTGTGGTGGGCTGATCATGCGGCCGAATTCAGACGCGGGCGGTGCTGCGATAGATGCCTGTCTGGATGCGCTGCCGGGCGATGGGCCATTCAAGGTCATTGATCATCTGGATCGAGGGCAATACCTGCAGTGCCTGGCCAATGCTGACGTAATGGTTGGCAACAGTTCGTCCGGGATTATTGAATCGGCCAGTTTTGGGGTGCCCTGTCTGAACATCGGATCGCGGCAAAACGGGCGGTTGCGGAATGATAACGTAGTCGATTGCCCGGTCGTAACTCTCGAAAAAATCGTTGAGGGTCTGAAAACCGCGCTGGCATTGCGGCCGCCGTTGGAAAACCTTTATGGGGACGGGAAGACGGATCAGCGGCTGCGGGGTTTAATCGAGACCTTGCCTTTGGACCGCGCGATATTGTCAAAAGCAAATTGCTATTAATCTGCTCTTCGCGCTTCCTGCATTGAGATTCTGATCCTGTTCCAATAGGGATCGGTGAAGCTAAGCACAAAGGTGAAACCCATGGTGGACAAGGCCGCATCTGTCAGCGAAGTCATCGCAGTGAATGCCACGGGGCTGCAGGCCTTGCAGGATGTGCTGCAGGATTCCGACCTGACCCGTGCCCTGGATACGGCGCTGGACCTGATTGATCAGATGAAAGGCCGCCTGATTGTGGCGGGGGTTGGCAAAAGCGGGCTGATCGGGCGCAAGCTGGCCGCGACATTTGCCTCCACCGGCACACCGGCATTTTTTGTGCATCCAGCGGAGGCGAGCCACGGCGATCTGGGCATGATCCAGAGCGACGATGTGGTTCTGATGCTGAGCTGGTCGGGCGAAACCAAGGAACTGTCGGATATCCTGACGTATTCGCGTCGCTTTGCTGTGCCGACGATTGCCATGACCGGGCGGGCAGATAGTACGCTTAGTCAAAAGGCGGATGTGGCTTTGATTTTGCCGCTGGTGAAAGAGGCCTGCCCGCACAATCTGGCACCGACGACATCGACCTTGCTGCAACTGGCGCTCGGGGATGCGCTGGCGATCACGCTTTTAAAGATGAAGGGGTTTAGCGAAGAGAGCTTTCGGGATTTTCATCCCGGTGGCAAACTGGGTGCGGCCCTGACCCCGGTTTCGGACATCATGTACAGTGGCGATGACCTGCCCCTTGTGGCCCTGGATACACCGGTCATGGAGGTTGTTGGCGAGATTTCCACAAAGTCGCTCGGGATTGTTGGTGTGCTGGGCTCGGGTGGCAAGTTGGCTGGGGTTATCACAGATGGAGACATCCGGCGGTACCTTGAGGCGAATTCGACCGGTTCGATGAAGCAGGCGATGCTGGAAACTTCGGCGGACAGTATCATGACCGGGGGGTCAGTTTTCTTTGAGCCCCAGCGGTTGTGCGCCCGGGCGCTGAACGTGTTGCAGCAAAACCGGATATCCGCAGCATTTGTGTTGGAGGACGGCAAACCGACTGGTTTGGTGACGCTGATGCAGTTGCTGCAGCGGGGCGTGGCGTAACGAAAACGAGGGCAGCAAACGGTCCATTCTGAATGGGCGGACCGAGCGACGCGGCGGACATGGGTGATCAGGCTAAAAGCAAAGTGATGCGCTCAATCAATTTGGAGGGCGGTCAGGTTTGTGTGGATATTTTTCTCCGTCCCGATGGCACATATGGATTCGACGAATTCCGGCGAGACCCCGAGGATACAAGTGGTTGGTACAAAATCGGGCACTACAGCCACCGCGTTTTAAAACCTCGGAAGCTGCGCTGAACGAGGCCCAGGTAGCTGTTCACTGGCTTGGCGAAGCTTTGAAATGAGGTCATTTATTCTTTGATGTGATCAGACGCACGACGTCGCCGATTTTGTTGGCGGTTTTGGTGCGGTTGTCTTCCAGCCCGGCAGAGCTCATGGCGCAGAAATCACGGTGTGCAGACCTGAGTTGGGCGACTTCCGCGGCAAAATCCATCTCGTTTTGGATGTCAGCTACGGATGCTGCCCCCCGGTGAAAGGTGCGGGAAAGAATGGCCCGGGTTGAGCCGAGGCGGACGTGTTCGCCCAGCAGGTACCTCGGGCTGACGATGCCTTCATTGTACCGCGCCAGCCCGCCAATACCAAAGCGGACGCCCGCATCCAGAAGGGCGGTGCAGGGGTCTTCCAGCAAGCCGTTTGCAAACGGTTCGAACATGAAATCAAGCCCAAGATCGAGGTGCAGGTCGTTCAGGCCGATGAAAACCTCGGTCAGTTCGCAGTGTTCGGCGATTTCCGGCAAAGCCTGCAGGGCAGCACCGGTTTCTGCCAGGGGAATACCAAGGCAGCGGCCAGCGATCATGTCAAGAAACCGGTCAACGTCATCGCGGGTTTGGAACATGGGCAGCATGATGCTGTCAGCGCCGCGCGAGATTGCATCATCAATCTCGTCGAGGCTTGCCGCATGTAGCGGGTTTATCCGCACCAGTAAATGCGCATCGGGCGCTGCCTGGCGCACACTGCTGACGTCCTTGGGTGTGTGGCGGCTAATCCATGTGGAAAGATGGCCCTGGCGCGCCTCCTTACCGTCAATCTCAAGGTCAACGAACAGTCGGTCGACCCCGTTGCGGGAAGCAAAGGCCGCTATTCCGGGATCGTTGACGATCATCAGGAACTTCATTTCAGACGGGTTGTTTGCGCTCATTACGTCGAACCCTGCCCTGCCTTTGCAATCCACTCCGGGTCCTCGTCGATGAAAAGCCGGTACCAGATCTCAAGCGAAATCAGTGCGCGAAGTTGCCGGGTGTGGTTTTGGGTGCCGGCGATGTGGGTGTCAATCATATCGCTGATTGTCGGCATTTTGAACAATCCGCGTGCTTCAAGACGGCCATCCAGCAGGACTTCTCGGCAATACCCGGCAAGTGCCTGGCGGAACCATTCGCCGACTGGAACGGTGAACATCTGCTTTTTACGGTATGTCAGCTGATCACCAAGCAGCGGCTGCACCGCCTTCTTGAGAACGGCTTTGGTTTGGCCGCCAGCCAGCTTCAGGTGGCCCGGAATGGCGAAAGCCAGCTCGACCATGCGGTAATCAAGATAAGGTGAGCGGACCTCAAGCGAATTGGCCATCGCCATGCGATCCGGTTTGACAAGGTTATTGCCGGGCAAAAGGGTTGTTGTTTCCGCGAGCAGCAGCTGGTTGATGGGATCCTGCCCGCCTGCATTTCGGATTTTGTCAGACAGGGGCCGGTATGGGTCGGTGTCAAAAAAGGCGTCCCGGAGCGAACCGGCCAACAGGTTTGCGGGTTGGTCACCCAGCAGCAGGCCGGTGCTGCGTACGGCGGCCTCCTGCCAGCCGTCTTTCAGATGATCTGTTTTTCCTTCCGGGAACACAGCAAGGTATTTTTCGTAACCGGCGAAAAGCTCGTCACCGCCGTCTCCGGTGAGCACCATTTTGACTTCGCGCGAGGCCAGTTTGGAAACCATGTCCATTGGCATGAAAGAGACATCACCGTGGGGTTGATCGCATTGCCAGATGAAGCGGGGCCACATGGCGGCGACGTCGTGATCGGCGTTTTGTGAGACATGAAGCGTGCCAAACCGCCTTGCGGCCATACGGGCAAATTCGGTTTCATCAAAACGCGGGTCATCAAAGCCGATGCTGAAGGTGTGCAGCGGCCGGGGGGCGTGCTGGCTCATGAAGCCAACCACCGAACTGGAATCCAGCCCGCCGGACAGGAATGCGCCGAACGGTGTATCGCTACGCATTCTGATCCGCGTTGCATCATCAAGCAGGCGCAGAATCCCAGCCTGACAATCCGCCGATGACATATCCGGCTGTTGGTGGACGGCGTTCAAATCCCAGTAGCAGTTAATGTCGATGCTATCAGGCGTGATTTCAGCCCAGTGCCCCGGTTCCAGGTGGGTAATGCCCGAAAAGGCGGTATCGGGTTGCGGGATGTAGTTCAGTGCCAGGTATTTAGCGATTGCCGCGGTGTTTGGTGGATAGGAGTTGCCGTTGCTCAGGATAGATTTGATTTCAGATGCAAACCAGATGCGACCGTCCTGGGCGTTTCCGGCGATGTAGAGCGGCTTGACACCAAGCCGGTCGCGATAGAGCAGCAACCGGGAGTCTGACCTGTCGAAAACCGCGATGGCGAACATGCCGTTCAGGCGGGTGACAAAAGATTTTCCCCAGTGCTCATAAGCGCGCAGCAACACTTCAGTATCGCCGGTTGTGGCAAATTCTGCTCCGAGCCGGATCAGCTCTTCGCGCAGTTCGATGTAATTGTAGATTTCACCGTTCTGGACCAGAACAACCTGACCGTCGTTTGAAAACAGCGGTTGGTTGCTCGCGGTTGTCGGGTCGATGATTGAGAGGCGCCGGTTGCCCAGAACTGCCCTTTCCGACTGAAAGGCGCCGTCGGCATCAGGGCCGCGGTGCTGCAATCGTGACGACATCCGGTCGACAACCGAGGGGTCAACCGGTGTGTTGTTGAAGTTGTAAGCTCCGAATATTCCGCACATGATTCTGACTGGCCCTACCTGTTCTGCGCGATGTTTGTGATGCCGGATATGACACGATCCTGCTCGGCATCGCTCATGGCGCTGCCGGATGGCAGGCACAGCGACGTCAGGAACAAGCCAGCGGAAACAACCTGATTTTCAGAGTGTGGCTCAAACTCAAAATGATGACACAACGGCTGCAGATGCATCGGTTTCCAGGCGGGGCGACAATCAATCCGTTCTGCCTGAAGGCGGCGCAGGAATTGATAGGGATGCAGGTCGATTTTGTTTGGATCGAACTGCACTACGGTTAACCAGCGAGAACCCTCGCCCAGGAGAGTTTCGCCCTGAAACGAGATGCCCGGGATATCGCAAAGCGCGTCTTTGTAGCGCTCAAACACTCTGCGCCGGGCGGTGACCCGGGCAGGCAGCAGATCCAGCTGGCCAAGGCCGATGCCCGCCAGGATGTTTGACATCCGGTAATTATAGGCGATTTCCGAATGCTGGTAGTGGTCACCCGGATCGCGGCCCTGGGTGGACAGTTTGCGCACCCTCTCTATTAGGTCCGGGCGGTCGGACACCAGGGCACCCCCGCCGGAAGTGGTGATGATTTTGTTGCCGTTGAAACTATAGGCCGACAGGACGCCGTGGGCGCCGCTCGGTTTGCCATCGTAGCTTGCGCCGAGGCTTTCAGCGGCGTCCTCGATAATCTGCACACCGTATTGGCTGGCCAGTTCCATGATGGAATTCATGTCGGCTGACTGGCCGTAAAGATGAACCACGATGATCGCTGCCGGGAGGGTGCCGGCGGCACTGTCTTTCTCCAGGCGTGTTTGCAGAGCCAGCGGCGACATGTTCCAGCTGCCCGGCTCGCTGTCGATCAGGACAGGAACCGCGTCTTCATAGAGGATCGGATTCAGTGAGGCGACGAAAGTCAGATCAGAAACATAAACCCGATCACCGGCCCGGATATTCATAACCCGCAACGCCAGATGCAAAGCGGCGGTTCCCGAGCTCAGGGCCATCGCGTTGCTCCTGCCGGAGACCTCGGCCAGCTTTGCCTCAAAAGCGTTCAGATTCGGCCCCGCCGGAGCGATCCAGTTTTCGTCGAATGCTTTTTGGACAAATTGGGTTTCTTCCTGACCCATATGTGGCGGAGACAGCAGAATTCCCGGCTCAAAAGACCGGCGACCCTTGAGCCCAACCGGTCTGTTGGCGCTGTCCGTTAAAATGACAGCCTGAATCCCGTTTTCCTGCATCGACGCATAGAGGGTTTCGTCTGGTGTGCCCTCTGGGAAGGTAATTGGCGTTTTTGAAGGGAGGTTTGCCACCGGATCATCAAGCTGCGCGCCATTCAGCAGGGCGCGGCGGATATCGCCGTCAGAAACCGTACGGTTGATGCTGCCCGCGTCATCCACGACGATCCCAATCTGGTTTTCCGACGCATTGATCGCGGCCATGGCATCTCGAAATGTTGCCGTTGGTCCGATGATCCCCTGTATTTTACCCACGTGACAGAAATCCTGTTGTTCAATAGGTCGGTTTGCCTGCCTGTCTCCCTAAAAGAGTTGCTATGTGAAAACAACTGCAAGCATTTCTTATCGGTTGGTGGGGATTTGCATGTCGGGCCATCACATTTCTACTCCGGCGTATCGATTTCGCTTTTCAGCCAATCCCGGAAATTGTCGGCAGAAGAATTCCGGGTCTGCAACTCGGGTTGAACGAAATAGTAGGCTTCTTCGCTCCTGACGGCTTTGCCGATGATCCGCACTGCGCCAGCTCTTAGTTCTTTGCGGATCAGGAATTCGGGCAACAGCGCCACGCCGACCCCGCCGATGCAGGCCTGCAACAGGGTTGATATCTGCTCAAACATCATGCCGTTCACTGTGGGTGCCGTGGTTCCGTTGGCTTCAAACCACTTGCGCCATTCTGTGGGGCGGGAATGGAGGGTCATCCGGGGCATGTTCAGGATGTCCTTGGGTTCGCCGTGGGGGCGGTTATGGAGGAAACCATCTGAGGCGACCGGAACCATGGTTTCATTTCGCAAAAGCATCGTTTCGGCGTTTGGCCAATCAGGCGTGCCATGGATAATTGCCGCGTCCAAATCCTGGGATGAAAAATCAAAGCGGCCAATACGCGTGGTGAAGTTGAGAGTGACATCAGGGTATTGGTTCACAAAACGCGGAATTCGGGGCATCAGCCAGCGGGTTCCGAAGGTCGGTAAAATCGCCAACCGCAATGCCCGTTGTCGTGTGTTGCTGACAGCACGGACTGATGCCCGGCGGATGATTGAAAGGGCTTGCCGGACTTCCTGGGCGTATTCGCGCCCGTTGTTGGTAAGGGCAACATTTCGGCTGTTACGTTCAAACAGCCGACTCTGCAGCTGCTCCTCCAACACCCGGATCTGGCGGCTGACGGCACTTTGAGTCAGGTCGAGTTCGCCGGCCGCAGCGGTGAAACTGCCCAGACGCGCAACCGCCTCAAAGGCGGCCAGTGCAGAAGTAGAAGGAATAAGTCGGCGCTGAAAAGACATTATCCATTACTAAATTAGATAGATTGATGAGACAACAGCGTTTGTGCATTGAGTTCTGAGGCGGTAATACTGCGGCGATCAGAAAAAACAGGAATGAATTATGGCTGCTGTAAAAGATGGGAATGCTTTCAATTGGGACGATCCGTTTTTGCTGGATCAACAACTGGATGAAGATGCCCGGATGATCCGGGACTCAGCGGGCGCCTATGCGCAGGAGAACCTGCAACCCCGGGTGCAGGAGGCTTATCGCAGCGAAACCAGCGACCCGGCAATCTTCCGGGAAATGGGTGAACTGGGTTTGCTGGGCGTGACTGTTCCGGAGGAATACGGCGGAGTGGGGGCTTCTTATGTGTCCTACGGTTTGATTGCGCGAGAAGTGGAGCGAGTGGATTCAGGCTATCGTTCGATGATGTCGGTGCAGTCGTCTTTGGTGATCTATCCGATCTTTGCCTATGGCAGCGAAGAACAACGCCGCAAGTACCTACCAAAGCTGATTTCCGGTGAACACATCGGCTGTTTTGGTTTGACAGAACCCGATGCAGGTTCCGACCCCGGCGGAATGAAAACCCGGGCGGAGAAAACCGATGGCGGTTACCGGATCACCGGAACAAAAATGTGGATCTCAAACTCACCTCTGGCGGATGTGTTTGTGATCTGGGCCAAGTCCGAGGCGCACGGCGGTAAAATACGCGGGTTTGTTCTGGAAAAGGACATGGCGGGTTTGTCGGCCCCCAAGATCGAGGGCAAGCTGTCGCTACGCGCCTCGGTTACCGGTGAGATTGTTATGGACGGGGTTGAGGTTGGCGATGACGCGCTGCTGCCAAACGCTGAGGGTCTTTCCGGCCCGTTTGGGTGCCTGAACCGGGCGCGCTTTGGGATTGCTTGGGGGGTTATGGGTGCTGCTGAGGCCTGCTGGCACGGGGCACGGCAGTACGGGCTTGACCGCAAGCAGTTCAAACGGCCTTTGGCAAATACACAGCTGTACCAGAAAAAACTCGCTGACATGCAGACCGAGATCACGCTTGGCCTGCAGGCAGCGCTGCGGGTGGGGCAGCTGTTTGATGCGGGCAACATGGCGCCGGAAATGATCAGCCTGATCAAACGCAACAATTGCGGCAAGGCGCTCGACATTGCCCGGATGGCGCGGGATATGCACGGAGGCAACGGCATTTCAGATCAGTTCCCGGTGATGCGCCACATGGTGAACCTGGAAACGGTCAACACCTATGAAGGCACGCATGACGTACATGCCCTTATTCTGGGGCGGGCGCAGACCGGGCTGCAGGCGTTTTTCTAAAGGTTGAGCGCTGGGGCGGTGGCTTTTATGGGTTTGTAACCTAGCCTGTGCAACGTTTGACTGGCGCAGCAGATAGGTGACTTTGTACCGGACACCGCTTACCCTGCGACCGCCTGACGGCCAGCTTCAAAAGCCTTTTCGTTGAGTTCCACAAGTTCCGGCTTTCGGGCTTTGAAGCGCGCGACGATCTGTTCGCGCAGATGCTTTGCCTCAAAAGGCAGGTGATCTGCAACAGCACCCAGCATGACCGTGTTGCCAAGCCGCATTTCACCCAATTCCTCGGCAATCTTTCCCGCGTCCAAATCGTGGACTTCGCAATCATTCTTGCGAATGTCGTCAATCGGATGGTCCGGATAATCATGTATCCCAACCGAGACAATCGGTGGAACGATACGCATGGTGTTGACCAAAGCAATGCCACCCGGGCGCAACTGGCCCGCGGTGCGTAATGCCTCTGCAGCTTCAAATCCAAGCAGTATGTCAGCCTCCCCGCTTGGCACCGAGGGCGACATCACCTTTTCACCGAAACGAACGTGGGAGGTGACAACCCCACCACGCTGGGACATTCCGGAAACTTCGGTCTTCTTGACGTCATAGCCCAGGGAAATCGCTGTCTGGGACAGGATTTCAGCAGCGGTCATCACGCCCTGGCCGCCGACACCGGAAATCAGAATGTTGACGACGCTGTTTTTCTTGCCGCTCATTGGTCATTTCCTCCTTTTGC
>JAAEUI010000157.1 GCA_024227475.1 Paracoccaceae bacterium | reverse complement strand
GCACTATTTGGCAGGGTGAAGCAGTGCTTCGCCACGTGCCATTGGACTCAGCATCAAATGCGATGTCGGTTTGGGCAGATGTCCTACAAGCCCGGGCAACGAAGGATTCTCTAGACTCACATACCCCCAAACAAAAAGTGAGTGATTACTTCGAAAAATTGCGCGGCCTGTAAATCCACGTTGATGTTCTCAAAGACCGACGCAACAGGTGTTTGTGCGGTATAAATTCACCGGGCAATGGATCGCCCTCTCGCCCGACAATGACAGCTTTGTGTACATCGCGCCAAGCGTGGGGTTCGGCAGACCGCCCAGTCGCGAACGGTGGATTTTTGCATGAAAGACCGGAGCGCTTGGAAGGGGCAGTGCGTCGCGGAGCGGGCGACTCATCGGTGCTACGGGCAGGCGCCGCACGGCTTTCCTACTAGCGTTGAAACATGTCTAGATTGTCGCCCTCATGAAGGTGGCGCTTAATGGCCGAGTTAGGTTCGAAAACATCATTCGACATCTTTGAGACTAACGGGTCCTGACCCTAGGGACTACCAGTTCTGAATTCCCCACAATTCCGAGTCTGCAGCACTCAGTGTAACCGTGCGTGCACCACGTATCCTTCGACAGTTTCTTCGCCCAGCGCTTTCAGCGCTTCAAGACGGTGCAGGCCTTCAATGAGCACAAATCTGTCGTTCCCCGCACGTAAGCGGATTGGCGTTGTTTGTCCGTTTTCGAGTATGCTCTCTGCCAGTTCCTCGACCTTAGCCGGTTCAAGGGTTTTGGCACGTTTCACCGGCACATAAACTTGCGATATTGGGATGATTTTCTTCTGCAGCACAATCAGCGCCCTCTCGACGGCAATTTCATTTCAAGCGCTCCATTGTCCGCTGCCGACGTCCAGTATAAGCGATGCGACGCATTACTCTTGGCGGACGCGAATTGGTGGCATGGGCGATCTGAGATGGCCAGTTTGAAGGCATTGCAACAGCTATGCAAGACTGGCTGAGAAAAGTTGGGATCAAACCTATCCAGATCTATCCCGGATCACCGTGGGAGAATGGCTACAATGAACGGTTAAATGACACACTGCGCTGTGAAGTCCTGAACGCGGAATGGTTCCACACTACCAAACAGGCCCAGTAACCGTATTCGATGATGATCCTACACGCGACGAATTCGGAATAATGCGGCAATGTGAACGAGAGCTGAAAAGACGGGGAATTTCCGCTGCAATCAAATGAGTGATGTGTTCACCTGTTGAGCCCACCGTAGAAAGCTGCCATTGGAGCGGGCAGTGAAAACCCGCTTCGTCCTGCGTTGTACCAGTTCGAACGCGATGCAGCGAATGTCGGGATTGGATTCTGGCCAAATTGCCCCGCGCAAACGGCCGGTTCGGAGAAATCCGCTGCGCCGCAGAATTTCAGATTTCGAGAGTGCGAATTTGACGCCAGGATTTCGTGCATTGTTTCGCTGCGCATGCACAGGTCCGTTTGGTCCGCTCAACCGACCTTGGTATGTCTAGTGTTGATGTCTGTGTATGCAGCGGGAGTCTTTCACACCCGCACAAAAAAAAACGCCGCTCCGATGGAGCGGCGTCTATTGAACGTTCGGAATGCTCCGTGCTTAGAAGCCCAAGCCTTCGTATTTCTTTTTGAACTTGGAAACACGCCCGCCGGTGTCCATCAGTTTCTGGTTGCCGCCGGTCCATGCCGGGTGCGCGGATGGGTCGATCTCGAGCACCAGTGTGTCGCCTTCGGCGCCATAGGTGGAACGGGTCTGATAGGTCGATCCGTCGGTCAGCTTGACCTCGATCATGTGATAGTCCGGGTGAAGGTCTTTTTTCATTTTCTCGCTCCTGCAGTCGGGACTGAGCTGGCCGCGGCCTTTGCCGGTGACTCAGTCGCCCCGCTAAATTCTGGAACCCGGCCTATAGACCAGAAGTTTCAACCGCGCAAGAGGGAAACACCCGGTTCAGCGGGCAAATGAAACCTCGCGGGACCGGCGCAGGTCTCGCAGTTCTTCGATAGACATCGGCTTTTCATAAACCCGGGCCATCTCCATTTCGCGTTCGGCATTGAGCTGGTTGCGGTGATCGCGGAAACACAGGGTTGCGCCCGCGCACCACAGGCTGACCAGCCAGACAAACCCCAGGATCGGCATGATCGCAACGGCCACAAGCATCACCCGGGATGCGGTGGTTGTCGGAGTCAGGAGTGTTTCACCCCGTACAAGTTCAAACAAGGATTGGCCGTCAAACATCGGCATCGTGGCGACGATGAAGAAATAGGTGAGGAGCAAGACGAATACCACGACTCCTGAAATCATGTTCAGCAGGAACATACGTCCGGTGTAGGCGCCAAACCCCCAGAAAATCTCTACATCGCGGCCTTTGGGCGTGCAGGCAGCCGCGTTGGCTGCCATCGGCACCGCCAATGCGCTGTAAATCAAAGTCCAGACCATTCCCACGATAAATTGCAGCGCATAAACCGCTGGGAGGTCTGGCAGGCCGGATAGTTCGGATCTCAAGGCCGCGGAATTGCCGGTGTTTATCGCCCAGTGGATCCGGTCCATATCCAGCGATACATATTTCGCGATGCACCAGATTCCAAAAAAGGAGAGCACTACCATCAGAGCATTGAAAAGGGCAAAAAACCGGAAGAATTTGAAAGACCGCAGGGCCATTTTCCTGAGTGCAGGTGGTGTGACTTCGTCCAGTGCCGTAAGGCCAGAGCGAATATGGATGAACGCCATAAGCACCATGACCGGCCCGGCCCCAAGCAACAAAAAGAAGCCAAAAATTAGCGGGTGTTCGCCAAAAAAGCTGCCAAAAACGTAAATTGCTGCTGCCAGAACCAGCCATCCCGGCACGGCGCGCCAGAAGATGGAGAAAGACAGGATGAATGCGTTCAGAAAAAACTGTGTCATAGCCCCTGACCGTTGTATTTATTGCTCTTGCGCGAAATTTTACACGGAAATGTGGCGATAAAATGAAAACAGCGGCCCCAGAGCGTTTTGGGCAGATACTGTGCCATAGATTCTGCACAAAACGTTGCGACAGCGCAGGCCCGACCGGCTGAATTCCCTCAATCTAAACCAGATTAAGGGAAAACAGCTTAAGCCGCTGTTTTGAAAACCTGTGATATATGCGTTTATTACGCTTCAGCGCCCTTCTTGGGCTTGTAATTCGTCTGTTCCGCGATCCGGGCCGATTTGCCGCGGCGCGAGCGCAGGTAGTAAAGTTTGGCGCGACGCACCCGACCGCGGCGGACCACGGTGATGCTGTCGATGTTGGTGGAGTGCAGCGGGAACACCCGTTCCACGCCTTCACCAAAGGAGATTTTGCGCACAGTGAATGCGGCACCAATGCCGTTTCCGCCCTTGCGCGCGATGCAGACACCTTCGTAGTTCTGCACCCGGGAGCGCGAGCCCTCGATGATTTTAAAGCCGACGCGGATGGTGTCACCGGCTTTGAAATCCGGGATGTCTTTGCCAAGTGCGGCGATCTGCTCGGCTTCGAGCTGTTCAATGATATTCATCGTTTTCGTCCTTATGCCCGCTGTTGTTCAGCGGAGTTTGCTGCAATCCTCAGAGCTCTTGGTCTTCTTCCGGGTCCCTACGCATGTAAGCCCGCCAGAGGTCAGGACGACGTTCCTTGGTTTGAATCAGATCGTATAACCGGTTTTGCCGCGGTGCCGGCTGACCGAAGAAGGTCAGTGCGAGGCGGCCAGTGGAACGATCTGCGCCGTTATCCGGTGATTCCCGAATTCGCGCTATATAGGGAGAATGGGTGTATCAGGCAAGGGGGCAGTGCATGCGGCGTTCACTCAATTGCTGCCGCAGCCGGGCAAGGACTCAGAAAATCGACCGCACGACATGGGATTGTGATGGCAGCTTTACGCGCATCTGGTCAATTTGTTTCGGCGTCAATCCCATGTCCCGTGCCAGATGGTCACTGAGATAGGGCTTTGGTTTGGCGGGTATCGTCACGATCTTGCCTATCCAACGGGCAAAGCGGATGAGTGCGCGCAAAAGCGCGTTCAACGAGTGTTTTAGCATACCATAGGTCTCGGTTTAGTTTGGTCTGGCCTATTGTGGACCAGTCACCGCACGGCATCAAAAGCCATTACTTGACAAGACCTGTGCGAAAAAGGCACATGTTTCCATGCCCCGTCGATTGCCTCCCCTTAACGCGTTGCGAGCCTATGAAGCCGCCGGTCGCCATCAAAGCTTTTCGCGTGCGGCAGAAGAGCTGGGCGTCAACCACTCCGCCATCAGCCGGCACGTACGCGGATTGGAGGATCGATTGGGTGTCCAGCTGTTTCGCGACCTGCCACGCGGGGTTGCGTTGACACAGGCGGGGGCCAGATATCTGGAACGCGTCAGTCCGGCGTTTGATGCTATCGCCGATGCATCCGAAGCGCTTGCTGACAGGGTTCCCGGAACACTGACCCTGAACAGCGAATTGATGTTTGCAGCAAAAATTCTGATACCGCACCTGGGGGATTTTTACGAACGGCATCCGGAAATTGAAATACGGTTGGAAGGGTCCAGCGAGCTGGTAGACATTGAGCGGTATGAGGCCGATCTGGCTATCCGGTATTTCAATTCCGGTGTGCCCGATGTTTCGTCGGTTTTGGTCAGCAATGCTGCGATGTATCCTTACATATCGCCGGATTTGCTGGCGGAGCCTGTCCAGGACCCCGCGCAATTGCTGCAGTTCAAGCTATTGCGGGATCGAAGTGGCGATCCCTGGTCACGTTGGTTTGCGCGTGTGGGCGGCGTAGATTTGGCGAGAGTTCCAAAGCCGAAGTGGCGGTTGCGGGTCTTGCTGTCGTTGGAGGCGGCAGTCGCGGGACAGGGGGTTTTTTTGGCTGCCGCAGATATTGTTGATGCGGATGTACGGGCAGGACGGTTGATCAAATGCCATGAATTTGGGCTGGCTGAAGGCAGTTATCACCTGTTGTTTGGTGCAGGGGTGCTGAGGCGAAAACCCGCCCGCTTGTTTCGTGACTGGTTGTTGGATGAATGCGCCCCGTTTCGGTTTGAGAGCCCCGGCAGATCGCTCTAGCTCGGGGTGCGCAGCAACATGCACTGCACAACGCTCCAGGAAGACCTTACTCTTCCCTTTTGCCCGAATGTTCCCCCCAAAGATCAGGTCGCCTGGCTTTGGTTAAGTCCTCGGATTGCGCCTGGCGCCATTCCGCGATTTTACCATGATGGCCGGACAGCAGCACCGCGGGTATCTTGCGGTTTTTCCATTCGGTCGGCCGGGTGTATTGCGGGTGTTCCAGCAAGCCGCTGGAGAAGCTCTCGGCTTCGATGCTTTCCGCGTTGCCCAGAATATTGGGACGAAGGCGAACCGTTGCATCAATCAAGGCCTGTGCTGCAATCTCTCCACCGGTCAAAACGAAGTCACCAAGCGAAATTTCTTGGACCTCAAACTCGTCCAGAACGCGCTGATCGACGCCCTCAAACCGACCGCAAAGCAATGTTATCCCCTTGGTCTGTGAAAACCGTTTCGCCATGGCCTGATCAAACGGTTTGCCCCGTGGCGAAAGGTAGATCACCGGCCAGTCGTTGCGGTCTTTCGGCGTTCCCTGTCGTGCCACCTCAAACGCTGCGCCAACCACATCAGCCCGCATCACCATGCCGGCACCACCACCGGTTGGCGTGTCGTCCACGTCCTTGTGTTTGCCAATGCCAAACTGACGCAGATCGATGGTTTCGAGCGCCCAGAGCCCCTTTTGCAGGGCCTTGCCGGTCAGCGACTGGCCCAGAACGCCCGGGAAAGCCTCGGGGAACAGGGTGATGATTTTGGCCTTCCACGCATTGGCCAGCTCCGGCGTATCGGTCATCAGCTCGCGCGGTTTCAGGCTCGGACGCACCGCCAGCCGCCCGTGGCTGCGGGTCTGGTTGCGCGATTTCATGCCCTGGGAGCGGGGTTTCTTGTCGTCGGTCATTCCGTTGGGTCCGATCCGGGCAATACGCCGTCCGGTGGATCAACAATTACGCGGCGGCTGGCCAGGTCCACGGTCGGAGCCGCCTGCTGTGTGAAAGGCAACATGATTCCGCCTTTCAGCCCGGGGCCGGTGATTTCCAGCATGTCGCCGGCACCGTGATTATGCACGGCTTTGATCTGGCCGATTTTCGCGCCGCCCGTGTCCAAAACTTCCAGCCCGATCAGATCGGAATGGTAAAACTCGTCATCGGGCAGGTTGGGCAGGGCATCCCGTGCTACGCAAAGCCGGGTGCCTTTGAGTGCGTCGGCCTGATCCTTGTAGCGCACGCCCTTGATGCGGGCAGCATAACCTGCCTTGACCGGGCGGCTGATTGTCAGGTGGAAGGATTGTGAACCGTCTTCGGATGTCAGCGTTCCGTAACTGCCGATATCCGCCGGGTCAGCACAGAAGGATTTCAGCCGCACCTCGCCCTTGGCGCCAAAGGCACCCATGACGGCACCTATGCAGATCAGATTTGGGTCTTTCATGACCGACTGTCCTCGCAAAGACCGGCGTCATAGTCCCATCTTGAACCACGATCCAAGCATTTGTCTAATTCCAAAAAACCAACAGCAGTGACACCATGCTTGAGCCAGGCGAGGGCAGCCAAACCCAATAATGCGAGAACCAAAACCGCCGCTAGTAGTTTTTGTTGATTGGTCAGGCCCGCGCTCAAAGCTTCGCCCCTTCGCACAGACCTGAACTACCGATCTTGCCGCCATGCTCAAGACAGCGGTTCTCCTGCAAAAAGGAATGCGCCTGATAGCCAAACCAGAGGGAAAACCCGCAGGCAAAGAGCACAGCCAGAATTCGCATTGCTCCGATCATCGCGCCATTGCCTTTTCGATCTTTTCGAAATCTTCAGTCCCTATTTCGAACAGAGAGCGCCGGAAGGCCATCCCCCAAAAGCGCGGGTTGGTGATAAAACTCAGATCTTCCAGCATCGGTTTGATCGGGGTTTGCACCGCGTCGGCGTATTTGGCATCGCGCACCCAGGCATTGGACTCCGTTCCGGCCCATGGCATTTCGTAAGGAACGCCTGCGCCCACGGTTCCCAACGCGGTGAAGGCCTGAACCGTCTCGCCCTCGCCAAAGCCGGTTTTCGGCGAGTAGATGACAAACCGATCACCCGGTGAAAGCTTCGCCACAGCGGTTTCCTTGCCCAGAGTGAAGGCACAAACACGCTCTGCTTTCGCAATTTCAATGTGATCGGCAGCCACAACACCAACCCAAAATCGGGGAGCCATTATCTATACCTCAATCCAATGCGCCAGCCCCGGGTCTCTTTCCTCCCAGCCGACAGTTTCAAGTTCTGGTGTCAGAGTATCACCTTGTGGCAGGCCAACGCAAAGATAAGCGACCAGCGACCAGTGATCCGGCAAGTTCAGATCGCGGTGCAGCTGGTCGGGGTCCAGTATCGACACCCAGCCGACACCGATGCCGTGCGCGCGCGCTGTCAGCCAGAACGCCATGATCGCGGAAACAACGGAGTAGCGCCGCATTTCGGGCATGGTGGCAGCCCCAAGGCCCGAACCCTTGGGCGTTGCTTCGTCACAGAAGATCGCAAGCTGTTCCGGCGCATCATACATGCCAGAAAGTTTCAGAGAGGTGTAAATCTTAGATTTCTCACCGGAATACCCGGCCAGCGCTTCTGCATTTGCAATCTGGAAATTCTGCAATGCAGCAGCGCGCGCCTGCTCTGTACAGACGCGAACAATCCGCCACGGCTCAGAAAGGCCAACCGAGGGCGCAAGTTCAAATGCATTGAGGCAGGACTGCAGCAGTTCCGGGTTCACCGGATCGGGTTTGAAGTGGCGCACATCGCGGCGCCACTTCATCAGTTCTTTTAATTCTGACCGGAAATCTTGCGAAAATCTGCGCATGTTCTCTCCGGCAGCCTGAGATTATTCGGCTGCTTCTTCTTCCGCTGGCGCTTCTTCAGCCGGAGCCTCTTTTGCGGGTGCGGCTGCTTTGGCGGCTTTTTCCTCAGCGCGCTCTACGGCTTTCTTGCCCGGCGCGCCTTTCTTTGGGTTGCTGCGCTCTTGTTTCTCGACAACGCCGGCAGCCTCAAGGAAGCGAGACACACGTTCGGTTGGGGTTGCGCCCTGGCCCAGCCAGTACTGCACGCGCTCCATGTCCAGTTTCACACGCTCTTCGCTGTCTTTGGGCAAGAGCGGGCTATAGGTGCCGAGTTTTTCAACGTAACGGCCGTCGCGCGGCGAGCGGCTGTCTGCCGCAACAACCCGGTAATACGGGCGTTTTTTTGATCCGCCACGGGCGAGTCTGATTTTCATAGCCATGATGTGTTCTCCTAGGTCTGACTATTGGATGGGGCGTTGGCCCCGTCATTTGCATGTTTGTTGTGGTGTTGGATGACTTCGCTGATGATGAAGTTCAGGAACTTCTTGGCGAATTCAGGGTCGAGGTCCGCTTCCAGCGCCATGCGCTGAAGTCGGTTGATTTGCTGGGCTTCGCGCATCGGATCGGATGCGGGAAGCGTGTGTTCGGCCTTCAGCTTGCCCACCGCCTGGGTGTGTTTGAAGCGTTCAGCCAGGGTGTAGATCAGAACTGCGTCCAGCCGGTCGATGCTTTCGCGGTGGCCGGCCAGCAGTTCAGCGGCGAGTTTCGAGGCTTCGGTCATTACAGGGCCTCCGGTGCAGGATGGCGGTACACGAGTTCGGTACCATGAGTGACATTTTCGTAAGTTCGCTCGTAAACGGCACCCATCCGCTCCGCCAAAGCGACTGACCGGGAGTTGCCTGGAAAAATGTTACTGCTGAGCGTTACAAGGCCGAAATGGCGATACGCGTGGCCGCGAGCGGCTACAGCGGCCTCGTTGGCGATGCCTTTGCCCTCGAAATTGGCGTAGATGACCCAGCCGAGCTCCGGCTCTGGCCAGCCTTCGGGATACCAGACGCCGGTGATACCGCACACGGCACCTCTGGTGCGTTCCTCTATGGTCCAGAAGCCGTAGCCGCGTAGTTCCCAGTGTCCGATGTTCGACGCAAACCAGCGCCACGCCTCGTTGCGATCCAAAGGCCCGCCAAACCCCGCAGAGCGCTGCTCGTCCGCGAAAAAGGTTGCCAACGGCTCAAAATCGTTCTCAACCGGCGCGCGCAGGATTAGGCGTTCGGTTTCTATGATGGGGATCGTGGTCATTTCTTCTTCCCAAACCCGCTCAGCCCGGGTGGCAAGCCACCTCCGCCGAGCCCGGGCAATCCGCCGGGCATTTTGCCGCCCAGTTGCTTGGCTGCCTGTTCAATCGCCTTGGGGTCCAGATCGGCACCCATTTCCTGGGGCAGACCGCCCTTGCCGAACATGCCGCCAAGTGCTTTCTTCATCATGCCGCCTTTGCCCATCTTGCCCATTTTCTTCATCATATCGGCCATCTGGCGGTGCATTTTCAGCAGTTTGTTGAGATCCGACACTTCCAGCCCCGAACCCGCGGCAATGCGTTTCTTGCGGCTGGCCTGCAGGATTTTGGGAACAGCGCGTTCCCTTTTCGTCATGGAATTGATCAGGGCGATCTGATGGCGCAGGATTTTGTCGTCAAATCCCGCTTCTTCGACCTGTTTGGCCATTTTCTTCATGCCCGGCATCATCCCCATGACGCCTTCCATGCCACCCATCTTCATCATCTGTTCCAGCTGGGACTTCAGGTCGTTCAGGTTGAACTGACCCTTCTGGAAGCGCTTCATCATCCGTTCGGCCTGTTCGGCATCGATGGTTTCCTGTGCCTTTTCGACCAGCGAAACGATGTCGCCCATGCCCAGGATACGGCCCGCTATCCGTTCCGGGTGGAACTCCTCCAGCGCGTCCATCTTTTCGCCAAGGCCGACGAATTTGATCGGCTTGCCGGTGACTGCTTTCATCGAAAGCGCAGCACCGCCGCGTCCGTCGCCGTCCATGCGGGTCAGAACCACGCCGGAAATGCCGACCTTGGAGTCAAACTCGCCGGCCACGTTCACCGCGTCCTGGCCGGTCAGCCCGTCAACCACCAGCATGGTTTCGCGCGGGTTGGCGACATCGCGCACCGCCTGCACCTCGTCCATCAGCACTTCGTCGATGTGCAAACGGCCTGCAGTGTCGAGCATATAGACGTCATAACCGGCCAGCGTTGCCTGCTGCTTGGCGCGTTTGGCGATATCTACGGCGGATTGGCCTTTGATGATCGGCAGGGTGTCGACGCCGATCTGCCTGCCGAGTATCTCCAGTTGCTCCATCGCCGCGGGGCGGTTGGTGTCAAGCGAGGCCATCAGCACCCGCTTCTTGTTCTTCTCAGTCAGGCGTTTGGCGAGTTTGGCGGTGGTGGTGGTTTTACCCCCGCCTTGCAGGCCGACCATCAGGATCGGGGCGGGCGGGTTGTCGATCTTCAACTCACCGGTGTTGGCATCATCACCAGAGAGGAAATGCACCAACTCGTCATGGACGATTTTCACCACCTGCTGGCCCGGGGTCACCGATTTGGTGACGTTCTGTCCGGTGGCTTTGTCCTGAATCGCTTTGATGAAATCACGCGCAACCGGCAGGGACACG
>JAAEUI010000156.1 GCA_024227475.1 Paracoccaceae bacterium | reverse complement strand
CCGTCCCCATGCGCGCAGACTCTATCAGTGGTTGATCGAACCGTTCCAGTCCGAGCTTGCAAGCAGGGAGATCGATACCCTGGTTTTCGTGCCCGACGGGATATTACGCACTGTCCCCATGTCGGCCCTGTATGATGGTCGGCACTTTTTGATCGAAAAATACGCAGTGGCGATAACCCCGGGTATGGAGTTGACGGATCCCCGCCCGCTTGACCGACAACAGCTTAGAGGTGTATTTGGCGGGCTGAGTAAAGCCGTGCGGGGTTTTCCGGCGCTTGCGCATGTATCTGGAGAGCTGCAAAGCATCCAGCAGTCATACGGCGGAACGCTGCTATTAAACGAAGATTTCCAGCTGGATCGCCTGCAGCAGAGTTTGAGCGATGAGCGGCTCAATGTACTGCATATTGCGACCCATGCTGAGTTTAAAGGCGACATCGATAACAGTTTCCTGCTCACCTTCGATGGCCGCCTCACGATCAATGAACTGGCCGACTACGTTGGGCTGTTCCGTTTTCGCAAAAATCCACTGGAGCTTCTGGTTCTCAGCGCCTGTGAAACCGCCCAGGGGGATGATCGCGCTGCGCTCGGGCTATCAGGTGTCGCGATTAAAGCCGGCGCCCGCAGCGCGCTTGGCGCCTTATGGAAAGTGAACGACGTGGCGACCTCGCGCTTGATCAGTGACTTTTACGAGCAACTTAAAGACCCGGCGGTGTCTCGAGCCGTTGCCCTGCAACGCGCCCAGCGCGATCTGATAGAAGACCTGAGCTATCGGCATCCCGGCTACTGGTCCGCATTCCTTCTTCTCAATAGCTGGCTCTAGAAATGAAATGAAATTGCGTTGGGCACAGAAACTGTTTCAGTCTAAGCCGATTGTTGCCGCGG
>JAAEUI010000155.1 GCA_024227475.1 Paracoccaceae bacterium | reverse complement strand
TGATATTGACGGCGTTGTGCATATTTTTCGTGCTGCGGATCATTCACCCGATCAACCATCTGCAGGCAACCATGCAGGATATCGCGGCAGGAGAAGGCGACCTGACCCAACGCCTGCCGGAAGAAAGCAACGATGAAATTGCCAGGGTAGCGACAGCTTTTAATCAATTTGTCAGCAAAATCCAGAAGACCTTGATTCATACCAGTGATTCAATGAATGAACTCAACAGTGACGCCAACACGCTATCGGATATTGCTCACCAAAACAGCGGGTGTGTTAACCGGCAGCGAGCAGAAACCCAGCAGGTGGCGACTGCTATCACTGAAATGGCAGCGACAGTGAAGGAGATTGCACAGAGCGCCGATTCAGCCGCTTCCGCCGCCCGCGAAGCCAACAGCGAAGCGGTCCAAGGCAAAGAGGCCATGGCCCACACCGTGCACGCCATCGACAGCCTGACCGTTGAAGTAACCAACGCGGCAGAGGTCATCAACAAACTGGAGTTAGACAGTGAGTCTATCGGCTCGGTACTGGATGTTATCCGTGGTATTGCCGACCAAACCAATCTACTGGCGCTGAACGCGGCGATAGAGGCTGCACGCGCCGGAGAGCAGGGTCGCGGTTTCGCCGTTGTTGCCGATGAAGTGCGTA
>JAAEUI010000154.1 GCA_024227475.1 Paracoccaceae bacterium | reverse complement strand
TCAAAGCTGGCCGGAAATGCTCTAGTCGGTTTCAGACTGAATTGGAAACGCCGGGTAAGTATCTAATGTTGCTGCGTATCTCGATTTCTTTGTGAATCCAATCAGACGAGATACGCTCTAACCGCATGGCGCTGGTCCGAGCCTTTGAAATTGCTGCGTTGTGCCTTTCGTTACAGTTTCTGTCAAACCGCCGACGCTCCGGAAACCATTCAAAGGCACCGGATTACCCGCCTAACGTGATGTCGCTCTCGTAAATGTCGGTTCCTTGCGGGAGCTGATCATCCTGGCGGAACTGCGCTACCACCCATTCCCGAAATAGATCGTGTTGGCGGTGCAGATTTCGATCGCGGGGCGAGATCAGGTACACGCTCTGCTCGGTCTGTACCATCGTGCCAGCCACCCGAACCAGTCGCTCCTCCTGCAGATAGCCTCCGACCAGATGCTGCCAGCCGAGCGTCACCCCTTGGCCGACAAGGGCTGCGTGGATTGCTGAATGGTGGTCCGAGAACAGCACATCGGGTTCGCTGGCAAAGGGAGTGCCGGTGGCCTTGAACCATTCCGTCCATCCCATGCGTGAGCGGTTGGCCTCGGTCGAGTGCAGAAGGTTAGCCTGCTGCAGGGTTTCCAACCGCATACATTCAGGATGAGCACGTACATACTCAGGTGATGCCAGCGCATAAAGCCGTTCACGCGCCAGCCGCCAGCTGACAACATCGCTCCAGTCGCCCATACCGATCCGCGTTGTGAAATCGCAGGCCGACAGGGTATGGCGATCAAGATCGCCGTGGTTCTCGGTAATCTCGAACAGCACGCTGGGGTTTTGCGACTTGAACTCTGAAATGCGCGGTACCAGCCACATGGACACAAAACTGGACGAGACATTGACCCTGATCTTCTGCCCTTCGCTGCCGGTGCTGATCTGCCGCACCGCCTTGTCGACCCCGTTCAGAGCGGCGCTGACATGGGTGCAAAACACTTCACCCTCAGGCGTCAACGATAACCCCCGGTGCTGTCTGGTAAACAGACGCACGCAGAGATTCCTTTCGATTTGCCGGATCGACTTGCTGACCGCGGGTTGCGAAATGCCAAGTTCATCTGCTGCATTGGTGAAACTTAAATGCCTCGACACCGCTTCGACGATGTAGAAACTGTTGAGTGAGGGCAATGTCCGGCGGAGATTTCGCATAACTTATGGTTATGTTAAAAGGGAATTTTTTTGAAGAGCAAAAGCGCAGGAAAGCCGGTAAAGTACCAAAAAATTCATTCAAGGAGTCGCAGAATGAAATCGCATGCCGAAGTGGTTGTGGTCGGTGGCGGGTGTGTCGGCGCGTCGGTCCTTTATGGTCTGACGCAACATGGATGCACTGATGCCGTTTTGTTGGAACGCACACAGTTAACTGCCGGATCAACCTGGCATGCGGCAGGGCTGCTGGTGACTTTTGTTCGGTCGCACAACATCTCAAAAATGACGCTGGAGACGATCCGCATCTACGGCGAGGTAGAAAAAAAGCTGGGGACATCGGTGGGGTTGCGACAGGTGGGTCAGTTGCGCGTGGCCAATACCGAAAGTCGTTGGGACGAGTTTCAGAGCTATATTTCGATCGCCGAGGCAGCGGGTGTACCCTGTCGCCTGCTGACACCGGCAGAGGTGGCCAAAGCGCACCCGATGCTGGCACAGAACGAGAATATCCGTGGCGGTATCCTGCACGATCAGGACGGTTATGTTAATCCGGCCGACATTACGATGGGTATGGCTAAACTGGCGCGTGATCAGGGCGCAAAGATATATCAAAATACCGAGGCCACTGCTTATGAAAAGCTGGAAAACGGAACCTGGAGGGTAAGTACCAATCAAGGTGATATTACCTGTGACCACCTGGTTTTTGCCACCGGTAACTACGCCCGCGAAAATGCCCGTTGTGTGGGGCTCGATCTGCCCTGCATCCCGATTGTCCACCAGTACTGGACCACAGAGTCCGTGCCCGAACTGATCCGCCGCCGCAAGGAAGGTCTGCCTGAATTCCCGATCCTGCGCGACGAGGATTACGGCGCCTATCTGCGCGAGGACGTCGGCGGATTCCAGTTCGGGCCATACGAATTCGAAGAGGACCTTAAGCTTTTCGCCGAAGATAGGGTGCCACCCACCTTTGGCGCTGATCTGCTGCCCGAGGATTTCGATGCGGTGGAAACCCAGTGGGAACGCGCCATCGAGCGGGTGCCGACCCTGGGTGAGGTTGGTATCAAGTCCAACACCCGTGGCCCGTTCCAGATGACCCCGGACGAACTGCCGCTTTGCGGCCCTGCACCGGGACACGACAATCTGTGGCTGGCCGAAGGCGTGCCCGGAGGAATCCTCTGGGGCGGCACTATGGGCGAACGTCTGGCGCGCTGGATAATGGATGGAGACCCGGGCATCAGCATGCACGAAATCGACCCGCGCCGGTTTGGCGATTATGCCTCCAAGCGGTGGACCATGGACAAATCGCGCGAAACTTTTGGTACCCATATGCACGCCCATATCCCGGGCGAAGACTACCCGTCCGCCCGGCCGATGAAGACCGCTCCCTCATATGATCTGCTGACGGCACGGGGTGCAGTCTGGACATCGATGAACGGCTATGAATTCCCCCGCTGGTTCGCTCCTTCTCCCGAACTGGCGGTGCCTGAGCACAGCTTCCGGCGCACCGCGCATATGGAATACGTACAGGCCGAGGTAAAAACCACACGGGAAGATGCGGGATTCATCGAAATGTCTCCTATGGCTAAGTTTATGGTCCGGGGCCTGGGTGCAGCCAACTGGCTTGACGGGATCATGGCCAACAAACTTCCGAAGATTGGCCGCATGACCCTTTCTGTGACCTGCAATGCGCAGGGTGGAGTCGAAGGTGAATACACCGTTGTGCGATACGCCGAGGATGATTTTTACCTCGTCAGTACCCCCAATGGGCAGGTCTACAACTGGGATCAGCTTTCCCGGTTGCTGCCCGATGACGGCTCTGTGGTAATGGAAGATGTTTCCGAGTATATGGGCGTCATCGCTCTGGCCGGTCCGAATTCACGCAATATCCTGCAACCCCTGACCGATAACGATCTGTCCAATGATGCCTTCCCGTGGCTGGCGGCCCAGATGGGCGAAGTGGGCTATGCCAAAGGAGTGCATCTGCTTAGGGTCAGCTATACCGGCGAACTGGGATGGGAGCTGCATCACCCTATCGGCTACAACCGCCATCTGGTGGATCTGTTGCTCAAAGCCGGTGTGAAACCCTTTGGTACAGAAGCGCTCGAGTCGATGAGGCTTGAGAAATCCTATCGTGCCATCAGAAGCGAACTGAGAAGGGACATAACTCCATTTGAAGTCAGTCTGGATCGTTTCGTGGCACTTAAGGGGCGCGAATTTATCGGTCGGGACGCGTTGGTCAAACAGAAAGAGGCCGGAGATCACCGTGTGCTGGTGACTTTGAAGCTGCCTTACGGTGACACTTCCGTAATTGCCGATGAAAGCGTTTTCAAGGATGGCAAGCTTATCGGGCGGGTCACCTCTGGCGGGTTTTCCTATTACTGCAACCACGACATCGCCATGGCGCTGGTCCCGCAGGAATTCACCGCATATGGCACAAGGATGCAGGTTAGGGTTCATAACGAAATGCGCGAGGCGCAGGTGGTGGATACCTGCCTGTACGACCCAACCAGCGCCCGTGCGCGAGCCTGAGCAGGAATGACAACTATGTCTGGATCCAAGGGACGGGGCGTGCGCGGCGGCCGCGCGGCACGTGTGCAGGCCCGCACCAACCCACCGCCCGTCTACCTGCCGACGCTGAACCGGCGGATCGGCCCGATTGATCTGCTTGGCCCTGAGGGGGTCGAGAGGATTCACAATGCAGCTATGACGATCCTCGAGACAACGGGTATCGAGTTCCGTGATCCAGTGGCGCTGGCCGACTGGAAACGCGCCGGGGCTGACGTGCAGGGCGAGCGCGTGCGTATTGGCCGCGAAATGCTGATGGACCTGATTTCGACCGTGCCCTCCACCTATCGGATGCATGCACGCAACCCAGAACGCAGCGTTGACGTGGGCGGGCGCAATGCCGTTTTTGCCAACGCCTATGGCGCTCCGTTTGTCTATGGTGTGGATGGGGTGCGCCGTCCATCGCAGCTGTCGGACGCGAGAAATTTCTTCAGAATGGCGCAGATGAGCCAGGCCATGCATGTGCCCGGCATCCTGCCGGTCGAGCCGCAGGACGTACCGGTGCAACAGCGCCATCTGGATCTGGTGTCTTCCGCCCTGATGCTGACTGACAAGCCGATCAAGGGCTCGGTCCTGTCAGCGACGGCGGCACGCGACTCGATTGAAATGCTGCGCATCATTTTCGGCGAGGAGTTCGTCGCTCAGAACGCGGTCGTCACCTCACTTCTGAACTGCAACACGCCGTTGGTTTGGGACGTGCTCATGCTGGAATCCCTGCGGGTCTACGCCGCTGCCAACCAGCCTTGTCTGTTGTCACCTTTTGTTCTGGCAGGTGCCAGTGCGCCGGCCAGCCCGCAAGGTGGCGTGGCGCTGCTGATCGCGGAATCGCTGGCGGGCATCGCTTATTCCCAGATTGTCCGGCGCGGCTGCCCGATGGTGATGGGCGTGGCGATCATGGGGGTTTCGATGAAGACCGGAGCGCCGATGATGGGCTCGGCCGAACCCGGGCTGATGAACCTTCTGGTAGGCCAGATGGCGCGGCATTACGGCGTGCCGTGGCGTTCCTGCACCATGTGGACCGGCTCAAAATCGCCTGACCTGCAGGCCGGGTTTGACAGCGCCAACACCATGTGGCCGGTGCTGCTGGGCGGCTGCAATTTCATCGTGCATTCGGCGGGGTTCCTTGAGGGAGCACTTGGGGTGAGTTACTCGAAATGGGTGCATGACGCTTATCAGCTCGAAGTCTATCACCGTTTCTTCTCGGGGCTGCAGGAGGAAAATCTGGAAGCACTGTTAGCCGATGTGGCCGAGATCGGGCCGGGTGGCCATTTTCTTGGTACTGATCACACGCGGGAAAACCCACAACCGATCAACCCGCTGCAGAACAACGACAGCTATGAGCAGTGGTTTGAGGAAGGCGCGAAGAATGCTGACGAAGCAGGTCGCGAAGAAGCGCAGCGCATCCTGCACAACTATGTACAGCCACCAATGCCGGACGATCAAGCCGGGGCTCTGGCGGAATTCGTGGCCAGGAAGCGGATTGAGTATCAGGGCTGACACAGTGACAGTTCCCGGGATTGTGCTGGCAGATACGCGATGGCGGGGCCGGGCAAGCTGAGAGGATTTTGATGAAACAGGTGGTCGTGATCGGCGGCGGCGTAATCGGTATTTCTTGCGCATTGGCGGCTCAGGCAGAAGGGCACCGGGTGACCGTGCTGGAGCCCGGACCGGTTGGCGAAGGGGCCAGTTGGGCGTCGTGCGGCTGTATCGCGGTGGGCGAGATCGTACCGCTGTCACAGCCCGGCATGCTGATGAAGGTGCCGGGCTGGCTGCTGAACCCTGAGGCCCCCCTGTCGCTGCGCCCGACCGCTTTGCCCGGGCTGTTGCCGTGGTTTGCCCGCTTCACCGCCAATGCGCGCCCCTCGCGGATGCGGGCGATCGCGCAGGATCTGGCTGCCTTGACCTTTTCCGCCACTGCCGATTCTAAGGCACAGATCGCGGATATCGGCAGCCCTGAACTGTTAGTGGAACGCCCGGTCATCAAGCTGTTCGATGGTGAGAGCGACCAAGCCACCATGGGTGCGGCCTTTGACCTTGCGCGCGAACTTGGTTGCACCATCGATGAAATCTCAGGCCGGGAGGCGCATGAGATGGACGCCGCCATCGCCCCCGATTTTAAATACGCCGCGCTGCTGCGCGATTGGAGCTTTGTCACTGATCCCAGGCGGCTGGTGCAAGACCTGCACCGCGCCTTTGTCGCCCGCGGTGGTCAGGTGCAGCCCGCCGCCGCAGTCGGGTTCGAGCGAGACGGATCCAGAGTGACAGGTGTACACCCGGCGAGAGGTGAGGTTGCCCATGCGGATGAGGTGGTGATCGCCGCTGGCACGCATTCAAAGGTGCTGGCGAATATGCTGGGCATACCGCTGCATATGGAAGGCGTGATGGGTTACTCCACCAGTCTGTGTGATGCAGGTGTCGACCTGCAACACACGGTGTTCTATCCCAAGGGCGGCTTTGGCATCACTCCTTTTGACCAAGAGTTGGTAGTGGCGGGCACTGTGGAGTTTGCCGGCCTTAACGCCGCGCCAAAATGGAACCGGGCCGATGTGCTGGTGAAACGCGCACGCCGTGTGCTGCCAGGGTTGCGCACCGATATGGCCGAACGGCGTATGGGGCGGCGGCCTTTCACCCCGGACACCAGGCCGATCATCGGGCGCACCGCCAAGCTGTCTAATGTGATCCTGGCAACCGGCCACGGCCAGTTGGGCCTGACATTGGGTGCGACAACGGGTCGGTTGGTTGCGGATATCATCGCTGACCGCAAACCCCGCCTTGACATCTCCGCCTACAGTCCAGATCGCTGAACCAGCTCCTGATCTGTGCCGTTCGGGTGTCAGAGCAAGTGCTTTAGCATGCAAAGCATTACAGCGTTTTACGTTCAATCTGGATTAGAATAACCACATAGCGCTCTATCTAGCTTGCCTTTCTTAGGCCCGCCAGCATCAGTCCGTAGATACAGGCGACGACGACAAGCAGCGCGACAATCTGATGGGTCTCAATAGTGTCCCCCAGAAAAAAGACAGAAAGCACCATGGTTAGGGCAGGCCACGGGGTTGTGATCAAGCTGGCCTGCGACACGTCGATGTGCCGGACCGCATAAAACCAGACGATCAGTTCGAGGAAGTAAACCAGGCCCATCAGTGCCGACATGGCCTGAAAGATCGCGTTTACGCCACTTGCAATTCCCGACGGCACCGCAACCACAAGAACCACAAGTAGAAACAGCGATGAAATTGCGACACGGAAAAAAGTCACCTGAACCGGTGTGATGGGTGTGCGGCCCAGCTCTTCCTTGATGATTACATGGGCGATGCTCCAGAGCAGAGGCACCCCCAGAGAAACCAGAAACCAGAACGACAGGCCTGACATCCGAAACGTGCCTTTCGTCCCCAAGTAGTAAAGGGAACCAATCAACACCGCCGTCAGAGCCAGCTCAACAGCAGACTTCTTCCGCTTGAGAAACAGGCTCTCCAAGAGAATGGCGAATAGCGGATAGGCCTGAATGGCGATGGCGGCATTGGCCGCGCCCGCTTTCTCAACGCCCAAGACATAGAGATACGTGGACAGGCCGAACAGAGCCCCTGTAAAGAACACAACGGCAATCATACGCCTGCGCTCCGCCTGTGAGAGTTCGATGCCAAAAATGCCCCGTACACCGCTTTTGAGTTCGAGGCCAAAGACCGGCATCGCAAAGACCACTTGCCAAACGGATAGGGCAAAGGCGAACGATAGCGCCCCTACCTCGGAAGGTCGGAGATTTGATATGATCGGCATGACACCGAGAAGGGTCAGGCAGACCATTGAGAGTGCTATACCTTTCCCAACGGAGGGGGATGTGATTGCCATGGGAATCGTCCGATAAAATTGCATTGACGGGTGTGAGAATTGCCCTCAGTATTGCACTGATGCAATTGAAATATTGAACTGATGGCAATTTGGCTCCCTAACCTCAATGGGCGACTCGGCCCCAAATACCTTCAAATCGTGGAAGCGATGGCGGAAGACATCGCATCACAGCGCCTGGCAGTCGGCACACAACTTCTTCCCCATCGCGAGTTGGCCTACCAACTCGGCATGTCCGCAAATACCACCAGCCGAGCGTATGCAGAAGCAGCGAAACGGGCGCTGTTGCGAGGAGAGGTCGGGCGGGGCACTTTCGTCCGGTCCCCCGATACACTCTTGCAAGCGGACAAACCGTACAACCTGCACCGCGAAAAAACCGGACCGGTTGATCTGTCCCGGAACCTGCCGCTGCCGGGATTTGCGGAACCGCATATCCGGCGTGTGCTTGGTGAAATATCGCGCGGCGAGGGGCTGCCGGCATTGCTTGATTACCAGACAGACGAAGACCTCGCACAACACAGTGAAGCGGGGATGATCTGGCTCGACGGCTGTGGCGTAAGAATGCCGCCTGACCAAATTGTCACAACGATGGGCGGACAGCACGGCCTGTTCTGCACGCTAATGGCACTCCTGCGCCCCGGAGATCTCCTTCTGACCGAAGCCCTGACCTACTCGCCGGTCCGCGCCATGGCAGAGCGGATGGGGCTGCATACCGCGACGGTCTCTATGGATGCTGAGGGTGTCGTTCCCGAGGCATTTGCAGAGCTTTGCACAAGCGCAAAGCCGAAAGCCCTGTATCTGACACCTACGCTGCAAGCGCCAACCACGGTGACACTCCCGGAGGTGCGGCGTAAGGCCATAGCAGAGATTGCCCAGCGGCACGGTGTGATCCTTATCGAGGACGACGTTTTTGGCCCGCTCAAAGCAGATCGCCCTCCCCCGCTAGCAACATCTGCGCCTGAGCATACGGTTTATGTCACAAGCCTTTCAAAATCGGTTGCGCCTGGGTTGCGGGTTGGCTTTCTTTCTGCGCCAGAATGGCTTGTTCCTTCCCTTCGGCACGCAGTCAACCTCAGCGTCTGGATGACGCCACCCATGGCATTGGAGGTCGCGGCCAGATTGATCCGCGATGGAACCGCGGCAGGATTGGCTACCCGGCAAAGCAGTGCTGCAGAACGCCGCCAGTCGCTGGCCCGATCCATCCTTGGCCACGTTGATTTCGTTGCCGATCCGCAGGGGTTCCACCTCTGGATGCCACTGCCAGCAGGCTGGAGAGCAGATGCCTTCAGGGCTCATTGCGCCGGGCACGGAGTGCTTGTGAGCGAAGGGCGCAGCTTCGCAGCTCGTGCCAGCGACGCCCCCGAAGCGGTCCGGATTTGCCTGAGCCACGAAGCCGACGAGAAGCGGCTCGAAAGAGGGCTTAGAACGGTTTCCAACTTGCTGCGTCTTCCAAGAAGCACAGCGACGCTGGAACTCTGAGGGCGTTCCTCTAAATGCGCAGACGGTATTCTGATGCGTTGTGTGGCTCGTGGCCCGCATGCAGGTTCGCGCAGATTCGTATCAGGTTGAAAAAGGAATTCACCATCGTGATTTTTTCACGTATTAGAGCGTATCTCGTCTAATTGGATTCACAAAAGAATCGAGATACGCACCAACATCAGATACTTAACCCGGCGTTTCCAATTCAATCTGAATCCGATTAAATTGGAAATTCTCTAGCCCAAACTGAAGAGCGTTTCGGGTTTGGACAGAATCATGCCGAACCTGGATAACTCCGGTACAATTTGCTGAAGACTTTCCGGACTCGATAAAATGGGGAATTTCATGCCTTACGCTTTGGTCATTCATGGTGGGGCCGGTGCCCAGCCGGGTACGGACTATTCAGCGCAGGCTGAGCATATGGCCAAACTTATCGCCCGGGGTCAGGAGATGCTCGCCGACGGTGAAAATGCGCTTGCAGTGGTTGCCGGGATGGTAGCGGAACTGGAAGCATCCGGTCTTTATGTTGCGGGCAAAGGTTCGGGGCCGAACGCGGCAGGAGAGTTTGAGCTCGACGCCTCTATCATGGATGGTCGCAACAGGAATTCAGGCGCAGTCGCTGGCATTCGCGGCTTTATCCATCCGGTTTTGGCCGCCCGGGCAGTAATGGAGGACGGGCGGCACGTAATGCTGGCGGGCGCAGGAGCCGAGGAACTGGCCAGATCCGCCGGACTGGCCGAAGTTGAGGATCCTCAAGCCTATTACAGCGAACATGTTCGTCACGGCTCCGCAGACACAGTTAACCATGGAACTGTGGGCGCCGTCGCACTCGACAGGTCCGGGGCACTGGCGGCGGCAACATCGACCGGCGGAACGTTTGGCAAACTGCCCGGCCGTTTGGGAGACACGCCTGTCATTGGCGCGGGAACCTGGGCAGACAATCTGGTGGCGGTGTCCTCCACCGGGCTAGGAGAAGCCTTCATCCGCTGCGCCGCAGCGCATGATGTTGCGGCAAGAATGCACTATGGTGGGCGGGACCTGGGCACCGCAACACGCGAAGTGCTTGACGAAGTGCGCAAATGTGGCGGCGACGGTGGCCTTATCGCAGTAGACGCGCAGGGGCGAATTTCAATGCCTTACAACAGCCAGGGCATGAAGCGGGCGGCGGTTTCTTACGCGACGGACGCGGTCGTTCGTGTGTTTGAACCCGAACCCTGAGAGGGCAGCGGATCGCCCGCCTGCCAGCCACTTTCCTGAAGCTGCGCTATCAATTCCATAGACTCTTTACGGTCCTCATGCAGCAGAAGCACCAGGAAATCGCCGGGTCTGGCCCATTCAAGCGATTGGCGGACTGAAACAAACTCGTCTTCAGCCGTCATCATCATGTCGCTTGTGGCGCCAAGCCGGGCCAGCTCATCTGCGATAACAACGGTAAGTTCACCAAGCTTGCGACCACGCAATTTTTTCGGCAGTTCTTTGATCACAACCATGTCTGGTTCGGCAGACCAAATCGCGCGGGTCATCTCGCGGGTGTCGTCGTCACTCCGGTCACCGGCCTGTCCGGCAAGCATCAGCCGGCGTTTTGCAGGAATGCCCTTGACCGCCTGACCCAGTGCCAGAATACCATGCGGATTATGGGCGAAATCAACCAGCAAAGTGATGCCGCCAACCTCGATGAAATTACCACGCCCCGGATTTTCATCCGGCGAACCGGTAAACGAGCCAAGCCCCTGCTTCATTGCAGCAACCGGCAAACCCAGCGCATCAGCCAGGCCGATAGCACCAAGGGCGTTCGATATGTTGAACTGCGCTGCGCCGCGCATTCCGGGTTTGAAGTCATTGACGTTAAGAACAGGCTCTGTCTCTCCGTCCCGAATAAGCGTCATCACCCCGTCAATGATGGTAGCAGCCCGCCCTCCAGTTGCCAGCAGCACATCGCGAGTATTGGAGTCCAGATCAAGGCTGTACCATGTGATCTCTCCCTCAAATCCGGCGCTGCGGGAGACAAGTTCAGGTTCATCGGCGTTCAATACCAACCGGCCGCCGGGACGAATGGCATCTGCAAGCTGGAATTTTGCGTCAGCCAGAGACGCGACATCCATGATTCCGTAGCTGCCCAAATGATCGGCAGCGATGTTCGTTATCAGACAGGCGTTTGCCCGCGGCACCGGCAACCCGCGTCGCATCATTCCACCACGGGCGGCCTCGATAATCGCCAGATCCACGCGGGTATCACGCACTGCCAGCCGTGCACCGGCAGGGCCCGAATAATCGCCTTCATCCAGGATTTCACCACCGACGCGCACCCAGTCGCTGGTTGACATGCCAACGCAAACACCCGCCGCGGCACCAATCGCCGCTGAAAGACGCACGGTTGTAGACTTACCGTTGGTGCCAGTGATCATCGCGACCGGTATGTCGTCGATCTGATCCCAGTCGACAGCCTCAGGTGCTGGCAGTTCTTTGGCCGGGAACGTCTGGCAGTTTTTACCTAATCCCAGCGAAACTTTCCCGTCATGCCCTAGAAAGGTTACGTCATGAGCTCGCGCTGCATCGACAAGAGCAACATGGGCGGGGCTTCGTTCTGTTTCGATCTGGTCCTTAAGCCGACTGATCTCAGCTGCGCGATTGGGCACTGCCTCGCCTTCCAGCAAAGCCTGAGCAGCGGACCAACCGGCCTCGATGATTTCCGTGGCCGCGTACAGAACGTCCGTTGGTGCGCTGATCTGCAGCGTCGCGCCTCCATCAAACGCCCGCATCGCAATCTGTTCACCAGCCCAGCCAACGCCGTCCAGAATGGCCCGCGTCTCTCGCCGCCATAGGGCCAAAGCAGCCGGTTTTTGCGCTTCATCAATCGGTGCTTCAGCCGCTGCACCGGTTGTGGACATCAGAAAGTTCGCGCCGGTCAGCCGGCGAATATCACGCAATTCCAACCTTGCCTCCATCAATCACTGTCTTCAATTTCTTCCACCGCCAACCGCACCCCGCGCGCATCACGGATCATCCGGATGCCGCCAAGAAGCACGCTTTCGGGCACTTCCGGGGCGTCATCGACCGGTGTTGCATCCGCAAGCGGATCAGCCTCGGTGGTTTCGGTCACAAGAGACTGCGCGGACTGTTCTTCGGGCACTGCTTCGGACGCCGCCTCCTCGGCCTGTTCGACAGGCCGGTTGAAATAGATGATCTGCTTCCAGGTGCGCGAAATGTTGTCACCAAAGATCATCAGCAGATCACCCGCTTCGCCCATCTTCAGCGCCGTTTCAACCGATGTCACCTCGTCGGGGATCACGACGATATCCTTGGCGTCGACCCCATTGTCGATTAACCCATCGCGCAGCAGATCAGGCACTTCGGTATCGCCTCGCCCGCGCGGGTTGTCATCGCGGCGGCAGATGTAGTGATCAAAATGCCCCGCCAGAATACGGGCGGCTTCGGCGATATCCTCGTTGCGCCGGTCACCAGGCAGAGTGGCGACCAGAATGCGCCGCCCGTCCGGTTCCAGCTGATCACAAAGCTTGACCATCGCCTCAATGGCCGCCGGGTTGTGGCCGTAATCGAGGATCACCTTGAAAGGATGCTCGTCGAATACATTAAGCCGCCCAGGCGCCTGGAAATACGTAGTGGCAAAAGTGCGCAGGCCTTGTCGGATATCCTCCAGCGACTTGCCCATGGAATAGCAGATGCCGGCGGCGAACATGGCGTTCGATACATTGTGCATCGCCTTGCCGTCCATGGTGGCAGGAATAAGATGCGTCCACATCAGCGGGATATGCGCCGAATTGTCGTAGATGGTGATCATGTGGCCGTTCATACCCTGCTCCAGCACCACGGCCCGCCCTCCACGCCGCACATGTTCACGCACCAGCGGGTGGTTGGCGTTCATGGTCACGTAGCAGATGTTTTCGGCCTTGGTGTGGCCGGCCATCTTCAGGCACAACTCGTCATCGGCGTTCAGGACGGCAGTGCCAGTGGCCACTTCGACCACGATGCGCTTGACGCGGGCCAGATCCTCGACGGTTTCCACGCCCTTCAGCCCCAGGTGATCGGCGTCGATATTCAGAACCGCGCCAGTGTCGCAGCGTTCATATCCCATGCCCCGGCGCAACAACCCGCCGCGCGCGGTTTCCAGCACGGCGGCATCAATGGTGGGGTCGCGCAGGATCATCTGTGCTGCCTGTGGCCCGGTCAGATCGCCCTTCACCGTCAGGTTGCCGTCGATATAGACGCCGTCAGTGGTCGCCAGCCCCACGGTGTTGCCGGAAAGCTTGTAGATATGCGCCACCATGCGGCTGACCGTGGTCTTGCCGTTGGTGCCGGTGATCGACACGATCGGGACGCGCGAGGGCGTGCCAGTGGGAAACAGCATCTCCATCACCGCACCTGCCACATCGCGTGGCTTACCCTCGGACGGGGCCACGTGCATGCGAAAACCCGGCGCCGCGTTGACCTCACAAATACCGGCACGGTTGTCCTTGTAGGATGTCGAGATATCAGACGACAGGAAATCGACCCCGCCGATATCCAGCCCAATTGCCTTGATCGCCCGCTGTGCCATCTCGCGGTTGTCGGGATGCACGATATCGGTCACGTCCACTGCTGTACCGCCGGTCGAAAGATTGGCGGTCGAGCGCAGGAAAACGATCTCGCCATCCGCGGGCACGCTGTCCTTGTCATAACCCGCCTTGGAGAGGTGTTCGATCGCGGTCTTGTCCAGCTCCAGCCGGGTCAGCACCTTTTCATGCCCGACACCGCGGCGCGGATCGGAGTTAACGATTTCGATCAGTTCTTCGGCAGTACGCTTGCCGTCGCCGACGATATGTCCGGGCACACGCTTGCTGACCGCCACCAGCGAACCGTTGACCACCAGCATCCGGTGATCGAGCCCTTGAATGAACGTTTCGACGATCACCGTGCGGCCGCGCTTGTTGTATTTCAGCGCCAGATCGAACGCCTCGTGGACTTCTTCGTCGGTGGTCAGGTTTATCGATATCCCGTTGCCGTGATTTCCGTTCAGCGGCTTGACGACGACAGGGTAACCTATGCGCCGCGCCGCCCTGGCAGCCTCGCCTGGGGTTTCCACTTCGCGTTGCTGGGGCACCGGCAGGCCAAGATCGGCAAGGATCTTGTTGGTGGCCTTTTTGTCCGAAGCAAGCTCAACGGCAATATAGTCGGTGTCCGAGGTAATCGTCGCCTGAATGCGTTTCTGATAGCGGCCATAACCCAGCTGGATCAGGCTGTATTCGTTAAGCCGCAGCCAGGGGATGTCACGCTCCAGCCCCGCTTTGACCAGCGACGCGGTCGACGGCCCCAGTGCCCGGCGTTGGGCGGCGCGGATGAAATTGTCGCGCGCGACGGCAAAGTCGAAATCCTCCAGCAGTTCGTCGCGTTCCACCAATTCGTCAGGCAGAAGCGAATGGATCAGGTCCAGCGCGAGCTGACTTGCCCGAAGTCCGACCTGCTCTTCTTCATACTGAAACACCATATTGTAGACGCCGGTTTCGCCCGCGCCGCGCGTCCGCCCGAAGGTCACTTCGGCACCGGCAACATTCTGCAATTCGATCGAAACATGCTCCCAGATATGCGCGATCCAGGTGCCTTCGTCTTCGCGCAGGCGTCGCACGAACCCGCCGGGTTCACGATACGAGCAACCATGCTCATTCAACCCCGGTAGAGCGTCAAGAAGACCGTCGATGAAACCGGACCCGATCTTGGCCGAGGGCCAATCTTCCAAAACGCCAATATCTACAACGTGGCGGATAACCGGGAACAACGCATATACATTTGGCCCTCGAAATACGGACGTCTCTAAAACCTTCATTCAGCAATCTCCCTGCTAGTGCAGTTTTACATTAATCTGAATCAGATTGAGGCAAAACTGCCGGATCAAGTCTTTTGTTTCGCTACGTTTTGCGCAAACCCTGTTTTTCAGAACTCGCGCAAAACCCGCTAGCTGCTCGCCCCTCCTTGGCCTGGCTGAGCCGTATTAGTGTTCAGGTCATAACGGTCACCGGCCAATAAAATGTGCAGTTGCACACCAATCAAACTGACCGGTGCCCCCTTTTTTGCATCTGCCATCGACGAAAACTGCAGATTAGAAGGGTCTACAACCGTCAGCCCACCGCTGCCAAAGACCTCAATTACATCATCAGGACCGATGAAGGCTGCGGTATCCTCATCGACACCGATCCCGGTAGCAAACGGATTATACGCAAGGGCGGTCAACAACCGGCCGATGCGATCACGCTCCCGGAAATGCTGGTCAATAATAACACGGTTTGTCAATCCAAGGCCGGGCGATAACGAGGCCATGCCGCGTCTTGGTGTTGGTCCGGATTTTCCGGCAGCAATCATGTGTTCGCAGATGAACGCTGCACCTGCCGAAGTTCCTGCGACGTGCACACCTCCTGCATTGGCCCTGCGGATAGTCTGTGCTGCCGAGGTGCCGCCAAGGGTCGTCGAAAGCCTCAACTGATTACCGCCGGTGAAAAAGATACCGGTTGCATTTTCCAGGCGCGCCAAATGCGGTCTGTCCTCGCAGTCTTCACGCGTAGCAAGGTCAACGAATTCGATATTCGTTACACCAAGATCGCGGAAAACCCTGGCTGTCCGGTTGCCCGCATCATCCAGCTGCGATGCTGTCGGAATGATAACAATTCGCGCACCGGCATCGCCGCACAACTCGACAAAGCGCTTCAATATCGGGGAGGTGCGGACCTTTTTTTCACCGCCGCCAACCGGAATAATCCAGCCGCGTTGATTTTGGGAATCTATTTTCGCGGGGCACATCCGAAATGGGTCTCCATATTTCACAATTACCCACATTCTTGGTTTATTTTGGAGAAGTCCACCCAACTTCAGGTCACAGACCCAAAAATCCACCGTCTCAGCCGGTTTTCCAGCCTTGTCCGGCTCTGAATGCGGCGCAGGGCGTACTTTTGTCCGGTCAAGCCGCATGAAACAGTCCGCCGAGGCTGGAAAACCGGCCCTTTGGGTGCCCGGACAGGCCGGTTTGATCTCGCTCTGGCCGCTTGCCGGTGAACCCACCACACCCGGCGCGTCCAAACCGGCTCAAACCGGCCTGTCCGGGCACTGAGGCGGTGGCTTTAATGGGTCTGTGGCCTAGGGTATTTTGCGTTTTTCCGGAGTGCTTCTAAGAGCACGTCAGTAGGATATTGGCATTTTTGGCAGCTCAAAAGTAGTCTGCCCCGTATTTCTCGGAGCGCAGATTGCCAAAGTTCAGCTGGAGACTGTTTGGCAATTACAGATCCCGCGTTGCTGCCTCGATACCTCGTTCCAGAATGTCAAACATTGTGTTGATTTCGCCTTCACTGATGATGAGTGGCGGTGAGAAGACGCACATGTTGATGAGCGGTCGGACGACTAGACCCAACTCCTGACAACAGGCATCAATGCGGGCACCGATATCATAGTCGGCTGCAAGTGTGTCTTCCGGGTTGAGACCGGTGCTGCATTCAACGCAACCAGCCAGCCCCAGGCCGCGGGTATCCGAAACTATCGGAAGATCGCGCAGGGCGTGCAGGCGTTGCTGGAAGACCTGGCCGACTTCGCGGACATGCCCAAGGATGTCCTCACGTTCAAAGATTTCGATATTCTTCAAAGCCGCCGCCGCGCTGACCGGGTGACCGGAATATGTATACCCGTTCGAAAAAGTCGCGCCCTGCGAAGCGTCGCCGGAAATCTCGTCAATCAGCCGGTCAGAGATGATGGCGGCCCCCATCGGCAAATACCCGGATGTCATGCCTTTGGCGCAGGTGATGATGTCCGGGACGATGCCGAAAACCTCTTCAGACGCGAACCAGTGCCCCAGCCGCCCGAAACCGGTGACAACCTCATCCGAGATGTAAAGCACATCATGCCGGCGACAGACTTCCAGACAGCGTTTGTGATATCCTTCGGGTGGAACGATCACCCCACCGGAAGCCAGCAGTGGTTCGGCAATGAAGGCCGCAACCTTTTCCGGCCCGATTGTCAGGATGGCATTTTCCAGATCCCCAACTTTCTGATCGAGGAACTCTTGCAGGCTGGTGCCTTCCGGGCGGCGGGACGGCGTCACGTCAGGCAGGAAATGGACCAGTTGGTCGGCCTTGTCGAGCCACAGTTTGTCGCGTTCCTTGCCGCTGACACTGGCAGCAAGATAGGTGCTGCCGTGATAGGCCTTTTGGCGTGATATCACTGTTTTCTTTTCAGGGCGGCCAAGCAGGTTATTTCGGAATTGAACGAAGCGCAGGGCCGTGTCGACGGCAGTGGAACCACCGGTCGTGAAAAAGACATGATTGAGGTCGCCAGGCGTGCGCTCCGCTATTTCGTGGGCAAGGCGGGCGCTTACTGAATTGGTATTGTTGAAGGGCGAGAAATACGCGAGCCGGCGCACCTGATCGGATATCGCCTCTGCCATTTCTTCGCGCCCATACCCAATCTGAACGCACCACATTCCTCCGGGGCCATCGATCATGCGACGACCCTCCTCGTCAATGACGTAGATCCCCGCCGCTGTTTCGACCAGCGTTCTTTCGTTCTGCCCAAGCTGCTCCAGGCCTTCCCAGGGGTGCAGGAAGTGATTGTTGTCCCAGCTTTGCGCCTGCCCGATATCGTTCCGTTTCATGTTGAATCTTTCTGTTCACTAAACTTGAGCGGCAAGCTTATCACTATGCGCGGCGAAACATCTGATCCGCATCGAGAAGGATCGGGAACTCTTCCCGCACCTTGGCATCGGCATCACCGAAGTAGTTGGGGAAGTGGGAGGACAGTATCGCTTCGGATTTGATCCGCGCGCGATCCATCAGCGTACTCTTGCCCTCATTTTCCCAAGTATCTGTGCGCTCACGATCCATCAGTTCAGGATAGACAAACTCGGTGTTCATATAATCCAGCGTGTGCGGGGTTCCAAGGAAATGGCCGGGATCGATGGCGCAATCGTGGACCACGTCCAGGGCCAGCGTCTCATCGCTTACCTCGATCCCGCGCAGGGTGCGCAACAGCATGCCGCCAGCCTCGTTGTCTATCACCATGCTCTCAAAGCTGCAGCCCATAAGGCTGCCCATCATCCCGCCGAACTCGCACAGCCTGTTGGCCCCGGCATGGGCGGCCAAAGCGAATGTCAGCGCCTTTTCCAGCCCGTATTGTGCGTCCGGCAATTTGGAATCCGTCATCCCGCAACCCACCGATGTGGGCAGGTCATAGAAATTGCCCATCTGGATCGCTGCCGCGCCGATCAGCGCCTGTTCGCCGCTGCCGCCGGTGAAAGAGCCGGTGCGCAGATCGGTGATGAACGGCCAGGCCGCAAACACCACCGGGCAACCCGGCGTGATCAAATTGGCGATGGCCACGCAGGCCAGCGTCTCGGCCACCGATTGCGCCAGAGTACCGGCGAGCGTGGCAGGTGAAGTCGCGCCCGCCTGTGGCGGCACGGCAAGATCGACCGTCAGACCCAGCTTGGCCGTGTCGATCAGTATCTCGAGGTTTTCCTTGCCAAAGCGCAAGGGCGAGACTACCGGACACCCGCCGAATATCACGGAAGGCTTTTCCATGAACTTCCCCTCCCCGCCCGAAGCCAGATCGAACATGCGAATAGCGTGCGGGATATAGCTGCGGTCGCGGAAGGTCATGCAACCGGGTTTCTGGCTGCCCGCGAGAGTGGCATAAAGCATGTTCATGTCATGCTCGAAATCATCCGTTAATTCCGTGGCCAGCACCGTGTCGCCCAGCATGTGGATATTGTCGAGCCTGTCCACCAGCCGGGTGAAATCATAGATGTCGCGCAAGGTCGATGGCCGATAGCTGTTCGTCTCGGCCTCGAATGTCGTCACCGCCGTTCCGGAATTGGCGAAATAGACTTTCTGCGCGGTGCAATGCATGTCATCCTTGCCTTCGCGCTCGCCGCGCGCATGGACATAGAATTCATGCGCCACCCCGGAAAGGATGTCGTCCATCAGGCTGCGCGGAAAACACAGGCGGCCATGTTCGTTCAGTTCAGCACCTTTTGGCAGGACAATATCCAACAGCTCTTGTGGCGCATCGCCAAGACCAGTGCGGGCCAGAATGGCAAGAGCGGCATCGTGGACGCGAGCCATATCCGTATCACTGAGAGGGCGGTAGCGCCCGCCTGGCAAGCCCGGGCGGATGGCTTCGTTCCCTGTGGCCGCCGCACGCGCGGCTTTGCGGGCAGAGCGGCCGCCGCCGCGGCGGTTTGTTTTTACCGGCGAATTTATCATTGGATTTCCTGTTCGCTACGAAGTGAGGGAGATGATTTCGCGACGAAACCACTCTGCATTGGTGTCTTGGGGGTCGCGCTCAAAATTCCGGGCGGCCATATGCCCTGAATATACCGCGTCGGCGATCAGGCCGGGACTGGCGGCGTCTCCGATCAGTTCAAGCGTCCTGAAGTTGCCGGTGTCTCGAAGCGCATCGAAAAGCACGGTTTCGCGCCTGCGTTCCGTGACCAGCACCGCGGAGCTGCACCCAACCTCTTCTTCGCGGCCAGTGTAGGCGCAACTGACGCGCACTGCCTGGGCGTTTAGCCCAGCCATCAACCTGTTGCATCGGATCGTAACGCCAAGTTCTATTAGCCGACTTTGTATACGGGCCTGTTCCAGCGTGTTTTCGGTGAAAGGCGAGACCATGCTGGCCGGCGTAACAAAGGTCACGTCTCTGCCCTCCTGCGCCAGTAATTCCGCCAGAACTCCGGCCAAGTAGATTTGATCGTCGTCATAGACCACAACTGGCCCGTCGGGCGGGCGATGGCCCTGCATGATGTCGTCCGGCGTGAGCACTTTTGCGTTCACGCCGAGTTCTGGGCGGCGGCGCAGGGTCGAGCGGCCAATCCCGTCACCGCGCCAGTGTGCGCCGGTTGCAACAAACACATTTGCAATGCCCAGTTCCGCGATTTCTTCGGCGCCAAGCTGGCTCTGCATGAACATCTGTACGTTAGATCGCTGCTGCAGTTGGTAAACCCGGTAATCGGCCACGCGGGACCAGGCTGCCAACCCCGGCAGTTTTCCTTCGCGCAACACGCGCCCGCCGACTGCATCCGAAGCCTCAGCCAGAGTTACTTCATAACCACGCTTTGCCAGCTGTAAGGTGCATTCCAGCCCGGCTGGTCCAGCACCGATCACCAAGGCATCGGTCTCTTTCTCCCGGGGGGCGATGCTTTCGGGATGCCACCCCCGGCGCCACTCCTCACCCATTGTGGGATTCTGAGTGCAGCGGATCGGGATGCCAAGCATGTCGGTGCTGACGCAGATATTGCAGCCGATACATTCCCGAATGTCTGCAATCCGCCCCTCTTCGATCTTTTTAGGCAGGAAAGGATCAGCGATAGAGGGTCTTGCTGCTCCGATAAAATCAACAATCCCCTTGCGCACCATTGAAACCATCATATCCGGCGAAGTGAATCGACCCACGCCAACCACTGGTTTGGAGGTGGTCTGCTTCACGAAGCTGATGTACTCATTCTGATAGCCATCCTGCGGCTCAAAACGGGTCGTGGCGGAATCGTTGGACCAGCCGGATACGTTCACATCCCATAGATCCGGCAGGTCAGCCAGCATTTCCACTAGCGCACGGCCTTCCTCGGCGGCCTGCATGCCGTCAGCGCCCTGTATTTCATCGACCGCAAAGCGGAATGCCACAGCACATGTATCGCCCACCGCTTCGCGCGTTTCTTCCAGCAGTTCGCGGGTCAGGCGCGCCCGGTTTTCCAAGGACCCGCCATATTCGTCAATCCGTGTGTTCATATGCGGCAGCAGAAAGTGATGCGGCAGCGACATATGATGCCCGGCGTAGACGTAGACGATATCAAAACCCGCATCGCGCGCCCGGATCGCCGCATCTCGGTGCCAGCGGCGGAATTCGCGAATATCTGACTTGTCCATCGCACGCGCCTGTTTGGGCATGATGGCGTCAATCGTCACGTCAGACGGTGCCAGCACCGGCGCCCGGCTGAGGTGGTTTGTGGCGTGCGAACCATTATGCGCCAATTCAATTGCAGCCAGCGCACCTTTGTCATGCACCACATCTGTCATCAGCCTCAGTGCTGGAATATCACGCGCGTCCCATAGACGGCCTTCGGCAGCGGGCGAGAGATCGGACGTGGGGTGAATCTCGGTTTCCTGGTTGGACACAACCGCCCAGCCGCCTTCCGCTTTCATCGCCCGCATCGCGGCTTCCGCCTTGGGCCGGATGTGGCCAAGCCCGTTGCAATGCGGCACCTGATAAAACCGGTTGCGCGCTGTTACCGGGCCGATTTGAACCGGTTCAAACAACAAAGAGTACCTATTCGCCTCGTTCATGAGCACGCCTCAAACTTAAAGATATTGGGCCGGGGGCGGTAAAATCCCCCGGCGATGAGTGGTATCAGAAGCCTGCTTTGATGCGCTCGAATTCCTTCAGCATCTTGGCTTCAAGCTCTGGCGCAACCGCGTCAAAGAACAGGCTGCCTTCAAAGAAGCTTTTCGGATCATCAAACCCGTATTGCTTGATCAGGTCCTGATCAGAAATTGCATAGGCTTCAGCGTTCGCATGGGGGTAACCCCAGCTCTCGATGATGTATTTGCCACTGCCCGCATCAGACAGAGCATTGAGCAGATCATAAACCTGATCATCAGGCGTGCTGGACGATTTCAGGTGAACGTATCCACAGACCCAGGTGGCAATGCCTTTGTCGATTTTGCGCATCATCTTGGCGGGTGTTTCGTTCCAGATCAGATTGAGCTCGGACTGGTTCCAGGCCCAGCCCATCTCCAATTCGCCCGAAGCCATCGCCTGATCCATTTGCCCCGCATCAGACCAGTAAAATCGCACGTTGGGGTGAATCGACCGCAGGTAGTCAGAAGCAGCCTTGAACTGCTCGTCGCTGAGCTTGGTGTAATCGGCGCTGTTGCCTGTCGCCAACGAAGCCAGTGCATAGGCGCTGGACGCCGCGTCGGGAATGGCAAT
>JAAEUI010000153.1 GCA_024227475.1 Paracoccaceae bacterium | reverse complement strand
TATCTCAGCACAGTTCTCGACGATTACAGCCGCTACATCGTGTCCTGGAAACTCTGCACGAATATGCGGGCTGAAGACGTGACAGATACACTGGACCTCGCATTGCAGGCATCTGGTTGCGATCAGGTGCATGTCGTCCACAAGCCACGCCTGCTGAGTGATAACGGATCAAGCTACGTCTCTGGCGACTTGGCTGAGTGGTTGCAGGACAAAGGCATGAAACATTCTCGCGGTGCGCCATATCATCCGCAAACTCAAGGCAAGATCGAACGATGGCATCAGACTTTGAAGAACCGCATCTTGCTGGAAAACTACTTCCTGCCGGGTGATCTTGAAGCTCAGATTGAAGCCTTCGTCGACCACTACAACCGCCAACGCTATCACGAGAGCTTGGGCAACGTCACACCGGCCGATGTCTACTTCGGGCGTGACAAAGCCATTCTAAAACTGAGGGAAAGGATCAAACGTAAGACACTCGAAGCGCGGCGCTTGCATCACCGCCAACACGCCGCATAATCAAACCAACCAGATGAGCCAAACTCTCTCTTAGTTTAGGCCGCCTTTGGACCCAAAAACTCTGCCGACGGACACTTTTCAAGCCATTCATAGTCGGCAAGGATACGCAGCGCTATAAATCCTTGAATACGTCGAAAGTGGTTTTCTTCCCATATGACTCAAACGGGAAATTGGTTTCGACTGAGTATCTGCGGCATAATCTTACCGAAACTTATAAATATGTGACCGGCTATGAGAAGGAATTTTCGTCTCGGGAAAGTGGGAAAGCCAAGAAATTACGCGAGTGGTACGCGTATATTTATCCCAAAAACCTCACCAAATTTGAGCAGCGTAAACTGGTTTGCATGGATATCTGCTCAAACCATCCAAACATCGCCATCGATGAAGACAACCTTTACCACGGAGATACGGCATACAGCTACGTACCAACCGCAGACGGAAAAAAGTCATTAGAGCTTTATGCCGCAATTCTGAATTCGAATATTTTCTGGTGGTTTTTGAAACACACTGGGGACACCCTTCAGGGCGATGCAAGGCGTACGAAAACCAACTACATCAACCCGTTTCCGCTTCCTGCCGAGGTGAGTAAAAAAGACGATGCGGCGATGTCAACTCTTGTCAGTGATTTAATAGAGGAAAAGGCCGGTCCAGCGCGCTGCGAGGAAGTCCAACGGCTAGAGGATGCAATCAATGCTGCAGTTTACCAGCTATACGGCCTTAATGCTCAAGAGGTAGAGGTGATCGAGCGCGCTATATGAGGAAAGGATGGTTCTCCGATTTCACAATAGCCACACTCTCTAAGAAATTTTGTGTTTTCCAAACCCTAAGCAGCCAAATCGAACCATGTATTAAGTCCGTACCGGCCGAGAGTAGTTAATGCATTATGTTTTCGTGAGCGGAGGGCAAAGCCCGGGGACTGAGGGCAGGATTGACCGCCGTGTCGAATTCCTCCGCCTTTGGGCTTTTGTACCGGAACCCTTCAGGCCCTATGTTCAAGCCGCTAAGTGGAACAAAGCGACTTTTGTTGCGATAGACCCAAACTCACGCACTCTCACCGAAATTTCACTGGCAAAACCGATGGACTTGTTGATATTGTGGGAACTTAGCTTCTCCCAAAAAGGTAGATAAAAAAATGCCGACTATCGTTGCTACCCTTAAGACTAATCCGCTCAAATTTCTCAAAGTCTTTCCGATTAAGATTTCAACAACCGGTGCGTCCCGTGTGGTCAATACTGTCTCTTATGGTCAAAAGACCATGAGCGGTATGATGGGTGGTCAAACTGTGCTGATGTTTACCAACAGTTTCACTCAGTTTAACGAACCCTCGAAGACTGAAACATGCAAGGCGCATATCGTCCAAGCGGCGCATGGTGCACCGCAGTTCTACACTCTGTCCGCCGAATGTGATTTCATGTTGACCACCGAGTTGAGTGGTTGCTGCATGGTGCTTGATCGTTCGGTCAATCCACCACGGATCGCACATTGTTGGCCCGACAAAGCCCAAGGAGAAGACGGCAACACGGTGCAAACCAGCTTAGAGGGCAATCCAAACCGCAAGCTCTACGGCAAGAAGAACTATATCGAAGATTACAGCTATGTAGTTGGAGTCCGCAGCGGCGCCTGGCGGTTCTTCGCACAAGAGCGACCCAAGGGAGGCGCCATTGGGCGCGCTTTGGAGATCTTAGTCTAAAGCCTTTGAGCGGGTGCGGGAGCCTAGTGACTTTCCGGGAAACACACAGAAGTTGTACATCGGGTGTGAATCCAGACGCAGAGCTCAGGAGGGTCGAAACGCCGAAGAATTGGAGGGTATGCCTAAAGCGTTTTGCGTTTGATCTGAATCGAATTGGGATTCCCAAGGGCGCTTTTTTCTGATTCATTTCCTGTGAGGAGGTGGATCATGGGCAGACCGTATTCTTTGGATCTTCGACGGCGGATTTGTGGGTATGTTGCAGCCGGTAACTCCTGCCGCGCAGCCGGGCGGGTTTTTGGCGTCAGTGCAGCCACAGCGGTGCGTTACCCTGATGCAAGCTTACCCGTTTCCGACGAGGACCTGGAGTGGGCCACCCGGCTTGCACTAGAAGTACGCAGACGCGTGAAAGAGCAGCAAAAGCGAATTGGCTCTGCGGAGTTCCGCAACACTCAGTTCAGCTACGTGATGGGTCTGGACGGTGTAGAGAAATTTGTTTCAACTCCTGAACTTCAAAGCGAGAACAGCATAGGAGCCGATCCTCTTCCAGCAGGACAAGTATGGACAATCAGCCCTGGTGGACAGGAGGAAGGGACGGGACTTTTTCGAATTGAAGTCAATGAGAGTAATGGTAGCGGTGTAAAAATCTTAAACCAGTCTCCACCTGCCCCATTCAAGGAATGTGTGAGAATTGCGGAGCAGAACCTGTTCTCTCACGCCAGAGAGCTAGTTGGCGAACGCAATCCGCGTGAGCACGAGTTCGCTGTTCAGCTGCGATCCTTCGATGCCGCCAAAAAAGGTGAGCAAGTCGGCGTCGCGGTTCTAATAGGGCTTTGCTCTGCTCTGCTCGGGAAGCCTCTAAAGGGCGGGATGGTGCCCCAACCCTCTATGCAGCAGCCAACGCATTGCTCATGCGAACCATGGCTGGATCACAGATCAAAACTTGGGGCATGCGATTGATGCGTACCAAGGGCCGTCGTCGTGCTGTCGTAGCTGTCGCACGCAAACTCGCCGTTCTTCTGCATCGCATGTGGGTCGACGGCACTGAATTCCGTCAGGACCAGGTGGGAGGCTCGGCATGAACTAACAGCCAAACATCAAACCTGACGGGATCGTCCAATCCGGGCGAGGTTCGTGGATGAAGCCGAAAATGTCTGCTGCGCAACTTGAAGCGCGCCGGAAAGCGGGGCTCTCCACTTCCAATCCGACACATGCATGCAGCGGCGCCCTTCGAACGCCACAACAGACTGCGAAGAGAAGCGTGACCCGGATGAACGATCTCAGATCACACAGAAAAGGAAAATGAGCTTGACCCAGACACCCAATTAGAGAAGCGGACCATCGCTGCGGGTGCATACACAAATGCCCGATATCCCTACAGAAGACATTTGCAAATGTACCCTAGCAGCAAATGCCTGGCTACCGACCTAGCATGCCCCTTTTTATCAGAACAATAAGTTTTGTTGAGCTTTTGTAACGAATCAACCAAATGATCTGCAATTATCAGAATGCAGTAAACCTTACCCCACTGGTCGGAATAGAATTGCCGCTTCATCTTTGTTAAACTCGCCATGGAGGGAAGTTTTGGAGCGTCGTCTTACAGCCATTCTGGCAGCTGATGTTGTTGCATACTCCCGTCTCATGGGTGCTGATGAAGAAAGCACTCTTTCGGCTCTGAACATCAACAGGCGGGGATTTGATGCTTGCGTATCCGGTCATGGAGGTCGGATGTTTGGCAGCGTTGGCGACAGTCTGATGGCCGAATTCGCAAGCCCGGTGGAAGCAGTACGCTGCGCCGCAGAGTTTCAGCGGGAATTGGAATTACGAAACGCAGATGTGCCCGAAGACAGCCGAATGCGGTTCCGGATTGGCGTCAATCTGGGCGATGTCATGGCCGAAGGCGAAAACCTAGCGGGTGATGGGGTCAATATCGCCGCGCGCCTGCAGGCCGTCGCACCACCAGGTGGCATCAGTATTTCCAACCAGATCGCCGAGCAGATTGCCGGCAAGGTGGATATCGAGTTCGCCAAAGCCGGCCACTATGAGTTGAAAAACATTGCCAGACCGGTCGAAGTTTGGACCTGGCCTGCCAAGCATGCGAAGCCCCAGCAACCGCGCGCTGGGTTTAAGACCGATTTTGCGCCGGTCCAGCGGCTGGTCGGCGTCAGCCTGATATTTCTTGTCGCCATTATTGCCGTGTCGATGTGGGTCTTGACTGAAAGGTCAGGGCCGGGCGATGCGATGGCGTTTCCCCTACCTGACAAGCCTTCGATTGCGGTTCTGCCGTTCGGCAATCTGTCGGAGACTGCAGGTCAGGAGTACTTCGCTGATGGTATGACAGAGGATCTAATCACCGATCTCTCTAAAATTTCCGGATTATTCGTCATCTCGCGGAATTCGAGTTTCGCCTTCAGGGACGCCACCGCCGATACGTCCGCGGTTGCCCGGGCTCTGGGCGTTCGGTTTATACTCGGCGGTAGTGTCAGGCGGGTGGAAAATCAGGTCCGCATCAATGTGCGTCTCGTTGACGGCCTGCGCGGTGATTTGGTCTGGGCAGAGCGTTATGACCGGGAATACGGTGGTATTCTTGCGATTCAGGACGATGTGATCGCGGGCATAGTCAATGCAATGGCAGTGGAGCTTACCGACGACGAGCAATCGCAGATTTCGGCGCTTCCGACTGAAAATCTGGAAGCTTACGACTATTACCTGAAGGCGGAACGCCAGGCCTATTACGCCGAGACGGGTTCGGCCGGCGAAGCTCTGAAGCTATATCAAAGGGCGATTTCGCTCGACCGTGGATTTGCCGAAGCCTATGCGGGCTATGCGCGTGTCGCTGTTGATATTTTGAGTTTCGGGTATTTCGACAACCTGCCTTCCGCTGTGGCGCGCAAACGCGCCTTCGAGGCTGCGAGCCGCGCCATTCAACTGAAACCCGGGCTGGCACGAAGTTTTTCGGTTCTGGCGCTGTTGCAGATGCTGGAAGGCAATCACTCGGACGCGTTGAACTCGGCCCAAAAGGCTGTGGAGTTGGCGCCCAACGACGCCGAAGCCAAGCTGAACCTCGCGGTGGTGCTGATCTATGCCGGACGTCATGAGGACGCGTTACGCGAGTTTGAAACCCTGCAGCGGTTGAACCCGAAGCCGCCGGAGCATGTGCGCGAGTATCATGCGCTCGCGCTGTTTCTTGTCGGCCGCGACGAGGATTCACTCGCCCAACTGCGCCTGAATACCGACGAGATTGCCAGCGATCTGGGGCTGGAGGTGCTGGCAGGCGCGAACGCGCGGTTGGGTAACGCAGGTGCGGCGAGCGAGGCGGTGGCAAGCATCATAAAACGCCTTCCCGAAAGCAGCGTCGAGGGGTTTCGCACGCTTTACTCTCATCACCGCAGGCCGGAGGATCTGGCGATACGGACCGACGCCCTGCGTCTCGCCGGGTTGCCCGAGTGGCCAATGGGGTTTGTCGGCGATCCGGCAGCGCGGCTGCCAGCGGATGCAGTCGAGGCCGTGATTGACGGGCAGACCTGGAGCGGTGAACGCGACGGCGTCGGGGCATTTGTCCGTTATGTAGATGATTCCGGCGCGTTTCTGGAACGGGGCCTCGGATATCAGATGAGCGGTACACTGTCACAGCAGAACGATTTGCTCTGCACGCAATCGACGGCCATTGCGATGGGGCGAAAATTCTGTGGTCCGGTCTACCGGAGCATGTCTGACGGGACCGGGGAAAGCATCGCATACAGCTACCCTAACGGGTTCGGCCTGTACCATTTCACGCTCGAATATTGATCACGCCGCCCTTGCTGGTTGCGGCTTTATTGGCTGAGCAGCCGATCGCTGACGGTTGGCCATTTCTGGTCGGCCTTTTCGACGAATTCTTCGGCATTTTCCGCGAAAAACGCAGCCGTGCCGTCGTTGTAGAACAGGTACAGCTTGCCGTCGATAATGCGCCAGGATTCGGGATTGATATTCGTGGTGATTCCGGTGGAGACATCGGCATAGAGCATTTCACCGGCGCAGAATCCGCCGTATTGCGGGGCATAGGAAACCGGGTCGGACATGAAGAGGTCACGGTTTTCCGAGCTGCTGAATAGCCAGATTTCGCCGAGAAAATCGTGCTGGAACTCCTGCGACCCCTTGACCGCCTTTGACTCCGTGAAATAGGCGACGGAGTCATAGCCTTCGATGGCGACACCGCCGAAGTAGCCTGTGTTTACAGTGCCGCCTGCCAGGGCCTCCCCGCCCGCAGCCGCACCCAACGCGATGGTGAAAGCAGTAGCCAACCATCGGAAATTGCAAGCGTCTTTCATGGGCGTCTCTCCCTTTGTTGGTTCAAAACATTGCCGGAACAGAGCCCGACGTTGCTACTGTAACTTGAGGCAATTCGAATAGGCCGGCTCTTCGAGGATCTCGACCGGCTGGCATTTCGCACCGGCGGCAATGAGTAGTTGTGCCACGTCAGTGTGCCCGATCCATATCGCCCGGGTCAAAGGTGTGTACCCGTTCATGTCCGCGAGATCGACGCCAGCGCCGTGGTCGGTAAGAACACGTGCAACGCCGAGATGGTTCTCTTCCGCCGCGATCGACAGGGCCGTGACGCCTGCCTTGTTCTGTTGATCGTCAATAGAGGCGCCGCGCTCAACAAGAAGAGCGGCAACACTCTCGTTGTTGGTGTAAGCAGCGGCGTGAAGCGGAGTGAAACCTCCTGAATTTCGATTGGCAATGCCTGCGCCGCTATCCAGCAATAGCGGTACGATTGCATCGCTGCCTGAAAGAATTGCTGCCGTCAGCGCGGTTTCTCCGTAATCGCCGAGCTCGTTGACGTCTGCACCTTGCTGCAACAGGGCTTGAACCGCTTCGACATCACGGGCTTCAATGGCCTTTTGCAATGGTGTTGCTGACACAGATAGACTGGAAGCGAGCAACAAAAGCGGTAGCAGAACAGGACGAAACATCATTCCCCCAATCGGGGAAAGGCTAGTCGGATTGTGGTTTTTCGTCAAGTTTTTGCAATCGAAGCTAGGGGCTGTGAACGTCAATTGCGTCTGCGCGACAACGACTCTACACACACTAGTTGCGGCACAAAGTTCGAATGTCAGAAATTCCGAGCCGCGCCGCAGCAATGTAAGGCCAAATTCAGTGTCCGCTGCGGGCCGTGATGAGAGATGAGATGGCTCATCGCATAACGGGCCGACCCGTTACATAAATATATGACTGCGCAACTAGTTCAGAAACAACCCCAAGTTCTTTTTCGGTCGTAGGCGTGTAAATCATGACAAAACCTTCCCAACCCTCGCGCTGATTGGCCCAAGGATGCGCTATGGCCCAACCCGCCTGAATCGCCTCCTTCGCCAAGCCCGGTTCCAGCGACGCATGCAAACTTCCGTCCGGGTGGAGATGCGCAAACTCCCGACCGCCCACAGCAGATGGTTAAGGGAGACAACCATGAGCGGCGGAACGATCATTATTTTCGTGGGAATTATTGTTGGGGCATGTATCGCAGGCGGAGCCACTTATTCCGGACTGGTAAAAGTGGCTGACGCCATAGGAAACACAAGAACCAACGACGGGTGACAGAACTAGAAAATCCGTACTGCGATTGAGTAGGCTGAGGGTGGACAGGCGCGCGGCCCTTGGTTTGCTGGCATGGACAGCTCTTGAAGCGATCGGCGAAGTTTTCTCGTACCTTCGGAAGAATTAGGGCAGGGTCGGCTCAACGTATCAGCGAAGGTGCATTCGCGTTTATCGTATTTCATGGGCTCGACTTGGGCATAGTGCAACTTTTGATACTGTGGCTGGAACTTTGACAAGGCAATAATTCGCTTCATCCTCGGCTAACGACCTATCGCTTACGCTTCTTTGAGAGCTAAATATTTTGCTTCCGTTGGGTATTTCGGGCAGCCGCATGTACCAATTCATAAAACTCTTCAAGCGATATTTTCTCACACTGGCTTTCAACCCAAGTCGTTTCGTTGTGTGAGGTGTACACTCGTTTATAAACTAGGGTCAGGACCCATAAACAGGCAGTGATGGCGACGGCCGCTTCTTCCGATAGCGGACTTTGGGCAAAACTCGGGCAATGACGGCTCAGCGGGACGAGGACGAAACCGCTCTCGCGGTATTGGCGCTTGTGGTGTGTGGTGCGGGATGATTTGAGCGCTGTGATTTTGTGAACTGACGAACCTGTCTGACGATTGGGACTTTCTCAATCTGACGTCAGGAGGTTTCAATGTCAGACCAATATGTACCGAAGCTGCGCCAGCGGTTTCTCGAAGATATGCGGATCAAGGGGCTGCAGCCCAAAACGCAGACGATGTACCTGCGTGCGATGCGGGACTTTACGAAGTTCCTTGGTCATGCGCCGGACAGCGCGACCCCGGAGGAGCTACGCGCCTTCCAGCTTGATATGAAGGAGCGTGGCGTTGGCGCGCCGACGTTCAACAACCGGCTAACCGTGCTCAGTTTCTTCTTTGCCACGACGTGCCCGCGGCCAGAGATGAAGCGCCACATGCGCTACCAGCGGGCGGCTAAGAATATCCCGATCGTCCTCAGCGCCGAAGAAGTGGCCCGTATAATCGAAGCCGCACCCGGGCCGGGGCTACGGTACCGCGCTGCCTTCAGTGTGGCTTATGGCGGCGGTTTGCGGGCCAGTGAAGTCACCCATCTCAAAGTCGGCGATATTGATAGCGACCGGATGCTAATCCGGATCGAGCAAGGCAAGGGTCGCAAGGACCGGCAGGTCATGTTGTCACCGAACCTGCTGGAGCTACTGCGAGATTATTATCGTGAGGCCCGGTCCCATGGTTGGATGTTCCCAGGGCGTAATCGCATTGATCCGATCTCGACGCGCCAGTTCAACCGCGCTTTCGGGGTAGCGTGCGACTTTGCCGAGATCAAGAAGACGGTGTCTCCGCATACGCTCAGACACAGCTTTGCGACACATCTGTTGGAAGGTGGGACCGACATTCGGGTCATTCAGGTTCTGTTGGGACACGCCAAGTTAGAAACAACTACGGTCTATACCAAGGTGGCGACCAAAACGATCCAGGATGTCACCAGCCCACTTGATCTACTGGTACAACGGAGGGGCGGACCAAGCTAAAGTAGCCGCCCCTTGCACCGTCTCAAGCTGGAGGTCGCGGATATCTTCCGCGCACACGGGCCTGCCTATCGCCAATCGCATGCCGGGCATCTGAACCTGCCGCAACTGAAGGTGATGTCTGCGATTGAGAACTGCCGCACCGCCGCCCTTGGCGGGCATGTCGCGGTTTGCACAAAGTGCAGTCATCAGCACATCGCCTACAACTCGTGCCGCAATCGGCACTGCCCAAAGTGTCAGGGTGCGACTGCGAAGAACTGGATGCAAGCACGCATGGAAGACCTGCTGCCGGTCGAATACTTCCACGTGGTCTTCACGCTTCCGGCGCAGATCGCTGACATTGCCTATCAGAACAAGGCGGCAGTCTACAGCCTGTTGTTCAAGGCGTCAGCTCAAACGCTTTTGACCATCGCGGCCGACCCAAAACATCTCGGCGCAAAGATCGGGATGACAAGCGTACTGCATACTTGGGGATCAGCGATGATGCATCACCCGCATGTGCATGTCATTGTGCCGGGCGGCGGGCTATCGCCTCATGGCAAACGTTGGATCGCCTGTCGCCCAGGGTTCTTCCTGCCGGTGAAAGTCCTGTCACGGCTGTTCCGCCGCCTCTTCCTCGAAGCACTGACCAGATTGCATAAGGCGGGCAAGCTGCGCTTCTTTGGCAATCTGACAAAGTTGGCCGATCCGGGCGTCTTTGCAGCCCATCTCGCCCCGCTGCGCCAAACCAACTGGGTCGTTTATGCCAAGCCACCCTTCGGCGGACCCGAGGCTGTGCTGGCGTACTTGAGCCGCTACACCCACCGGGTCGCGATCTCAAACCATCGTTTGGTCAGCGCTGATGGCAACAACATTGCCTTCAAATGGAAAGACTATCGGATCAAACGTGGCGACCGCATGAAGATCATGCGCCTGCCCACGGATGAGTTCATCCGCCATTATGGACTGCTGGCTTCTGCACAGCGTAAGGCCAATATCACCAAGGTCCGCACATTGCTCGGTGCGGAAGCGGCCAGGCAGGAAGACACTTCCACCGCCGAGATCATCCCGCTGACACTGCGAGAGCCATG
>JAAEUI010000152.1 GCA_024227475.1 Paracoccaceae bacterium | reverse complement strand
GGGCAGCACGCTTTGGGAATATTTGGATGAACGTTATCCGGGCCAGTATCCTGGTGCCCGTCTGCGGACACTACAACGCCGGGTGAAATGCTGGCAGGCCACCTGCGGGCCAGCAAAACCCGTGATTTTTCGCCAATCGGTACCCCCGGGTTTACAGGGCTTTTCAGACTTTACCCATCCGGATAGCGTCGTGACCATTGCCGGTAAGGCGTTCCCGCACCTGCTCTATCAGTTCCGTCTGGCGTACAGTGGCTGGCGCGCTGTGCATATTGTCCGGGGCGGTGAAAGCTATAGCGCGTTGGCCGATGGTTTACAAACCGCTTTGCAGCGTTTGGGTGGGGTACCGCTTGAGCACCGGACGGACAGTCTCAGTGCGGCTTATGTCAATCAGCATCAAAAACAGTCGTTGACGGAAGCCTATCAAGCGCTGTGTCGACATTACCAGATGAAACCCACCGTCAATAATAGGGGTGTCAGCCATGAAAATGGTGTGGTGGAAACCGCCCATGGTTCGTTGAAGCACCGGATAGAGCAAGCCCTCAAGCTGCGCGGTTCAACCGACTTTAGCACGGGGCGGGCCTATCGCGATTTTCTGCAACGCATTGTTGATCGCTTCAACCGCCGTTGCCAACAGCGTTTGACAGAAGAGCAGACCCATCTGCAAGCTCTGCCCCATCATCGCTTTACTGACTTTGCTGAACTCAGTGTCAAGGTCACCCGTTGCAGTACCATTGCGGTTAAACGTGGCCTTTATAGCGTGCCTTCCAAGCTCATCGGTGAAACCTTGCGGGTTCATCTTTACCATGACCGGCTGGACTGCTTTGTTGGACAAACCCGCGTGGTGGCACTAAACCGTGTCTACCCGAATGAGGCAGACGGTCGGGCACG
>JAAEUI010000151.1 GCA_024227475.1 Paracoccaceae bacterium | reverse complement strand
GGGCAGCACGCTTTGGGAATATTTGGATGAACGTTATCCGGGCCAGTATCCTGGTGCCCGTCTGCGGACACTACAACGCCGGGTGAAATGCTGGCAGGCCACCTGCGGGCCAGCAAAACCCGTGATTTTTCGCCAATCGGTCCCTCCGGGTTTACAGGGCTTTTCAGACTTTACCCATCCGGATACCGCCGTGACCCTTGCCGGGAAGGCCTTCCCGCACCTACTCTATCAGTTCCGTCTGGCATACAGTGGCTGGCGTGCTGTACATATTGTCCGGGGTGGTGAAAGCTATAGTGCGCTGGCTGATGGTTTACAAACCGCTTTGCAGCGCCTGGGCGGGGCACCGCTTGAGCACCGTACGGACAGTCTCAGCGCGGCTTATGTCAATCAGCATCAAAAACAATCGTTGACGGAAGCCTATCAGGCGCTGTGCCGACATTACCAGATGACACCCACCGTCAATAATAGGGGTGTCAGCCATGAAAATGGTGTGGTGGAAACCGCCCATGGTTCGTTGAAGCACCGGATAGAGCAAGCACTCAAGCTGCGCGGTTCAACGGACTTTAGCACGGTACGGGTCTATAACGATTTTCTACAACGTATTGTTGATCGCTTCAACCGACGTTGCCAACAACGTCTGACAGAAGAGCAGCCCCATCTGCAAACCTTGCCCCATCACCGCTTTACTGACTTTACTGAACTCAGTGTCAAGGTCACCCGTTGCAGCACCATTGCCGTTAAAAGGGGTCTTTATACCGTGCCCTCTAAACTCATCGGTGAAACCTTGCGGGTTCATCTTTACCATGACCGGCTGGACTGCTTTGTTGGACAAACCCGCGTGGTGGCACTAAACCGTGTCTACCCGAATGAGGCAGACGGTCGGGCACGCAATATCAATTACCAGCATGTTATTCATGCGCTGGCCGCCAAGCCCCGGGCTTTTCGCTTTTCGCAACTGCGGGATGACTTACTGCCGACACCGCAATACCACGAATTATGGCAACGGGCAGAGCAGCAATTTGACGCCGACAGGGCCTGCAAATGGATGGT
>JAAEUI010000150.1 GCA_024227475.1 Paracoccaceae bacterium | reverse complement strand
TCGCGCGCCTGATCGCGAATTTCGCGCAGGTTGTCAGAGCGCCAGAAAACAGTGTTCATGCCCTCGGATTCTATTTTCAGGGTTGGCGCACCGTCTCGAGAGGCCAAAGACACCTGCGCCGCACGCGGACGCGCAGAGCGGCCATCGTAGAATTTTGCGCCAACCTTTTCACCATGTTCCTGCACGGTAGTTGCTCCCGTCAGATCGCAGCGCCAACATCCAGCGCATCGGCGAAGCCTTCAGCCTCAACCATTTCATCGCGTGACCTTTGCTCGATGTCATGAAGCTCCGATGCATTCTGAATCCGCGTCAGTTTGACGTAGTGTTCAAGGATCGGCTGGGTGATGAAAATCATCGCAAAGACACCGGACATAATCAGCATCGCAAGATAACCAAGGCCGAACAGCCCGGCTCCGATTATTTGCGACAGGCTGCTGCCAAGACCACTTCCCGGTTCGAAAAGGGATTCCAGCCCATCCACGCCGCCCATCACATTGATTGCAATAATGGAAAACGCCGAAAAGAATATCCCGGCGCAGACGCTGGTCAGGATGCCGCCGAGAACATAGATTCCGAACACCTTGCCCGGGCGCGGTTCGGCAATGAAGGCGACCGTATCGCCCAACTGCTTGTTGTTGGCCAGAATGCGGAAGGTGGTGACCGAATAATACACCAATCCGTAATACATCCATAACACGCCTATAAATGTCAAAATGGCCCAGATGGGTTGCTCGGTAGCGCCAAGCAGGAATGCTGACCCAATCAGAATGGCGAGCGAGATAAGCAGGTGCTTCATCGCCGGATACAGCATCTGCCAGCGCCCGTTCTGCTGGAACTTCGCGTTGCCATACCAGGTGCGGTCGATTTTGTATTTTTCCAGCCAAAAGGTCTGGCGCGGCAACAAAAGGCCAAATGTGACAAGCGTCAGCGCCCAATGGCCAAGCGCGCGCCAGACGTAACCCCAGGCCGCCGGTTCAACACCAAAGCGGATGCCGCGCCAGCGGGTGCGTGACAGGATGTAACGCCGGGCACGGTACTGGGCGTAGAAGATGAACGGCAGAACCGCAATCAGGGTTGTCTGCGCCACGGCCACCTGCATGGCTATATCCTCGGGGCCGTCACCGGCGTTGAACACCGACATGCCGACGAAACTGAGCAAAAGCTGGAACAGACCGAGGTAGACGGCCAGAAACGCCACGGCAATCAGAAAACCGAGCAGTTTTTCGAGCCCGGTGCCAGTGTATTCCAGCGGGTCACCGCCCGGTGCGGTGCCGGACCAGTAATATTTGCGGATGCGGGTTTTTGCCCAGAAGCGGTAAACCCCCAGCGTTGCCAGCGTCAGTAACGTGGTTTTCAAAGCGAGTTTGAAAAGTGCGCCCTGCTGGCCGCGATATTCGCACGGAAGTTCGTCCAATTCCGGTTCAATTTCCATAATTTGAACTGCCTCTTATCCTGCCTCAAAATAATTCTATCACTAATTCGCTAAATCCGCTCAAAATATGACGCAAAGGATGGATTGTTAAAACTTGTTGTCCCGTGGGAACCCGCGCGGGGCCATGCGCCCGGCGCTGGCGCGGTGGCCGGGCCATTCGGTCAGTTCAAGCTCGGTGCGGGTACGCCCTGCCGGGTCTTTCCAACTCAGCCCGTGAGCGCGTTCAAAAGTTGTGGCGTCGGACAGCCGCGCACCTTTGTCCTTGTATTTCTGCAGCCGAACGCCCTTACCGCGGCCCATTTCCGGCAATTCACCCAGAGGGAACACCAGCACTTTGCGGTTCTCGCCGACACAGGCGATGTGGTCACCGGCAACCAGCCTGCAGACCAGCGCAGCAACACCGTTTTTTACGTTCAGAACCTGTTTGCCGGAGCGGGTTTGGGCAATCACGTCGTTTTCTGCAACAATGAACCCGTCCCCGGCGCTGGAGGCGAGCAACAGCTTGCGGTCCGCTTGGTAAATGAACATTGCCACCATTTCCGCCTCGTTTGGCAAGTCCACCATCAGGCGCACCGGCTCGCCCATGCCACGCCCGCCCGGAAGGTTGTTGCAGGCGAGTGTGTAAAACCGGCCATTGCTGCCAAACAGCAGCAGCTTGTCGGTGGTTTCGGCGTGAAAAATGAAGCGCCCCTCGTCGCCGTCTTTGAACTTCAATTCCTGATCAAGCGCGATATGCCCCTTCATTGCCCGCACCCAACCCATGGCGGAGCAGACAACCGTGATCGGCTCTTTTTCGATCATGGCTTCCAGCGGCACTTCTTCGAACTCCGGTGCATCCGCCAGTTCGGTGCGCCGTGCACCATCTTCCGATTTCTTGCCAAACAACCGGCGGGTTTTGCGCAGTTGCTCGATGATGCGATACCACTGCAATTTCTCCCCCGCGAGCAGTTCGCGCAGCCCGGCCTGCTCTTCGATCAATTCCGTACGCTCGCGACGCAGCTCCATTTCCTCGAGCTTGCGCAAACGGCGCAGTTGCATGTTCAGGATCGCTTCGGCCTGGACGTCGCTGAGCAGGAACTCCTCGATCATCATCGCCTTTGGCTCATCCTCATAGCGGATAATTTCAATCAGCCGGTCCAGATTGAGAAAGGCAATGATATAGCCGTCCAGCACTTCCAGCCGGCGTTTGATCTTTTCCAGCCGGAACTGCGAGCGCCGTTGCAACACCTCGCGCCGGTGGTCGATAAAGGCGCGCAGAACCTCCTTCATCGAACAGACCTTGGGCGTGCGCCCGTCGATCAGCACGTTCATGTTCATTGAAAACCGGGTTTCCAGATCAGACTGGCGAAACAGGGTTTCCATCAAAACCGTCGGATCCACGGTTTTGGCACGCGGTTCCAGAACAAGGCGGATATCCTCGGCACTTTCGTCGCGGACATCCGCCAGGATCGGGATTTTCTTGTCGTTGATCAGGTCAGCGATCTTTTCGATCAGGCGGGATTTTTGCACCTGATAGGGAATTTCGGTTACAACAATCTGCCACTGGCCGCGGCTTAGCTCCTCTTTCTCCCACCGCGCGCGCACCCGGAACGCACCGCGCCCGGTGCGATAGGCCTCGGCAATATTCTCGCGCGGTTCCACCAGAATGCCACCGGTTGGAAAATCGGGGCCGGGAACGTATTCGAGAAGGGTGTCGTCGCGTGCGTTCGGTGCCTTGATCAGGTGGATCGCCGCGGTGCACAGCTCGCCGATGTTATGCGGCGGGATGTTGGTGGCCATGCCAACGGCGATGCCCGAGGAACCGTTGGCTAGGAGGTTGGGAAAGCTGGCGGGCAGGACAATCGGTTCGCGCAAGGACCCGTCGTAATTGTCGCGAAAGTCCACTGCGTTTTCGCCAAGACCTTCCATCATCGCCTCGGCCACCGCGGTCATCCGGGCCTCTGTGTAGCGGGCGGCGGCTGGGTTATCGCCGTCGATATTGCCGAAATTGCCCTGCCCGTCGATCAGCGGGTAGCGGACGTTGAAATCCTGCGCCAGCCGGGCCAGCGCATCGTAAATCGCCTGATCACCGTGTGGGTGATAATTACCCATCACGTCACCGGAGATTTTCGAGGATTTGCGGAATCGCCCGGCGCTTTCCAGCTTCAGTTCACGCATGGCATAAAGAATCCGGCGGTGCACCGGCTTCAGCCCGTCGCGCGCATCCGGCAGGGCCCGGTGCATAATGGTTGAAAGCGCGTAGGTCAGATAGCGCTCGCCAATGGCGCGGCGTAGCGGTTCTGAAATTGTCAGCCCGCCGGAATCTTCAGACATGTTGGGGTCGTCGATCGTATCTGCCATAGATGATGTGTACTTTGGCGGTGTCAGTGGGTCCAGACGGAAATGCTTTGCAGTCGCAATAATTCACGTCATGGCCCGGCTTGTTCGGGCAATCTTCATGTCGTATGCCCTTCCGGCATGGATTACCCGGACAAGCCGGGTAATGGCGTGACACAAAGAGGCTGACGCGATGCCGCAAAAATCCATCCTTATCACCGGCTGTTCTTCGGGCATTGGCCACGACGCGGCCCATGCGCTCGCCAAACGCGGCTGGCGGGTATTTGCGACCTGTCGGCAAGAAAAAGACTGCACGCGCCTGCGTGATGAAGAACTGGAGAGCTTCGTGCTCGATTACGAGGACGAAGGGTCCATCGCCGGGGCGGTTCAGGAATGTCTCAGCCGCACCGGCGGAACACTGGATGCGCTGTTCAACAACGGGGCCTATGCCACACCCGGCGCGGTTGAGGATTACCCGCGCGATGCCCTCAGATCGATTTTTGAGGCCAATCTGTTCGGGTACTTCGATCTGATCCGCCGTGTCATGCCGGTGATGCGGGCACAGGGGCACGGGCGTATTGTGAATTGTTCCTCTGTACTAGGGTTCACGGCGCTCAGGATGCGCGGCGCCTACATCGCCACCAAATTTGCGCTGGAAGGGCTGACAGATACGCTACGGCTGGAGTTACGGGATACACCCATCGATATTGTTCTGATAGAGCCCGGCCCAATCCGCACCCGGATCCGCCAGAATGCACAGATCCAGTTCGAGAAGTGGATTGACGTCGAAAGCAGCGTCCATCGGGAACTTTATAAATCCACGCTGATGCCGCGCCTTTACGCGCCTGCGGGTAAGCCCGACCCTGGCGAGCTTGGCCCGGAGGCGGTCACAAAAAAACTGATCCACGCCCTGGAAAGCCCCCGCCCGAAACCACGCTATTATGTAACTCTGCCCACCTATTTTTCCGGTGCCCTGAAACGCGTTCTAAGCACCCGCGTGTCGGACATGATTTTTGGCCGCGCATGAGAGCCGCCGGTTTCGATTGGAAAGCGGCGAGGAATCAGCTTATGTGAAGCGCGAAACGAAAGGCATCAGACATGGCAGACGATCCCCTCTATTATATCGTTATTCTTGCTGTCCTTGTGGTTTTTGTCATCCTGATGATCGGGCTTGGCAGCTTTACTAAGGGTGGCGAGTTCAACCGCAAATACGCCAACAAGCTGATGCGGCTTAGGATCATTGCGCAGGCGGTTGCCGTTGCGCTGATCCTGCTGTTTGTCTGGCTTAGGTCGGGAGGCAGCTGATGGTTGTTCTGAACAAAATTTACACGCGTACCGGTGACAAAGGCGAAACCGCGCTTGGCAATGGTGAACGGGTGACGAAACATTCCGCCCGGGTGAACGCATATGGCACCGTGGATGAGACCAACGCCACGGTTGGGCTGGCGCGGCTGCAGGCTGAGGGGGAGATGGCGGAGCGTCTGGCACGGATCCAGAACGATCTGTTTGACTTAGGCGCTGACCTGTGCCGCCCGGATATGGAGAAGGATGCCGAAGCGGAATATCCGCCGTTGCGCGTAGCCGACAGCCAGGTGGAGCGGCTGGAGAGCGAGATCGACGCGATGAACAAGGCGTTGACCCCGCTGCGCAGCTTCATCCTGCCGGGTGGCTCTGCTTTGGCCGCGCATTTGCATCTGTGTCGGACCGTTTCGCGACGAGCAGAACGTCTGGCTGTGGAACTGAGCGCAGTTGAAGCAGTGAACCCGGCGGCTGTGAAATACCTCAACCGGCTGTCGGACTGGTTTTTTGTCGCCGGACGGGTGGCGAATGGCAACGGCGCGGATGATGTGCTGTGGGTGCCTGGGGCGAACCGGTGAACACCGAACTGGCACAAGTGGTCGAGGCCGCCTATTCCGCATTCAAGGCTGATAAACCCCATGACCTGGGAGTTTGCCACCGGTGCTGCATGGAAAAGTGGATCGAAGATGATTTCTTGAACTACGCGCCCCGTGAACTCCCGCTTAACTATATTAAGGACTGGTATTTTGGCGCGGTAGCTGGTGGTGACGGCATTGTTGTCCACAAAGAAATTGCCCAATACGTAATTCCGAAGGTTTTGGAGCTTTTGGCAAAAGGCAAGGAGCCTGCATCGGTAGGCGATGAAGTTGTATTGCAACGCCTTGATGCAGGCAACAAAGACCGATGGTCAGATTCGCAAAACGCAGTTTTACAAAGCTACAAAACGGCCTATTTGAACAGTCTGCGCGACAAAGATGTAGGATCGATGATCGATGATGTGCTTTGCACATTTGCCAATGCCGGTTTTGAGGCATCTGAGATGACCACCGAGTTAATGAAATGGTCAGACGTCGAACTGGTATCGAAGCTCTGGTTGGATTGGATTAGCTGGGGTAAGCCAAACATTTGGCGCACAGCTTTTTGGGATGAAAATACAAGCAACGCCAAACATGTCACGCAGTGGTATCATAGCCCGGAACTGCAACAGAAAGCCGAGCGAGTCACTCTTGCTGAGAATGTAACGCCAGAAGAAAAGACAAAAGCGCAGGCCGTTTTATGGCTAATCTAGTTCGATCAAGCTCGATCCGCCTGCAAAGCTCTAACCTTGCCACCGCTCCAACCTTGGAATTGACCGGGTGAACATCCAGGCCATGAACCGCGGCATGCCCTTTTTCTGTAATTGCTCCACACAAAACGCCTGCATCTCAGCCGCGTCAAAATCCGGCTGCACAAACGCGCCATCCTGATAGCACAGGCTACAGTATTTGGCACTGTGAGTGCCGTCGGCCTCGGTCCCGCCGCCACCGGGGTCCTTTTTCATTGGCATCGAGCAGCTTTGGCAAACCGGACCCATATCGGCCCCCTTTTCAAAAGAATCGGTATATGTCATATCTTCTCAAAACCATGGAGTGCAGTCAACGGTTTTACAAACAGGTAGAATATGCGCATCGGCGAACTCTCAAAACTCAGCGGACTGAGCCGCGACACCATCCGCTTTTATGAAAAGCAGCAGCTGATCGGTTCGGAACCATCAACTTCTTCCCAAAACAACTACCGTGATTATCCTCAAGACCTTGTGGAGCGGCTGGATATTATCACCGAGGCCCGCGACGCCGGGATGAGCATTGCCGATCTACGCATCCTGCTCGACTGCATGGAGTGCCGTTCACAGGAAATTCTGGATGTGGAGGATTTTCTGGCTGACCGGGTTACACAAGTCGAAGCCACGATCCGCCGATCGCGCCGATTTCTGAAAACGCTGAAAGACACGCAAAAAGCCATGAAACCCTGAAGCAGGCCGGAACTGGGTGCTCAAATCCCCATAACACTGCGTAATGAATGCGATCCGCGTCGTTTTTTCCCTATCGCTGCCAATAGGTTTTTCGTAAACGCATCTGGAACGAATCTTACCCATGCCCCGCATTGGGGGCGAATTAGTCAGGAGAGACGCAAAATGAAGGTTTTGGTGCCTGTCAAACGCGTGATCGACTATAACGTTAAAGTCCGCGTCAAGGCGGACGGCAGCGGTGTTGATCTGGCGAATGTCAAAATGTCGATGAACCCGTTTGACGAGATCGCGGTCGAACAAGCGATCCGAATGCGCGAAGCGGGCAAAGCCGACGAAATCATCGCCGTTTCCGTTGGGATCGAGAAGAACCAGGAAACCCTGCGCACAGCACTCGCCATGGGTGCGGACCGCGCCATTCTGGTTGTGGCTGCTGACGATGTTCATACCGACATCGAGCCACTGGCTGTTGCCAAGATCATGAAGGCCCTGGTTGACGAAGAACAGCCGGGCATTGTTCTGTGCGGCAAGCAAGCCATCGACAACGATATGAACGCCACCGGCCAGATGCTGGCAGCCCTTCTGGGCTGGTCGCAAGGAACCTTTGCCTCCGAGTTGGACGTGGATGGCGACAACGCAGTCGTAACCCGCGAGGTTGACGGCGGTCTGCAGACCATCAAGGTGAAAATGCCGACGATCATCACGGTTGACCTGCGGTTGAACGAACCACGCTACGCGTCTCTGCCAAATATCATGAAAGCCAAGAAAAAGCCGCTGGATATCAAGCAGGCTGCTGATCTGGGCGTTGATGTGACACCACGCCTGACGATCACAAAAACCGACGAGCCTGCTGAACGCGCCGCCGGTGTGAAAGTTGCCGATGTGGCCGAGCTGGTTGCAAAACTCAAAGACGAAGCGGGGGTAATCTGATGGCTGTTCTTCTTCTTGCTGAAGTCACCGGCGGCGAACTGTCGCTTGACGCAACCGCCAAGGCTGTGGCTGCTGCGGCACCTCTGGGTGATATCACCGCGCTGTGCTGTGGTTCTTCCTGCGTCGATGCCGCTGCCGAGGCGGCGAAAATCTCTGGCGTTTCCAAGGTGCTGTGCGCTGAAAGTGACGATTATTCGCACCGTCTGGCCGAAGCCACCGCTGATCTGATCGTGTCGCTGGCTGGCGATTACGAGCATATTGTTGCGCCTGCCACGACGGACGCCAAAAACATCCTGCCACGCGTTGCTGCGTTGCTCGATGCCATGGTGATTTCTGATATCACCGGCGTGGTTGACGGCAACACCTTTGAACGCCCGATTTATGCAGGTAACGCGATCCAGACCGTGCAATCCACCGACGCCAAGAAGGTCATTTCGATCCGCACAGCCGGGTTTGAGGCGGCTGGCGACGGCGGCTCAGCCTCGGTCGAGAACATCGCCTCTGCGGGCAATTCCGGGCTGTCCTCCTGGGTTGAAGACAAGGTGCAGGAAAGCGATCGTCCGGAACTGACATCCGCCAAAATCGTCGTTTCTGGCGGCCGTGGTGTGGGTTCGGAAGAAAGCTTTGCCATCATCGAAGCACTGGCAGACAAACTTGGTGCTGCAGTTGGTGCATCGCGTGCCGCGGTTGACTCTGGCTATGCCCCGAACGACTGGCAGGTTGGCCAGACCGGCAAGGTTGTTGCCCCGGACCTTTATATCGCCTGCGGTATCTCCGGCGCCATTCAGCACCTTGCGGGTATGAAAGACTCCAAGGTAATCGTCGCGATCAACAAGGACGAAGAAGCGCCGATCTTCCAGGTTGCTGACTACGGTCTGGTTGCAGACCTGTTCGACGCTGTTCCGGCTCTGACCGACGCGCTGTAAGCGACCCTAAATACTTCCGGAAAAGCCCGCCATTGTGCGGGTTTTTCTTTGCCATATTGCGATTGCTGACCAAGGGTGTATTGTCCGCGACAACACATATGAGGCTCAGATCATGGACATCAAAACAGTCGGAATTGTTGGCGCGGGCCCGATGGGCAAAGGCATTGCGCATGTGTTTGCGCTGGCCGGGTTCAGGGTCAGCCTGTACGACATTGCGCGCGAGGTTCTTGATGCAGCCCCGGGGTTGATTTCAGAAAGTCTGGACAGCGGCGTGAAGCTTGGGGCAATCACCGAGGAAGACAAGGCGCAGGCATTGGCCAGTATTACGCTGGTGGACGCGCTCAAGGATATCGGGCCGCATGACCTGATCATCGAGGCGGCGACGGAACGCGAGTCGGTCAAGGCCGCAATTTTTGAGGATCTGACACCGCATCTGAACACCAATACGATCCTGACGTCGAACACATCGTCGATCTCGATCACCCGTCTGGCTTCGCGCTCTGATCGGCCCGAACGGTTCATGGGCGTTCATTTCATGAAGCCGGTTCCGGCGATGCAACTGGTTGAACTGATCCGCGGCATTGCCACTGACGAAGAGACCTTTGATATCATCAAGGATGTCATCGACAAGATCGGCAAAACCCATTCTGCGTCGGAAGACTTCCCCGCTTTTATCGTCAACCGCATCCTGATGCCGATGATCAACGAGGCGGTTTACGCGGTGTATGAGGGGGTTGGTTCGGTCAAAGACATCGACAAATCCCTGCGCATGGGGGCCAACCATCCGATGGGGCCGCTGCAGCTGGCTGATTTCGTTGGTCTGGATATCTGTCTGGCGAATATGAACTCGATGCACGACGGGCTGGCCGACAACAAATACCGCCCCTGCCCCTTGCTGGTAAAATACGTCGAGGCCGGCTGGCTGGGCCGCAAAACGGGAAGAGGGTTCTACGACTATACCGGCGATGTGCCGGTGCCAACGCGCTGAGATCAGTGCACTCAGGAAGACGGAGGGTCCGTGCGCAAACTCATCTCTCAGGGGTCTCCGTTTGAAACCAAAATCGGTTATTCCCGCGCTGTGGTCGATGGCGACTGGGTGTTTGTGGCCGGGACTACCGGTTTTGACTATGCCACCATGGATATTTCAGACGACCCCTGCGAGCAGGCGCGGCAGTGTTTTCACAATATTGCCTGGGCGCTTAACCAGGCTGGCGCTTCGCTGGATGACGTTGTGCGGGTGCATTACATCGTGCCCGACCCGGCGGATTTTGAAGCAACCTGGCCTGCATTGAAGGAAGCCCTGGGTGATGTTCGTCCCGCCGCGACGATGTTTTCCGCAGGTCTGGCCGATCCCCGGATGAAAATCGAAATTGAAGTGACGGCGCGGCTACCGCATGGTTAAGCCTTTGATGCTGCAGCGTTATGAGGATCGTTTTGAGACGGCACGCGTTAAGTCCCTGTTGTAAATGAGGCGGCTTGGCAACCTCTGCCTGCGCTACAAAATGACAATCACCCCTGTTGAACCGGGTGGACGAAGGTCATGTTTTACGCTCATAGTGGCCTGCAAACTGGAGACCCGAAGATGAGCGAAGACATCAACCGCCACGCGATGAAGATGGCCAAGAAGAAGGCCGCGCGCGACAAGATCATGGCCACCAAGACCGACAAGAAAGGCCTGATCATCGTGCACACTGGCAAGGGCAAGGGCAAAAGCTCGGCCGCCTTTGGCATGATCTTCCGCTGCATCGCGCACGACATGAAATGCGCTGTGGTCCAGTTCATCAAGGGTGGGATGAGCACCGGCGAGCGGGACATGATCCTTGGTAAATTCGCCGACAAATGCGCGTTTCACACCATGGGCGAGGGCTTTACCTGGGAAACCCAGGACCGGACGCGGGACACCGAAATGGCCCAGGCCGCGTGGCAAAAGGCCAAGGAGCTGATCCGGGACGAAAGCAACAGGATGGTGCTGCTCGATGAAATCAACATCGCGATCCGCTACGGTTATGTGGGCATCAACGAGGTGGTGTCATTTCTGGTGGAGGAGAAACCGGAAATGACCCATGTGGTGCTGACCGGGCGCAACGCGCATGAGGATTTGATTGAGGTGGCCGATCTGGTGACGGAGATGGAACTGGTCAAACACCCGTTCCGCTCGGGCGTGAAGGCGCAGATTGGGGTGGAGTTTTAGCGAAACCAACCCACGTCGCAAGAAGCGCAAAGCCAGCCGGGCGTGCGCCTGTCCGTGGGGTGGCACTGCTCGGCTAGCGGCGGTCAGTTTTTACCAGCCAAGATCATCCGATTTTTGAGAGCAGCAGTCACACTTGCAGAAGCACCAGCCCGCCGGGACGGACAGGCGCTCGCCCAGCGCCTTTGGCTTGTTGCCGGGCAGGCATGCTTAAGTTATTGCACCATGGCTCCTCGCCCTTCTAAAAACCACCTTACAACAAGAGCTGCGAGATCAATTCGTCGGCCTTTCAATGATCACGGTCCCATCGCCGATGTTATCCGAGGGGTGGGTGATCACCTGATCGTTTTCCGCAAGGCCGTCCAGCACCTGGGCCACGGCTGTGTTGCGTTCACCAATTCTGATCAGGCGAAGCTGTGCCACGCCCTCATTGCTGGCAAACACAGCCCAGTCATTCCCCTTTCTGAACACCGCGCTAAGGGGAACCTTAAGCACATCGTCGCTTTCCCATTCGACAACGCGAAGAAACACCGAAAAGCCGTCGGCCAGCTCCTTTCGCTGGTCTGGCGAGGTCACAATCTCAAACACCACATCGACCCGCTGTTCCTCGATCCCGAGGGCCGACACTTTGGTATAGGCCGAGGGTTCGATTTTCGAAATCCGGGCTTCCAGCGGTGTATCACGGCCCCATCGCTCAACGATTGCCGCGTCACCCAGATCGAGCCGCACGGCATCCGAAGAAAGAAGATCGGCAACGATTTCAAGATCATCGGGCTGGCCGATGGACAGCAGGCGGGTGCCAGACGTGACCGGGCGTTTGCTGATGACGTCGATCTGAAGAACTTTACCGTTGGCAGGCGCCGTGAGCCGCATACAGCACTCCTCGCGGGTTTCATCCCTTGTGTTTCCCGGCTCAATCAGCGCTGCCCGGGCCCGGTCCAGACCACTCTTGCTCATTTCCAACCCCGAAATCGCCGCTGCCTCTGCCGCGCGCTTGATGCCAAGTTGTTGTTCGGCATTTTCGAGCCGTGTGACCGAGGCGACCCCGCGCTCCACCAGAACCTTGGCGCGCTCGTGCTCTCGTTCGGCCAGGGTCAGGCTTTCCCCGGCTTCGCGCATCCGGCTGCGGGCCTGGTGCAATGCTGCCTGGGCTTCGCGCACTGCAGCTTCGGCCTGAATGCGGGTGCGGGCATCAAGAAGGTTCGATGACGCCGGTTCAACCACCGCCACGACGGTTTCACCGGCGACGACCAAATCGCCGACCCGAACCGGCGAGCGCAATACGGTGCCGGTGATTGGCGCGGCCACCTCAAAAACCTCGCGGATACGGGTTTTGCCGTCGGCGTTTATGGTGACCAGCATCGGGCCTCGTTCAACGGTGTGCAGATCGACCGGAACGGGATCAGTGCGGAATGCAACGTAACCCAGCGAAGCCGCGATGATCAAACCAACACTGCCCAATAAAACCGTGCGGGATTTAAATGCCATTTGTTTACTCCCGTGTTTTCATAACCTGAATAAGATCAAGACGATCCAGCCGCCGCCGGACGATCAGTGACGAGATCAGCGCGGCAGCAAGAACGATCAGGCTGGCGCGGGCGAAACCCGAAGGCTCCAGCACCAGAGGAATTGCATAAAGATCACTGGTCGAGCCCTCTGACAGTACTGCCGCAATCCCGGCACCAAGAAGCCAGCCCAGCGGCTGAGCCACAACAGCGAGCAGCATGGTTTCACCCATCAGGATGAACGACACCTCGCCGCGGGTAAAACCAAGGATGCGCAGGCTGGCCAGTTCGCGCGCCCTTTCCGACAACTGGATGCGCGCGCCGTTGTAGGCCACGCCAAAGGTGATCAGCACGGCAATCACCACGTAAATCGTTGTCATGATGACAATGTTCTGTTTGATCGTATCATCAAACGACTGGCGCATTTCCTTGAGCATCATCAGCCCGCTCAGTTCCGGGGTTTCTTTCAGAACCTGATGCAGAGCGGGCAATTGCTGTTCATCTATCAGGAGGTTCGCACTTGAAATCCTCGGGGCCTGACGCAACAGGCGATTGAGCGTTTCCAGATCCATGTAAGCACCCAGGCCGAAATACTGGGTCACGACACCGGCCACGCGTATCTCGTGGGTTTCGTTTCGCCCGCCCCTTAACTCTACCTCGATCACATCACCGGCACCCGCATCAAGATATGCCGCAAGACGCTTGGTCAGAAGGACCCCGTCAACCGGGGCGTCAACGATTTTTCCGGCTCCATCCACAATACGCGACAGATCGCTGCCGGGGCGGCGGGCGTCAATTGACGTTTCCTTTTCCAAATGCCCGTGGCGCAGGATGGCGGCGTGGAATTGTTGTCCTTCAGCGCTCAGAACCCCGGGCAATTTTACAATCGCAGCCAGCGCCGTCTCGGGCACGTCCGGCGAGAACAGCAATACGGCATCCTGACGGTTGGCCTGATGGAACGTGGTATCCATCAGCACGTCAAGCGCATCTTCAAAGAAGCTGGAGGCGACCAGAACAGCAGCAGCCAACGACAGGCCAAGTATTGTCATGGCCGAGCGCCCGGGCCAGCGCACAAGGCTGCGCAGGATCATCATGACAGGCTGAGACAGCCGCAGCGCGGTCAGGATTTTGTCCAGCAAAGTGTGCTTAAAACGGGGCGGTGCTGGCGGAGACATCGCAACCGCAGGTGCGATCCGGGCTGCAGCCAACGCACTTTTGCCTGCCCCGATAGCGGCACTCAGCACCGCCAGAACACCCGAAATTACATAGGCATCGTAGGAAACACGGTAAATCAGATAGGGAAAATCGAAGAACTGCGCATACATTCGCGCGACAGCGCGTGACAGCCATGTGCCAACACCCCATCCCAGCAACGTTCCGGCAACAGCGATCATTCCGGCCAGCAGCAAATAGTGAAGACATACCTCCAGATCGGAATAGCCAATGGCCTTTAGGAGGCCGATTTCACTGCGTTCCAGGGCGATGATCCTGCCGATCACCATGCTGACAAGAAAGGCCGAAATTCCGTAAAAAATCGGCGGCAGGATCATACTACCGATGCGCTGTTGCTCAATCTCAGCGTCAATGAAACTGTTCGAAACCTGGACATCGCGGCCATAAGCACCGCGACCGCCATAGGGGGCCAGCAAAACATCCAGCCGTTCAATAACCGCTTCCTGATTGGCCGCTGGGTCGAGTTTCAGGGAGACGCTGTTAAAGGCGCCTTCCATGTTAAAAGCGGCAGCCACGGCGCGCTGGGGCATCCATAAAATCCCGAAGCTTTTGTTGTCCGGCATCAATGCGCCCGGACCAATAGTGTAGATGAATTCCGGTGACAAAACCGTGCCGGTCAGCGTCAGCTCTCGTTTCTGCCCGTTGAGATTGGCAAAGAAGCTATCACCTGGGCGCAGGTTGTTCGCTTTGGCAAAGGGATCATTCACGGCCACTTCATCCGGGCGGGTCGGATCCGGCAATCGGCCCTTGCGCACAAGCGGCAGGTTTAGTTGTGCCACACCATTGTCGGGCAGCGACAGGACGCGGCCGGTCACAGTTTCCACGCGGCCTGGGACGTCAAGAATGACGTGCTCAACCACCCGGACTTCGGCTGCTCGCACACCGTCTATTGCAAGAATGACCGGCAGTAGCGCCTGAGGAGCCCGGTTGGCATCACCAAATACATCCGCAAACCGGTTGCGTTGGTAATACGCTGCCCGGGTATCTTCCAGCGCACCATACATGCCATAGGTCGTCAGCAGGATTGCAACACCACATGCCAGCACGAGTGCGATAGCCAGCGCCTGCGCCCAAAGCCGCCTGAAATCCCGTAGGAGTTTTATATCAAGCGCCCGCATCGCCGGTCACCACGAAATCTCAGACGGCGCAATCTGGCGCTCGTTCACTTCGACCCTGTCAATCATCCCGTCCTGAAAATAAATCACCCGGTTGGCCATTTTTCGGATCGACGCGTTATGCGTAATCACCGCAGTTGTCGTACCCAGTTGTTCGTTGATGTCTTTCAGGGCCTCAAGCACCTGCACCCCGGTCTTGCTGTCCAGCGCACCGGTGGGTTCGTCACACAAGAGCACCTCCGGCCGTTTGGCAATCGCGCGGGCGATGGCCACGCGCTGCTGTTCCCCGCCCGACAATTCAGCGGGAAAATGTTCCATCCGGGCTGCCAGTCCGACTTGTTCCAGAGCCTCCCCTGGGTGCATCGGGTTATCGGCGACATCGGTGACCAGTTGAACATTTTCACGTGCGGTCAGGCTGGGTATCAGATTGTAGAACTGAAAGACAAACCCAACATGGTCGCGCCGGTACTGCGTCAGGTCGCGATCGCCAAGTCTTGTCAGTTCAAGATCGCGGAACCAAACTCGCCCGTCGGTGGCATGATCAAGGCCACCAAGGATATTCAACAAGGTCGACTTGCCGCTGCCAGACGGGCCGAGCAAAACAGTCAACTCACCGGCAAACAACTCAAGATCGACTCCGGCCAGGGCGTGAACTTTCAGCTCTCCCGTGTCATAGACCTTTGTCACGCCTTTCGTTGTGAACACGATATCGGGCATAAATCCTTCTCCATCTGGAACAGGATATGCCGTTCGTTGAGCGTCGACGTTGATTTGCCTCAACTTGCGTTTGGGGCCGATTCGATCAGCGGGCAGCGGGGTTCGTTTTGTTCAGATTGGTCAACAGATGGACCGGCCACGTCGCGCTGGTGGTTGGAGTTGTGGCCAGGCGGTCTCCCTTCCCGGCTGCTACTTTACTCAGACCCAAATCGCGATGCATCTAGAGCACTTTTCACTCAATCTGGGACAGATTGGGTGAAAATGCCGGGTGCAGGCCTTTGATTACATTGCGTCTTTCACAAACCCTGTGAATCAGAATTCGTGAAAACGCTCTAACCGGGTTCAGATCACGCGCATCGTGCTCTCACCTCACGAAATAAACTGCCGCTCCTTCAGAAGCGACAGAAGTTCATCCAGTGACTGCTTTTCGGTCTTTGCGGATGTATCAAGGCGCGCAAGAGCACGGTCGTAGACCGCCTCCCGGCTCGCCAGAATCGTTTTCAGCTGTTCCATCGCTTCTGGGTTGCCCGTCATTGGGCGCTCGTCGCCCTGCGCGCGCACGCGCTTCATGTGCTCCTCGGGCGACGCTCTGAGCCAGACGGTGTGAAAACGGCTCAGCAACATGTTGTACGTCGTCTGCACACCAACCAGGCCTCCGGCGACGGCGAGCACTACTTTGTCGTGGGTCTCAATCACCAGCTCAAGCGCCTGGGCCTCGAACTTGCGATAGCCTTCCTGCCCATAAAGCGCCATGACCTCGCCCGAAGGCATCCCGCTGAGTTTTTCGATATCCTTATTGAGTTCTACAAACGGAACATCCAGCGCGCCACCTGCCAGCCTGCCAAGGGTGGATTTACCTGCGCCTCGCAACCCCAGAAGGCACACACGTTGTGCGCGTTTTGAGCCCGCAAGTTCCGGGTTCAGCAACCGCATCACTGAATTCTGAACCTCCTCGTCAGCGCAGCGGTAAAGCTGGGCAATATGCGTCGCTTCGGATGTCCAGGGATCCTCCTCGCCGACAAACCACTCGGTTTTTTGGTTCAACGCTGCGGCCACCCGTTCCAGCAAACCTATTGATATGTTGCCCTCGCCGGATTCGAGCTGAGCAAGATAGCGCAGCGAAACACCCGACATCTCGGACAGGACGCGGCGCGGAATACCTTTGCTTTCGCGCACCTTGCGTACCCGTTCGCCGACGCGTTTGATCAACTCGCTCACCGTGTATTTGACCCAAACATGAGACGTAAGACCCTATCTTCGTCGAGGACTACTGCCATTTTATCTTCACCCGTGCCCACCGTGCATGATAATGCACCCTTTTCTACTCAGGGCCGCGAAAACTACAATCTTTCAGGGGCAATATCGCTCACAACCGCCATATTATTCCTAAGCACCCGCCATTAGCGGTTCTACCAGTTGTCGGATATCTGGCGGAACCTTTTGTTTGGCAAACTTATCGGCCACCACAAAGACACACACGAAACAGCCCGAGAAACACAACGTTCCGTTCTGGTACCCCTGCACCAGAAACTCGATTGACGTATCGCCAAGCCGAACTGGGATAACCTGGCATTTCAGTCGGTGGCGGGGGGTAATCGGAGCCTTGAAATCGATCGACAAATGAACGAACGGTGTACCGATGTTCCGATCGACATTGAGTTGAAACCATCCTCCCGGGCCAAGATAATGCGCCCACCAGGCGTCGATCGCGTCAAGCGCGAAACACGGGATGCGCCCGGTATAGGCGATCCTGGCCGGGTCGCAATCACCCCAAGTGACGTGGATTTCGTGCTCGAAAGCTTTGGCCGTGACGGTTGCCTCGGTCGTCGGTCGGGTGTCCATCTTCAATAGGTCTCCACATGGTATCGGCCCTCTTCGCGCATCGTGTCGCGCAGAGCAAGCCATTGGGTGCCGATGCCTTCAGAAATGTTGGTAAAGGCCATCTCCACCCCTTCCTCCATACCGCGCAGCCCGCAGATGTAGATATGTGTCGCGGGATCGGCCAGCAGCTCGGCCACCGCGTCCCGTTCGACCATGATGCGGTCCTGAACGTATTCCTTCGGGGCGCCGGGGATACGGCTGAAAACCATATGTGTACGCAACAATTCGGGCGGGAGCTTGCCCAGCGGCCCGAAGTAGGGAAGGTTTTCGGGTGAGCGCGCCCCGAAGAACATGGTCATGCCGCCCTGATTGGCTCCGGTGGAGCGCTGGCGACGCATGGTAAAGGCGCGGAATGGTGCCGATCCGGTACCGGTACAGACCATTAGGAGCCGGGCCTGCGGATCCTCCGGCAGCAGAAAGGTAGAGCCAAACGGCCCCGTCAGTTTCACCTTTTCGCCAGGCTTCAGGTCACAGACGTAATTTGAGCAAACGCCTCTTTTTTCGCGTTTCACAGTCAGCGAGAGATTGTTGAAATTCGGCCGCTCACCATCGCGCGGGCTGGACACCGAATAGAGCCGTGGAAGGTGAGAATTGCCATCGGCACGGGTACCAGGGGGGATGACCCCGACACTTTGCCCTTCCAGAACTGGAAATGGCAGTTTGCCCAGATTCAGGATGATGTGACGCACGTCGTGATCGCCGGCTTTGTCGGTCAGGCGGTAGTTGCCCTGCACCGTCGCCTCAGCGGGCCTGCCCGGGGTGTACATGTTGACCGTCGGCCTTGACGCTGATGCCGGAGCCCTGGCCTTGCCGCCTGCACCTTTGTGCGCTTCGGCCAGCAGCGCGGTCATTGCCTCGTCGATCGCTTCCAGCCCGGTTTCCGCTTCATCAACCTCTGCGGCGATCTCTTCCTGTTCAGGCAGTTCATCCCAGCCAAACTGCGCACCAAGCGAATAGGGTTCCGCCACAATTCGCCATTCGTCGATTGACCCGGTGGGGCAAACCGGGATGCAATCCATACAGAAATTGCATTTGGATGAGTCTACAACGACATTTTCGTCGTCATGCTCGATCGCTTCCAGCGTGCAGGTATTCTCGCAGGTATAACAGCGGATACAGATCTCGGGATCGATCAGATGCTGTTTTAACGGCTTGCCCATGCCAGCCTCCTTTCGGCAATCAGATATCCGGTTGGCTCGTCCGGGGCCGCAGCCCATTTTGGGCCGTTCTCAGGCCTCATACAGTTTGACGTATTCGAAATCACCTGGCTGGTTGTTGATTCCGACCTTGGGCGGCGCAATCCACCCGGCATAACTGCCAGGTCCGAAGCAGGGTTTCATGAGCGACTGAATGAAATCGCCGTCTTCATGGGTCGGCAGCCAGCCCGGAACGCCCGCGTCATACTCTGCCCCCGACAGCAACTCGCCCGCGGGGCTGAACAGCTTGTTGGCAAATACACCGATTTTACGGTTGAACGCCTCGTGCGGCTGGCTCATCTCGAATTCGACGCCGAGCTTTTTAATAATCTTGTTCCAGCGACCGACGCCACCGGCCGCATCACCGATGTAATCGTCGCGCAGACGCATGTTGATCGCAGTCAGCGCCGGAACCTCATGATGAACCATCTTGCCGTCGACCAGATCCCAGACCTTATAGGTGTCGTTGGTCAGTTGGTGGTCATCATCGATCTTGTGCTCCATATAGCGGCCCTTGATGCCTGCATTGTAAGCATTTGCGGCGTTGGTCGAGACTTCCTGCCCGAACAGATCCAGCGATAGCGTGTAGTGCAGGTTCAGCTTCTTCTGGATCAGCGGCAGATCAATGACACCCAGATCGCGGATCTTGTCCGTGTCAAAGGGATCGGTGATCCCGGCTGCGTTCATGGCCTCGCAGGTGCGTTGGATCGTTCGGCCAACACCTGTTTCACCAACGAACATGTGGTGTGCCTCTTCTGTCAGCATGAACCGGCAGGAACGCGACAGAGGATCAAACCCGGACTGCGCCAGCGCCTCCAGTTGCATTTTGCCGTCACGATCAGTGAAATAGGTGAACATGAAGAACGACAACCAATCCGGCGTCTCTTCATTGAAAGCACCCAGCATCCGTGGCGCCTCCTCGCTGCCGGAACTGCGGCGCAGCAGGTCGTTCGCCTCCTCGCGGCCGTCGCGGCCAAAGTACTTTTGCAGCAGATAGACCATGGCCCAAAGGTGTCGGCCCTCTTCCACGTTCACCTGAAACAGGTTGCGCATGTCGTAAGCCGAAGGAGCTGTCAGGCCGAGATAACGTTGCTGTTCGACCGAGGCCGGTTCGGTATCGCCCTGAATCACGATCAGGCGGCGCATCAGCGAACGGTATTCGCCGGGCACCTCCTGCCAGGCTGGTTCGCCATAGTGTTCACCGCAGGGAATGCGCCGGTCTTCGACCTGCGGCGCCAGCAATATGCCCCAGCGATATTCCGGCATTTTCACATAGTCGAACTTGGCCCAGCCTTTGGGGTCCACGCTGACTGCGGTGCGAAGGTAGATCATGCTTTGCTGGAATTTCTGCGGGATCAGGTCGTTCCACCAGTTGATGTATCCCGGGTGCCATTTTTCCAGTGCCTTCAGGACCCGTTTGTCGGAGCTGAGCCCCACATTGTTGGGGATCTGAGTATCGTAGTTAACATTGATGGAATCGGTCATTCTTTCCTCCGCTTCGGCCCAGCCGCTTTTCTGTTACACTCGTTCTTTGTTGTATTTTCCGCGCAGTCCGGTGCCATAGCGCTGCAGTGCGCCTTCCGGGCCAACTGCATTGGGGCGCTGGAAAATCCAGTTCTGCCAGGCGGTCAGCCTGCCAAAAATCCGGGTTTCCATTGTTTCGGGGCCAGCAAAGCGCAGATTCGCTTCCATTCCGGTCATCGCATCGGGCGAAAAACTGGTCCGTTCTTCGATGAAAATGCGAAGTTCGTCTTCCCAGTCGATATCGTCGAACGCATAGGTGATCAGCCCCAGATCCTGGGCCTCCTCAGATTCCAGCGACTCACCAACCCGCGTCTGTGCGGCCTCTACCGCCTCCGGCTCACCCAGAAACCTTGTCTGTAGGCGAGTCAGGGCGTTACCCATCGGGTAGGTGCCGAAATTGCCGTTCGACAGGGTGATCTCTGCCATTGGGCGGTTATCACCTTCGAACTCGTCCTGCATCATGTAACTGCGATCAACGGCCCAGAGCAGCTCTGCAAGCACGCCCGCAAAGCACGAGCCGTGCTCGACCTGTGCTACCAGCGAACGCGAGGTCATGTCGATCCGCTTTAGCACCCGTTTCCAGTATTTCAGGATCTCGCCAGCCAGCCAGTTATCGGTGTTGTCCAGGAGCAGCCTTTCATGCGCCAGAACCAGTTCCGGATCACCCTGGCTGTGGAACACAACCAGCCCAGCCTCGCATTCGTTCAGCCTCAGATGCAGAATCGCGTCATCCAGTTCGCGTGCCAGCCGAAGAAGGTATGACCCCGAGCCCTGATCGTGCAGTTCGGCCACCGACCCCGGAGCCTCCCCCTCTGGCCCCGCGAGTGTTACCTTCGCTGTGCCCGCCAGCCGGTCGATCACAACTTCCACCAGCGAATAGGTCACCGAACCATCATCGCCAAAGGTGCGTTGCAGGGGTTTCAGTTCGATACCAGAGAGCCCGGACGCTTTAATGGAGTCGTCTGCGAACTCGCGGGCCCGGTCCTGAACGGTGGCGTCAAATTTGGAATTGGCCACAACTTCATCGACCAGTTTCCAGTCGGCGGCGCGCTGACCCTTCACGCCCTCTTCGACCGAACAGAAAACATCAGCGAGATCGCGGCGGACCTTTCGCTTGTCTGTCACCCGCGTCAACCCGCCTGTGCCAGGCAACACCGCCAGCAGCGGCACCTCGGGAAGCGACACCGATGAGGAACTGTCGTTCGTCAGCATGATGTAGTTGCACGCCAGTGCCAGTTCATAGCCACCACCAGCGCAAACACCCTTGACTGCAGCAATATATTTCTGGTCGGAATCTTCTTCGGCGGCCTCAAAAGCGTTACGGGTTTCATTGGTGAATTTGCAGAAATTGACTTTGTGGGCATGGGATGCACTGCCCAGCATGCGAATGTTGGCCCCGGCGCTGAATACTCTTTCCTTTCCCGACTGCATTACCACCACCTTCACTTCGGGATGTTCGAACCGCATTCGCTGGACCACGTCGGCCAGTTCGATATCGACGCCCAGGTCGTAGGAGTTCAGCTTCAGCTCGTATCCATCGAACAACCCGCCATCCTCTTCGACATCCATATAGAGGTTGGCTATCTCACCTGCATACTCGACTCGCCAATGGCGATATTCTGAAGGGTCGGTCTGAAAGTCGATGACCATGGACATTTGGTTCCTCTCCACTGTGGGCAATCGGTATGTGCATTATTTTGCACTACTGGAATTACTGTGGCAATATAACGCACCTATGGTTTCTTTTTCAAGACTATTTTTTTTGGCTGCCTTATTTTCCCATATGGCTGACGGGAACAGGCCTTTTGCCACGATCTTTTCAAACGACCTTTCCCGGGATTGTTTTGCGAGGGCGCGCGTTAGAGAGTGTCGAGTTTAATCGGTTCTGGCAGTCGTGATGGCCTGCATCAGGCAACACCTTTACAGTAAGGCATGTCGCGACATGCCCTTACGAAAGGGTGGTTGCCTGAGGCCGGATGCGCGTTAATACCGGCTTTACGACGGGATCAGGAACAAGGTGATAGCCGGGAACAGAACCAGAATGATCACCCGAACGATATCCGAAGCCACGAAATACCCCACCGCTTTGTAGGTTTCGACAATTGGAGTATCCCGATCCATCGCATTGATAATGAACAGGTTCATACCGACTGGCGGCGTGATCAACCCAACCTCGACGACAATCAGCACAAGAATACCGAACCAGATCGCCACGTGTTCTGTACTCATGCCGAATTCAAGAACAGAGATCACCGGAAAGAATATCGGGATCGTCAGCAGTATCATTGAGAGACTGTCCATCAGGCAGCCGAATATCAGATAGAAGATCAAAATCAGCGACAGCACTGTCCAGGGGCTGTAGCCTTGGCTAATCACGAAGTTTGACAACTCCTGAGGCACCTGAGTCAGGGCCAGAAACCCGTTGTAGAACCCGGCGCCCAGGATGATGAAGAACACCATAGCGGTAGACCGGGCCGTCTCAACAAAGCTGTCGATCAGCGTCTTCCAGTTCAGACCACCGTTGAATAGCGCGATTGTACCGGTTCCAAATGCGCCTACAGCCGCGCCCTCGGTCGGCGTGAACCAGCCAAGATAGATACCACCCACAACCGTGCCAAAAACCAAGAGCACCGGCCACACATTAATCAGCGCACGAAACCGTTCCGCCATTGGCACCGGAGGGCGGGTTCCCGCTGCATCAGGATGCAGCCGCACATAGATCGAAACGGCGATTACATATCCCAAGGCTGCCAGAACCCCTGGCACTACCGCAGCCAGAAACAGCTTGGCGATATTCTGCTCGGTCAGGATTGCATAGATCACCAGCACCACCGAAGGCGGGATCAGAATACCAAGCGTTCCGCCCGCAGCTAGAGTTGCTGTCGAGAACCCCCCTGCATATCCGTATTCTTTCAGCTCCGGCAGAGCGACCCGGCCCATCGTTGCCGCGGTTGCCAGCGAACTTCCGCAGATCGCGCCAAAACCGGCGCATGCTCCCACAGCGGCCATTGCAACACCGCCTTTGCGGTGTCCCAAAAACCCTTCAGCCGCCTTGAACAGCGCCGAACTCATACCCCCCAGCGTAGCGAATTGCCCCATGAGCAGGAACATCGGAACAATGGTTAGCGAATAGGAGGAAAACGTCGTGTAAGTCTCGCTCTTTAGTCGCGCAAGTGCAATATTCGTGCCCCCGGTCACCATAGAAAGCCCGACGAACCCAACAAGAAACATCGCCAACCCGATAGGGACCCGAATGAAGATAAGGACCATCAGAGCCGGGAAGGACAAGAAGCCAATTTCCAAGGTGCTCATATGTCGGCCTCCATGTCGCCATCAATGAGTCTGCGGTGAAGGAAGAACTCAGCAGTTCGGACACCGGCCATGTAGACACCTGAAACCGCCGCCATCACGGCTCCAGAAAGACTGGCGGCATAGGCCCACCAGATCGGGAATTGCAGAAGAAATGTGGTTTCGCCATAGCCTCTTTTGGACATCATGCCCTCGTAAAGTCGCCACACGATCAGAACGAGCACAGCCGCGAAAACAATCTCTGTAATCATTCTCAGAAAACGGTTCACGCCGCTTGGAAAGTTGTTGGTGAAAATATCCACCGACGCATGACTGGATGTGATCTGACACAGTGGCAGCGAAGCGAAAATGGCGAAGGCAACCCCGGCCTCCACAAGCTCGAAATCCCCAAGAATTGGGCCTACACCCATGTCCAGAAACCACTGCGATACGGTTGGCATCAAATCCCCGACCCATCCGTGAAACACCGTGTTAAGGGCTCGACCTGCGACAGAGAGGCAGGTGATGACGATCAGGATCGTAAGCACCAGACCGCCAATTACCGCCATTGCACGTGCGAGCTTTTCCATCAGTCTATGCAAGGTGGAAGCCCTTTTCTTCTCAGGCAAGGAGTGTGCTGCGCCGGTTGCCCAGCGCAGCGATCAAGTTTACTTGTAGGCAGCCATCAGTTCTTTGGCTTGATCGATCAGAGCTTGCCCATCGATACCTTTGTCTTTCATTTCGGCAACCCATGCTGCGGTGACGGGTGCAGCAGCAGCGGCCCATTTCGCGGATTGGTCTGCGTCCAGCGTTATGATTTTATTGCCGCGATCGACTGCCAGTTGGCGAGACGGATCATCATAATCCTGCTGCGTACCACCTGCAAAGACCGAGAACTTCATGCCCGAGTTTTCGTCGATGACCGCTTTGAGATCATCCGGCAGGCTGTTGTACTTGTCCCAGTTCATCGCCAGAACAAAGGTAATGGTGTAC
>JAAEUI010000149.1 GCA_024227475.1 Paracoccaceae bacterium | reverse complement strand
GGCAGAGATTTTGGAACGTGTGCTGGAGAAGCAGCAGGGACAATCAGAAATGGGTGACTTCGAACCTGCCCCTTCAGAACCCATTCTCGTCCCGAACCAAAGCGCGCTCCATGCCCGACCCGCAGCCGTATTAGCGAATGTCGCGAAAAAGTATCAATCCGGCATTCGTGTGCAAAAAGGCGATACACAGGTCAATGCCAAGAGTACCGTCGCGATTATGAAACTCAATATCAAACTTAATGATAAGGTCAACCTGATCGCGCAAGGCCCCGATGCGCATGAAGCGATCCGCGATCTGACTCCGATGATCAGGGAAGGCTTGGGAGAAGAAGGGCATGCGCCGGCGCCGGCGCCGGCCAGCGTCAGCATGACTGAGCTTGCCGCTCCGGCGCCCCGTCCCCGTTCGGATGATCCCGATCTGCTGTTAGGGTTTACCGCGTCGTCAGGGCTTGCGGTAGGGAATGTCTTCCAGGTGCGTCACGCAGAAATCGATGTCCCGGAAACCACTGAAAATTCACCGCAAGAGGAAAACCAAAAACTGGATACGGCCATTGAAAAAGGGAAGATCGAACTGGAAGCGTTGCAAGCCCGGCTGCATAACGAGTCTGACCCCGCAAAGGCCGCGATTTTTGCTGCCCATCAGGAACTTTTAGAAGACCCGGATATTTTAGAAATGGCTGCCAGCGCGATTGCGAAAGGAAAAAGCGCGGCATTCGCCTGGCAGACAGCGATTAACACTCAAGCCGACAGTTTAGCCAGGCTGAATAATATATTGCTTGCCGCTCGCGCCAATGACTTGCATGATGTCGGACGCCGCGTGTTGCAGCAGCTTATGGGGGCAGAAGCGAAAAAACTGGATACGCCGCCCAACACGATTTTGCTCGCGGAAGACTTAACGCCGTCGGATACCATCAACCTGGATCGCTCTAAAGTGCTGGGAATTTGCACCACCCTCGGCGGAGCCACATCCCATGTCGCGATTTTAGCGCGTTCGCTGAATATTCCAGCGGTTGCAGGCATGGATCCCAGGGCATTAGACGTGGAAGACGGAACCCCGGTACTGCTTGATGGCAACAAAGGCACCTTACGCCTGTATCCGGATACGAAAGAAGTTGCCCGCACACATGCCTTACAAGAAAAACAACGGATAAAACAGCAGACCGCCCTGAAAAATGCGATGGAGCCAGCGATAACCGCTGATGGGCACCGGCTGGAAACGGTCGCCAATATCAGCAGCCTGGCAGACGCCGAACAAGCGTTGTCATTCGGCGCTGAAGGCGTCGGGTTGCTGCGGTCAGAATTTCTCTTTCTGGGGCGCACCGCTGCTCCGACGGAAGATGAACAGACTGAAACCTACACAGCTATCGCCAAAACCCTGGGGCCGGATCGTCCGTTAGTCATTCGCACCCTGGATGTCGGCGGTGATAAACCGCTGCCTTATCTGCCGATCCCGCAGGAAGAAAATCCGTTTCTGGGTGAACGCGGCATCCGGGTCGGCCTGGATCGACCGGAAATCTTCCGCACACAGATCAGGGCGATCTTGCGAGCCTCGACGGAAGGAAAAATCATGGTGATGTTTCCCATCATTTCAACCCTTTCGGAGTGGCGGGCGGCCAAAGCGATGTTCGAGGAAGAACGCGAAAAATTAGACGTTCCCGCCCTTCCGGTCGGCATTATGGTGGAAGTTCCGGCGGCGGCGGTGATGGCCGAGCAATTTGCCAGAGAAGCCGATTTCTTCTCCATCGGTACGAACGACCTGACCCAGTACACATTGGCAATGGATCGGGGACATCCGAAGTTAGCTGCCCAGGTTGATGGTTTGAACCCCAGCGTCTTGCATTTGATTGCGCAAACGGTCAACGGGGCGCATACGCACAAGACATGGGTTGGAGTCTGTGGCGGCATTGCCAGCGATCCCCAGGCGGTGCCTCTTTTAATAGGGTTGGGAGTAGATGAACTCAGCATCAGCGTTCCGGCTATTCCGGCAATTAAGGCCCAGATTCGTGAACTTAAGCTGTCCGAATGTCAGGAAAATGCGAAAAAAGCCCTCACATTGGATTCAGCAGCCGAAGTCAGGGCGCTCTATGCAGATCAAGTGGAAGAGTAACGGCAATGTAATCATAAGTGATAGCAAATAAATATTTTTGACGTTTCCTGGATTCCTGCCTTCGCAGGAATGACAGTG
>JAAEUI010000148.1 GCA_024227475.1 Paracoccaceae bacterium | reverse complement strand
GGGTGGCGTGAAGCGATGGTCGGGACGGTATCGCTGTACGATGCCAAGGGTCAGCGTCAGCATACGATCTACCTAGGCGCCACCCCAGAATACGGCAAAGCGACGTTTCTGGCCCGGCTGACGCGCGAGGTTGAACGAACCAAAGCGCGTTATCCAGAGGCGATCTATGTAGGGATTGCGGATGGGGCGGACACGAATTGGCGGTTTCTGGAGCCGCATACCGATGAGCAGATTTTAGATTTTTATCATGCCAGTGGTTATCTGAGCGCGGTGGCCACCGCCGCCTACCCCAGAGATACGGCCAAACAACAGGATTATCTGGAGAGTCTGTGTCATCAACTCAAACATGACCCAGGTGCCGCCGAGGACATTCACAACGCCATCGTGGAGCTACAACAGACGCCGACGCTCCCCCGCACCGTGCGCGAGAACCTGGATGCGGCCGCCACCTACTTCAACAATCACAAACATCAGATGAACTATAGCGATTACCGTCAGAAGCACTACCCGATTGGCTCAGGCGTGACCGAAGCCGCCTGCAAGACGTTAGTCAAACAGCGGCTGTGTGGTGCGGGCATGCGCTGGAAAGAAAAAGGTGCCGCCGTGATCTTGAGTTTGCGCGAATTGGTATTGACGCCAACACGCTGGGAGCAGTTCTGGGACAAACTCAATCAGTATGGCTTTCCGGTCGCCGCTTAACTATCAGGTAAAGGTCGCACCCTGTTGGGCGATGTTTTTCAGACGGGGCATCAGGTTGAATCCGAGCAGGTAACAAAAGGCAAAGGCGATTTCGCTTTGGCCATGCGTATCGACATACTGTTTGTTGACCGACATCTGCGTACAGTGATGCAGCACGCCCTTGATCATCACCCCCACCTCCGAGGCGGAGCAACGCTTCAGCTGTGAG
>JAAEUI010000147.1 GCA_024227475.1 Paracoccaceae bacterium | reverse complement strand
TTTTTATGGGTTTTGTTAATGGCCGGGCTCTCAGCCTGCCAGGCGCCGTCACGCTACACGCGGGCGGTGGACTCTGCGCCCGATTACGACTATGACGAGCCAGAGATGCTGGATGCCGAGCCCCGTTATGAGCCTTATCGCGAACAGAATAGCCTGCCTTATGAAGTATTTGGTAAGCGGTATCAACCGCTAACAACGGGAAAAGGCTACGTGCAAACCGGCCAGGCGTCGTGGTACGGCCAGAAATTTCATGGTCATCTCACATCAAATGGTGAAGTCTATGACATGTTTGGCATGACTGCCGCACACAAGACGCTTCCCTTGCCCTCCTATGTCAGGGTCACCAACCTGGAAAACCAGCAAACCGCGATTGTGCGGGTTAACGACCGCGGCCCGTTTCACTCAGATCGCATTATTGACTTGTCCTACGCGGCAGCGAAAAAACTGGGCTATCACGATGTCGGGACCACCCGTGTCAAACTGGAAGTCATTCATGTTGATAGACACGACATGGTCACCGTTGGTAATGAACCCCCCGTGCCCTACTCACTCTATGCAGGTCAGTTACCCGACGAAGCTGATTTGCATACCGCAAGCGAGGTAGCGGATGATGCAGCCCAGAATCCGGATTTAGCAGAGGCGTCCGCGCCAGCGGAAACAGGTACATCTGTATTAACCGCGCTCAAAGGCTATTACATTCAGGTTGCGGCATTGTCAGATGCAGAGCGGGCAAAACAGTTGTCAGACGGCCTTTCCAGTCTTTATCAGGTGCC
>JAAEUI010000146.1 GCA_024227475.1 Paracoccaceae bacterium | reverse complement strand
GTTGTAACCGAGTATTTCCCCAGTTCGGGAACAGGGCAAACCAACGTGATCTTTCCGGTGCAATGAATAGGGAACCCGACGCACCGTCTTTTGGGGCGATGAAGGAGAGCGGCCTGAAGGCCCGCCCGGTCGTGGCCCCATGACGCAATTTCCCAGACTTGCCACAGTCAGCGCAGACGGCCAGTACTTCTACGGGGCGGTGACAGACGCCGGCTTCGTCGCGCTGTCGCCGCATTTTCCGCAGTGGCCACGCCTGCTGGACGTCATCCGGGCTGGCAAGCTGGCCGAATTGGCCACGGCAGCGGAAAAGCATGAGGTTACGCTTGCAAATAGTTCATTTAATTATGAAATACCAGTGCAACAACCGGAGAAGATCATCTGCGTAGGAGTGAATTTTCCGGACCGAAACGCCGAATACAAGGATGGAGCAGAGGCTCCGCCCAATCCTTCTCTGTTCATCCGATTTGCCCGTTCCTTTGTTGGTCATGGCGTGCCGCTGACCCGGCCCAAAGCCTCGGATCAGCTGGATTATGAGGGCGAAATCGCGGTGGTGATCGGCACCGGTGGGCGACATATCCCGCAGGAAACAGCGCTCGATCATATCGCGGCCCTGACGCTGTGCAACGAAGGCACGCTGCGCGATTGGGTGCGGCACGCCAAATTCAACGTCACGCAAGGCAAGAATTTTGATGGTTCCGGGGCAATGGGCCCCTGGCTGGTGCCGTTTACCGACCGGGCGCAGATCGAGGATGTATGGCTGACAACGCGCGTGAACGGCGAAGTCAGGCAGGATGACCGCACCGGGCGGATGCTGTTCCCCGTCGCCCGCCAGATCGCCTATATTTCCACGTTTACAACGCTGGTTCCCGGCGACATCATCGTGACCGGCACCCCAACCGGGGCTGGCGCACGGTTTGACCCACCGGTGTATCTCAAGCCCGGCGATGTGGTTGAGGTGGAGGCTGAAGGCATTGGGGTTCTGAGAAACGGCGTGGTGGACGAGACATGACCCTGAGCGTAGGGGAAATTGAGCAGGCAGGTGAAGATCTGTTCCAGGCGGAACGAAAGCGGCGACAGATAGGGTTGCTGTCGCTGCGCCATCCTGGGATGACATTGCAGGATGCCTATGCGGTGCAGACCGCCTTCACTGACCGCAAAAAGGCCGGTGGCGGTGTGGTCCGGGGCTGGAAGATCGGCCTGACCTCCAAAGCCATGCAGGATGTGTTGAAGATTGAGACACCTGACAGCGGCATCCTGTTTGACGACATGCTGTTTGACAGCGGGGGAACCATTCCGCAGGATCGTTTTATTGAACCACGGATAGAAGCCGAAATCGCTTTTGTTATGCAGGACGATTTGGCCGGAGGCGATGTGGACCGCAACGGGGTGCTTGCGGCGACCGAATTCGTCTTTCCGGCGCTGGAAATATTGGATACACGCATTCTGCGAAAAGACCCGGAGACTGGAGATTTGCGCAAAATCGTCGACACGATCGCCGATAACGCTGCCAATGCCGGTGTTGTGCTTGGCGGTATGCGGCACGATCCGGCGGGAACGGACTTGCGCTGGACCGGTGCGATCGTGAGTCGGAACGGAGAGGTCGAGGAAACCGGCCTTGGCGCCGGGGTGCTGAATGATCCGGTGATGGGGATCGTTTGGCTGGCCCGACGTCTGGCGCAGTTTGACCAAGGGCTGCGTGCGGGGGACGTGGTTTTGTCCGGCTCCTTTATCCGCCCGATCGAAGCCTCGCGGGGTTCGAAAATTCATGCTGACTTCGGCCCGTTTGGCCACGTCAGCTGCCATTTTGGATGAGGTGAACAAATGCCTGCGCCTAAGAACATCTTTAAGAAAAAACTCGCTGCCGGAGAGCGGCAAATCGGCTGCTGGTTATCGATGGCCGAGCCCTATCTGGCAGAGATTTCTGCCAGCTGCGGGTTTGACTGGCTGTTGATCGATGGCGAGCACGCCCCCAATGACATCCGATCAATTTCCCAGCAAATTCAGGCTATTGCCAGGTCTTCCTCACATACCGTAGTGCGGGTGCCGATTGGCCGGGACTGGATCATCAAGCAGGTATTGGACGCAGGAGCACAGAACATTCTTGTGCCGTTGGTGGACAGTGGCGAGATGGCGGCGAGAATGGTGCGCGCGGTGCGCTATCCGCCACATGGTGTTCGTGGTGTCGGTGCTTCTTCGGCTCGGGCGTCGGGTTTTGGTAGCGTTTCGGATTATCTGCAAACCGCGGATCAGGACATCTGCCTGCTGCTGCAGGTGGAAAACCGGGCCGGGCTGGAGGCGCTCGATGACATTCTGGAGACAGACGGCGTGGACGGCGTGTTCATCGGCCCTTCCGATCTGGCGGCAGACATGGGGCACCTGGGCAATCCGGGCGCGCCCGAAGTTCGGGCCGCGATCAGGGAGGCCATTGGCCGGATCAGGGCGGCGGGCAAGGCGGCGGGGATTCTGGCGGTGGACCCGGGATTTGCACAAGCCTGCATTGAGATGGATGTGACGTTTCTGGCGGTTGGCATTGATGTTGGATTGTTTACCAAAGCGATGCGCGAACTTGTGGCGAGACACAAGGGCTAACTCGCTGGTTTTTCGGCCTTTTTCACCCAATTTCCATCTTCCTGCGCCCAATATTGGGCAGCAATACCAGCATCAGTCAGTGCTTTCCATTCACCGCGCGCCGCCTCTACCGCCTGGGCATCATTGCCGTCAAACATCAGGCACACACGCGAGAATTCACCCGCCTCGCCCGGGTCAGTTTTTGCCCCGTCGACCAACAAAAGAACATCCGCCAGATTTCGGTTTTCGGCATCCAGGGTCAACAGAACCGGCTGGCCCGCGTCGTGCGCGCCACCACTGAGACCGTGGGGCAGAAAGGCAGCATCGCGCCACAGCCACAACCGGTCATCAAGCCATTTCAGCCGATTGGTATCCGCGCCCCGCACCAGCGCCCGCCAACCACGCGCCAGCACCCGTTCGAGCAGTTCCGGCAGGGCCTGTTCCAGCGGTGAGCGGGTCAGGTGATAGAAAAAGACCTCAGCCATCGGCCTCTTCGTAATTGTCTGCGATCAGCCGGTCGAGTGCGCGTACACCCCAGCCTGTGGCCCCTTTTGGCGCCAAGTCGGTTGCGGTTTTCAGGGCTGCTACACCGGCGATATCAAGGTGAATCCACGGCATGTCGTCCTGTATGAACCTCTGCAGGAACTGGGCGGCAGTGATCGATCCGGCAGGCCGGCCGCCGGTATTTTTCATATCGGCGATGCGGGATTTGATCAGCTTGTCATACGCCGGGGCCAGCGGCATGCGCCAGGCGCCTTCGGCCTCATTCTTGGCCGCCTTCAGGAATTTGTCGGCGAGATCATCGTTATTGGCGAACACGCCAGCATTTTCATGGCCCAATCCGATGATGATAGCCCCGGTCAGCGTGGCCAGATTGATAACACCGGTGGGGTTGAAGGTCTGCTGCGCGTACCACAGCACATCGGCCAGCACCAAACGCCCCTCGGCATCGGTGTTAATGATCTCGATGGTATCGCCCTTCATCGACTTTACCACATCACCGGGGCGCTGCGCCTTGCCATCAGGCATGTTTTCGACCAGGCCCACAAGGCCGACAACATTGGCTTTGGCGTTACGCATGGCCAGAGTTTTCATCACCCCGGCAACAACCCCTGCTCCCCCCATATCCATGGTCATGTCTTCCATGCCACCTGCCGGTTTGATCGATATACCCCCGGTGTCAAACACGACGCCCTTGCCAACCAGTGCAAAGGGTTGTTCCTTGCCTCCGCCCTGCCATTCCATCACCGCCAGTTTGGTTGGCGTTTCCGAGCCAAGGCCGACGCCCAGCAGCGAACGCATTCCAAGCTTGGCCAGCTCCTTTTCTTCCAGAACGGTGACATTGACGCCAAGGCCTTTGAGCGCGATCAAACGATTGGCAAATTCCACCGTAGTCAGAATATTGGCCGGTTCGTTGACCAGATCGCGGGTAAAGAAAACGCCCTCTGCCTGGGCGGCCAAAGGCGCGTAGTCTGATCCCACCCTCGCTGGATCGCTGCACATCACACTAAGCGCGGGCCTGTCCTTTTTCTCGTCGGTTTTGTGGTCGGTAAAATCGTAGTCCCGCAGCACGTAACCCTGGGCAACCGTGGCAGTTGCCTTGTTTGACGCCGCGAGCATCATTACCGGCGTGTGACCAGCGACTTTTGCGACATGAGCACCTGCCAGACGGGCCAGCTCAGGGTCAGGATTTTTGGGCAGTTTCAGGACCACCACGGAGGAGGCCTTCATCCCGTTTGGATAGGCAAGTGTGCGAATACTCCCAGCCTCCATCTTCTCAAATTCATCGCTTTCGACCAATCGCACCACGGCTCCCTTACTCAGCCGGTTTACCCGTCTCGACAAAACATCCAGCCCGCCTTTAGTATTCACGAACGCCACAAGTTTGCCCTCAAACTCTGCGATCTTTTCCAGATCGGTTTCAACAAATTCCGGAAATTGCGGAGTGCTCATGAAGGGGCCTCATTTTTGATGGTCTTTCGCTGTATCTAGCGATTTTTGGCCTATTTGACCATCGGCATCTGTTGCCCGTTTCAAAAATACGCTAACTCTCGGATTGAGAAGGGAATTGGGGCATATCCAGTGAAACAGATTGACAGATATGTCCTGCGGCTGCTGGTTGGACCATTTCTGTTTTTTCTGGTGATATTTGCGGGGATTATCTGGCTCAATCAGGCTCTGCGGATTGTCGATGTTGTGGTCAGCAACGGGCAGTCGGGGATCGTCTTTGCCGAGTTAAGCTTTTACCTGCTGCCAAAAGTAACAGAAACGGTTGTGCCGATTGCCGCATTTTCTGCCGCTATCTATCTGACCAACAGGCTGTATTCGGAATCCGAGCTCGTGGTCATCATGAGCGTTGGCCGCAGCCCCGCTTTGGCCACACTGCCCTATCTGATATTTGGGGGTATCTGCATGATCCTTATGACGGGGCTGACGCATTTCCTCACCCCGCTATCGGTCACCTCGCTGCAGGACCGGCAGCACGAGATGAGCAAGGAATACCTGACCCAATTCATCGTCGAGGGCGAATTCAATACGCCGGAAAAAGGCGTTACCATTTTCTTTGGCACAACCTCACCGGAAGGTCACCTGACGGACGTACTGATCAACGACCGGCGCAGCCCAAGCACGGTGGTCACCCACACAGCCACCAAAGGCCGGATTATCAGCGATGATGTGCAACCCAAACTGGTTTTGCTGAACGGCAGCGTTCAGCGTTACCAGCGTGAATCCGGCACGCTGAATATCGTGCAGTTTGACAGTCTTGCCTATGATCTCAGCCAATTTGCCAAGGATGTGCAGGAGCGCAGAATTTCTGCCCGCGAATTATCGACCCTGCAGCTTTTGTCGCCAAAACCCGGCGGCCCGGCCTCTGAATTAAAAGTCACTGCCCGAACTGTTGAAGCGCATGATCGCTTTGTTAAGTCTTTGCTGGCGGTTGTCGTGCCGGTAATTGGCGCAATCATCCTGATCAGCAGCGGGTACGATCGTTCCGGGTTCTTCCTGCGGATCGTACTTGGTGTGGTTTTTATGGTTGGAATCAATTCCTTGCGTGGACTTATGCAAAGCTGGGTCGCAAATGAGGGTGCACATTGGATTGTTCTTTATGTGCCGGTTGCCTTAGGCATTGCTTCCGGAATCCTGCTGATCAAAGCAGGGATGGCTGATTGGAAATCCGGGCTGAAGGGAATATTTCTGCGGCGTGAGGCACCGATATGAAGCTTTATCGTTATTTCGGTCGGCGTTTTCTGCAATCCTTTGTGCGGGTTTTCCTAATTCTGGCCTTGTTGATTTTTGTTATCGAAACGCTGGAAAACATCCGCGGGCTGTCCAAATACGGTGTTGACTTCACCGAGGCGTTTTTTCTGGCGGCCACCAGTGCGCCTTCATATATCCTGCAGACCATGCCGATCATCGTCATGCTTTCTGCTCTGGCGTTTTGCGTCGGTGTGGCGCGTTCGAACGAGTTCGTGGTTTCGCGCGCGGTTGGGGTCTCTGCCCTGCGTTCAATGGCTTTTCCAGCATTTTACGCGCTTTTGCTGGGTTTGGTTGCAATCCTGTTTTTAAACCCACTATCCGCAACCTTTTCCGCCAAACACTCTGAGCTAAGAGCGCAGTATACTAACTCGACGCGTCAGGCCGTCAGCATTAGCCAGGACGGTTTTTGGCTGCGACAAAAGGATGAAATCGGGCACACCGTGATTCATGCTCAAAGCACAAACCGTTTCGGAACCAGCCTACGAGATGCTTTGGCACTGAAATTTGATGAAAAAGGTAATCTGACATCACGAACTTCGTCGCGCACAGCATTGCTGAACAACGACGAATGGATATTCACCAGCGGTAAGCACTGGGACGTGAGCCGTGGCTCGCTGAACCCCGAAAACACATCGGAAACCTACTCCATCAGGCGGTTCGCAACCGATATTACGCCAGAACAGATTCTGGACGGCTATCCCAAGCCAAATTCCATTCCAATCTGGGACCTGCCCCGTGTGATCCGCACAATTGAAGTTGCCGGGTTTTCCAACCTGCCGTATCTGATCCATTTTCACATCGAATTGGCACGGCCTCTTATGCTGATTGCCATGACAATTATCGGGGCTGCTTTTACCCTTCAGAATGCACGATTGGGCAATCTTGGGGTGTCGGTATTTCTCGCCCTGGTTTGTGGTTTTTCCCTCTACTTCCTACAAAACCTTGCTATGACTTTGGGCGAGGCGGGAGAGATTCCTGTGTTGGTTGCGGCCTGGGCGCCGCCGTTGTCTGCGACGTTGCTGGCTTTAGGGCTGTTCCTGAAGTTTGAAGATGGGTAAAACATGAACCGAGTGGCGACTGCTTGCTGGATTGTTCTGACGTGCCTGTTACTGTCGCTGCAAGCCGGTAGTGCCTTGGCTCAATCGTCTTCCGAGCAACGAATTTCACTTCTTGCGGATCAGGTTACCTTTGATCCCACGACCAAAGTTCTGATCGCCAGCGGCAACGTACAGATCATTCGCGGCGAAGAGATCCTGACCACGGACCGGGTGGTTTACGATCAGAAAAACAAACGCATAACGGTTCCCGGCCCTCTGGTTATCGCTGTCGGAGAAGACCTGACCACGCGTGCAAAATCGGCCGTGCTGGACGAGGATCTTCAAAACGGTCTTATCCGGGGCGCCGAGGTGCTGATTTCCCAGCAACTGCAACTGGTTTCCGAGGAATTTCACCGGATCGACGGCCGCTTCAAAGTCTTAACTAAATCGGTGGGAAGCTCCTGCCGCGTCTGCAAAAAGAATCCTGTGCCGTTTTGGCAAATTCGCTCGCGGCGGGTTATTCACGATGAGCTTGCGCGGCGCCTGTACTTTGAAAATGCCACAATGACGGTACTGGGCGTGCCGGTATTCTATACACCCAAACTGCGCGTTCCCGACCCTACGGTCGACAGGGCGACAGGTTTTCTGGTGCCGCATTTTTCGACCTCGAACACACTCGGATACGGTATTGAAATCCCGTATTTTGTGACCCTAGGCGATCACGCTGACATGACTTTCAGCCCGGAATTTTACTCAAAAGGCAGCATTTTGGTGAATACCCAGTTCCGGCGGCGTTACAGTAATGGGCAACTGAGTGTCGAAGGAGCATTTACCCTGGCCGACGATCTGACGCCCAGGACAATCCGCAGTTCGCTGAGCGCTGAGGGATATTTCCAGCTGTCGCGCGAGTTTGAACTGGACTTCGGAATTGAGGTTGCTTCGGACGATGATTTTCGTTCCGACTATGCCATCGGAGATTCTGATCAGGATCGCCTGACCTCGTTTTTAACTCTGCGCCGCACCCGCAAGAACAGCTACGTATCGATCTCGACCTCGTATAATCAAAGCTTGCGCTCAAACGAGGTGGATCAGGAAATTCCGCTGGTATTGCCCGAGTTTTTCGCACGAAAAACCTGGGCCGATCCTTATCTCGGGGGAACATTCGGGCTTACCGCTCAATCTGTGACCCTGCTGCGTGAGGACGGCAGCGAGTTTGTCAGAGCCGGGCTCAATGCGGACTGGCAGAAGGATTGGATTTTTAACAACGGCCTGATCGTTACAGCCCATGGCGAATTGGCTAACAGCCTGTACTATACACAGAATTACCCAGCCTTCGGCAACTCCACAATATCAGAAAGCACACCATTAGCCGCGCTTGATTTTCGGCTACCGCTGTCGCGTCAGACGGGCCGCGCGACGCATGTCATTGAACCCCGGGTTCAACTTGTCTGGAGCCCTGACCGGGCGCGCAGCAACCCCAACGAGGACAGTACTCAGGTCGAATTTGAGGAAACCAACCTGTTCAGCTACAATCGTTTCCCCGGGTTTGACGACACGGAACGCGGATTGCGGGCGAATATTGGCGTGTCTTATAACCGATATGATCCGGAAGGCTGGAATTACGGCGTGACTATAGGCCGTATTCTGCGCGCGCATGATCTGGGGCAGTTCAGCACCGGGACCGGAATTGACAGCCGGAACTCGGACTATGTTAGCGCCTTCCGCCTGTCGTATCAGGACAAAGTCGATTTTGTGAACCGGACGTTGTTTGACAACGACTTCAATCTTTCAAAGAACGAAGCACAACTGGCGCTCAACTTTCCAAAACTCTCTACCGCTGCAACTTATGTCTGGCTGGAAGCGGACGTAGTTGCCGGTGCCAGCGACCCACGGCACGAAGCAACGGTAGAAGCCGAATACCGCCATTCCGATTACTGGACCTATCTGGCCCAGTGGCGGCACAATCTTCTGACCGGAAAGCCAACAAGCGGAGAGTTTGGAGTCCGCTACGAAAATGAATGCGTTGCGGTTAATCTTTCCCTCTCGCTTCAATATGCGGGCTCTGGTATTGTCCGGCCAACGCGCGAAATCGGGCTTTCGGTAGAACTGGCCGGATTTGGCAACAAAAAACGAAACAAAAAGTATGCACACAGGTGCTCAACGCTTTGAATGTACACGCAGGTGAGTAAGACGGTATGAAAACGTGGTTTTTTGCATTGATTGCTGTGTTGGCAGCAATAGCTTCCGCATCCTGGGCTCAAAGCGGCAATCCCTACGGCGTCGCGGTGCAGGTCAACGACCGTGTGATTACAAACTTTGAGATCAGCCAACGGGTGCTGTTGTTGCGCGCATTTGGATCCTCAGGTGATCTGGAGGGCCAGGCCCAGAAACAGTTGATCGACGAGCGGTTGCGGGTTCAAGCAGCAGAAAATTTGGGGCTGAGCGTAACTGAAGGCGAAATTGAGAGCGGGATCAGCGAGTTTGCAGCGCGCGGAAAGCTCACCGGCGAGCAGTTGATTGCTTACATCGGTGCCCGCGGCGCGGCGCCAGAAAGCATGCGCGATTTCGTGCGCTCCGGCATGCTGTGGCGCGGCGTTGTCCAAAGCAAATTCGCGGCTAAGGCCAATGTAACGGATGCGGAACTGGATACCACGCTGAACCTGTCGACCGGGCAGGAACAGGAATCCGTGCTGATCTCTGAAATCCAGTTGCCTCTGGGCGAACGGGGTGATGCGCGGACGCTGGAACTGGCCAGGGAGCTTTCCAACACTCTAAAATCCGAAGCGGCGTTTTCGGCAGCAGCCAGACGGTATTCGCGCGCGCCATCGCGGGGACGCGGCGGACGGCTCGACTGGATCCCCGTTGCCAACCTGCCGCCACAACTGGCAGGTCAGATTATGGCGCTGCAACCTGGAGAGGTCACCGCACCGGTAACGCTGGCGCAAACCGTCGGCCTGTTCCAACTGCGCGGCGTCCGTACAGAAAAAGGCACTGAGGAAACACCGGTATCGATAAGCTATACCCAGGTGCCGATCCCGGCGAGCCGTGAACGTTCGCGACAAGTCAAAGAGGCTTTGGAGCTGGTTTCCGACGTCGACACCTGCGCCGATCTCAGGGCAACATCAGAACGCTTCGGTCAGGCGAATTTCACCGATCATACAGCCGAGGTTGCGGCCATCCCGGCAGAAACGGCGCTGGCGCTGGCGAAACTGGACCGCAATGAAGCAGGGTATTATCAGGCCGCCGGTGGCAGTCTGGCCGTGGTCATGGTCTGTGACCGGATCCGAGAATTGCCTGAAGGTGCGCGGGAGGAAATCCGCAACGCTTTGTTTAACCGGCGCATCGGCAGTTTTGGCGAGGGCTATCTGCAAGAGCTTCGCGGTGACGCGGTGATTGTCATCCGATGAACCTTCCGCTTGCGCTGACCTGCGGCGAGCCAGCCGGGGTTGCACCAGAAATTACAGTCGCCGCCTGGAACGCGCTGCGCGGCCAGATCAGCTTTTTCGTCATCGGAGACCGTCAGCACTTTGAAACAGCCGCTGAAATGGCGGCGGTTTCGCTGATTGATATCCAAACGCCGGAACAGGCCAGCGCCCGGGTCTCGCGTGGGCTGCCGTTCCTGCATCAGGAATTCGCTTCATCAGTTACACCCGGTGTTCCAGTTCCCGAAAACGCTGCAGGGGTAATAGAATCGATCAGCAAGGCAGTGGGCTTTGTTCAGGCCGGACGGTGCAGCGCGGTTTGCACCAACCCGATTAACAAACTGGCTCTGAAAGTGGGGGCAGGTTTCCCCTACCCCGGACATACCGAATACCTGGCGGCACTTGGCGGCAAAGGCCGCTCGGTAATGATGCTGAGCGCCCCGGAGTTGCGGGTTGTGCCGGTCACGATTCACCTTCCACTCGCCGACGTTCCGCAAACGCTTAGCGAGGGACTGCTGGAGGAAACCATTCGCACAACTGTTCTGTCGCTGAAGCGTGATTTTGGCGTCGCCTCGCCGCGACTTGCCGTGGCGGGCTTGAACCCGCATGCCGGAGAAGGTGGCACAATGGGTTCAGAGGAAACCGAAATGATCGAGCCGTTGCTGGAACGGTTACGCGATGAAGGGTTGGACTTAACAGGGCCATTATCGGCTGACACGATGTTTCATCCCGCCGCCCGGGCGACGTATGACGCCGCGATCTGCATGTATCACGATCAGGCGCTGATCCCGATCAAGACGGTGAATTTTTCGGCCGGGGTGAATGTTACCCTCGGTCTGCCTTTCATCCGAACGTCGCCGGACCACGGCACAGCATTCGACATTGCCGGGCAAGGCAAAGCGGACCCAACAAGCCTGATCGAAGCGTTGAAAACCGCACAAAGCATGGCCGGAATGAGAGCTGCTTATGACGCGCAGCACGCTTGACGGATTGCCCCCGCTGCGCGAAGTCATCGCAGAAAACGGGTTGAGCGCGCGGAAATCTCTGGGTCAGAATTTCCTGCTTGATCTGAACCTGACGTCCAAGATCGCTCGCCAGGCTGGTGATCTTACCGGTTGTGATGTGCTGGAAGTTGGCCCTGGCCCCGGTGGGCTGACACGGGCACTGCTGCATGAAGGGGCACGCAAAGTTGTGGCAATTGAGCAGGACGAGCGTTGCTTACCTGCGCTTCAGGCTGTTTCGGAGCATTACAATGGCAGACTGACCGTCTTGCAGGGAGATGCGTTGAAAATCGACCCCACAGAACATCTGGCTGCCCCGGTGCGCATCGTATCCAACCTGCCCTACAACGTTGGTACAGAGCTGCTGACCCGCTGGCTTAGCCCTCCGACATGGCCACCGTTCTGGCAGAGCCTGACGCTGATGTTTCAAAAAGAGGTGGCGCAGCGCATCGTTGCGCAACCCGGCAGCAAAGCCTATGGGCGACTGTCGATCCTTGCCCAGTGGCGATGTCAGGCGCGTATTGCGATGGAGGTCCCGGCGGCAGCCTTTACACCGCCGCCGAAGGTCACTTCGGCAGTTGTGCATCTGGAGCGGCGGGAAGCCCCGGCATATGCGGCCGACCCAGCAGCGTTGAACAAAACGGTGGCCAAGGCGTTTGGCCAGCGGCGCAAAATGCTGCGCTCCTCTATGAAAGGACTGCATACCGATATTGAGGGCTGCCTGCTGGCGGCAGATATCAAGCCGACGCAGCGGGCCGAAGAGATTTCGATCGAGAAGTTCTGTGCATTGGCACGGATTTTGGGCTAATTTGCCAGTTTGGGAAAAACTCGTCAGACCAGAAATTGTTCCTTAAAATGATGATTGCTGCAGGAGACCACCGACTACTGCCTGGTGCAATTGCCGCTGAATACGACATACGCATCCGTAAGTATGAAAGGCAGATCCGCCTCGTATCCTCGCATCCTGAAGTAGAAAGACCCATCGTCCGGAGCGACAAAAACGACATCGTTCTGCCGGTCAGCGGATTTGCCGCCAACGCTCTCAATACCCGGTAACTCCCCAACACCGGTGGCAAGGATCCGCCCTTCATCTGTATCAACTTCAAGAGATGAATAGGCCGCGACGCCGTGGTAGTCATCGGGCAGGACAACGAGGCCAGTCCCGCTGATTTCATGGGCTTTGGTTGCTTTGCACATGTATACTTCCGCCTTCAGCGGAGTTGCGATGAACAGCCCGATTAACAAAACTGCGTATTTCATCCGCGTTTCCTTGCTGTTTGTCCGAAATCAGAACACTCAGAACAGAGATTCAGATCGGATCGGGGGCTCCGTAGCCATTATCGCCATCCTCACTTGGCTGGATATAAAAATACAGCAAAACCAGGAAACCCAGGATTGGTATCAATCCTATCAGAAGCAACCAACCGGATCGCCCGGTATCGTGCAGTCTGCGCGCACCAACCGCCAAATTGGGAATGATCATTGCTAGGGAAACCAAAGTTGACAGCGGTTGCCCCCCTTCTGCCTGAAACCGTCCAAAACCAAGCAAAGGTGCGATCAGGGCCCCATCGATTATGCGCAAAGCAGCAATGAAAATGAACACGAATAACACCCACATCCAAAGTTCGCGCCGCGAAGCCCGCCCGGAAAATGTCGCGTACCGGCCCAGTACTCTTTTTACAACATCGATCATGTCAACCTCTTTATGCTATCCGATGTGCTGGTTTAGCGGGTTTCTGTTTTCAGAATGTGCGGTGCCGCGGGGCTGTGACTGCCCCGCTTTTCTGCAACCTAGTTGTGTTTGAAACTTACGATCTTGTGGTTTTTGACAACACAATGCACGTCGCTGGTTTTATGCCCAAAACTGTAATATCCGGTAACAACCATATCAACCTTGGTTTTTCCGTCTCCAGTGGCTCTGGCATGCCTGTCATGGTTCAGCTTGGCGTTGTAACCG
>JAAEUI010000145.1 GCA_024227475.1 Paracoccaceae bacterium | reverse complement strand
CTGCGGCCAGAACGCTGTAGCGATGGCGGGGGCAGCCCCGGCTCCGCTATCACAGCTCCTTCCGCTCGTCGCTGCGAAGGTTTTGCATTTCATACAGGTGCCGTTGCGCACCAATGTGTAGTTGCCGCAGTCACTACAGGCGTCGCCCTCGTAGCCCTGCATTTTTGCTTTGGCGCGGGCATCCATTTTTGGCATTGAGGCCGCCGCCGACTTCCCGCTTTGGGCGGTAACGTCTCCGCCAAACAGATTGGTCGGGTTGCCACCCTGCAGCACCATCAGCTCCTGGGGCATGCGGTGCCGGTGATAGCCCGGGCTCACCACCTGTTTCAGCATGGCAACCGCATCATCGCTGGCCGGGGTCACGTTGCTCTGGCCCTCTTCCACACCGCGGCCCAGATCGTCAAAGTGATCCCCCTCCGGCTTCACATGCGCCAGATCGGTGCGATCAAGGTAGCTGACCGCCAGTTCGCGGAAGATATAATCAAGGATCGAGGTCGCATTCTTGATGCTGTCATTGCCCTGCACCATGCCCGCCGGTTCAAACCGGGTGAAGGTGAATGCATCTACGAATTCGTCCAGCGGCACGCCGTATTGCAGACCCACCGACACGGCGATGGCGAAGTTGTTCATCATCGCGCGGAAACCGGCACCTTCTTTGTGCATGTCGATGAAAATCTCACCGATCTTGCCGTCTTCGTACTCACCTGTACGCAGGTATACTTTGTGCCCGCCGACTACCGCCTTCTGAGTGTAACCTTTGCGCCGCTCAGGCAGACGCTCGCGAATGCTTTTATTGACTTCTTTGACGATAATCTTCTCGACTATTTTCTCGGCCAGAACCTGCGCGCGCTCACCCGCAGGGGCCTCAGCCAGAATCTCTTCCAGATCCTCCTCGTCATCCTCGACCAGCGCAGATGACAAAGGCTGTGACAGTTTGGAACCGTCCCGATACAGCGCATTCGCCTTCACACCCAACGACCAGCTGAGTTCATAGGCCGCCTGACAATCCTCGATGGTTGCGTCGTTCGGCATGTTGATGGTTTTTGAGATCGCGCCCGAGACGAACGACTGCGCCGCGGCCATCATGGTGATGTGGCTGTCCACGCTCAGGAAGCGTTTGCCGATCTTGCCGCAGGGGTTGGCGCAATCAAATACATTCAGATGCTCATCTTTCAGATGCGGTGCGCCTTCCAAAGTCATTGTCCCACAAACGTGGTTGTTTGCTGCCCGCACCTGCGCCCGGCTAAACCCGAGATGGGTTAGCAGATCAAAGCCCGGATCATTCATCTGATCTGCCGGAATGCCCAATGTGCCTGAACAGAACTTCTCGCCCAATGTCCACTGATTGAACACAAAACGGATGTCAAAGGCCGTTGGCAGCGCCGCCTCGATCTTCTGCAACTCGTCAGGGCCAAAGCCATGCCCGGTCAGGGCGGTGTGGTTGATGTCAGGCGCATTACCCATGGTGCCGTGACCTACCGCATAGGACACGATCTCTTCGATCTGTGCAGACCCATATCCAAGCGTCGTAAGTGCGGCGGGAACCGACTGGTTGATGATCTTGAAGTAGCCACCCCCGGCCAGTTTCTTGAATTTCACCAGCGCGAAATCCGGCTCGATCCCGGTGGTATCACAATCCATCACCAGGCCGATGGTACCGGTCGGAGCGATCACAGACACCTGCGCGTTGCGATAGCCATGCTCCTCGCCCAGCGCCACGGCTTCTTCCCAGACGGTTTTGGACAGTTCTGCCAGTGTCAGATCAGGACAGTTTTCCTGATCAAGCGGCACCGGCAGAACCGCCAGCCCCTCGTAGCCTTCAGTAGCACCAAAAGCAGCACGTTTGTGGTTGCGCATCACGCGCAGCATTTGGTCGGCGTTTTTAGCGTAGCCGGGGAAAGGCCCCATTTCCCTGGCCATTTCCGCACTAGTGGCATAGGACACGCCAGTCAGGATCGCGGTCAGCGAACCACACAGCGCCCGGCCTTCCGCTGAGTCATAGCCATAGCCCATATTCATCAGCAGCCCGCCGATATTGGCATAGCCCAGACCCAATGTGCGGAACCTGTAGCTGAGTTCGGCAATCTGTGGGCTCGGGAACTGCGCCATTAACACCGAGATTTCCAGCGTCATCGTCCAAAGGCGGGTCGCATGCACATAATCTGCTGCCTGAAACGCATCGTCCTTATAGAACTTCAGCAGGTTCATCGAAGCCAGGTTACAGGCCGTATCGTCCAGGAACATGTACTCCGAACACGGGTTGGAAGCGCGGATTTCGCCATCTTCGGGGCAAGTGTGCCAGCTGTTTATGGTGTCGTGATACTGCACGCCCGGATCAGCGCAGGCCCAGGCTGCGTGCCCGATCTCTTCCCACAGATCCTTAGCTTTGACCGTCTTGGCAACTTCGCCATCGGTGCGGCGGATCAGTTCCCAGTCTGCGTCGTCTTTGACAGCCTGCAAAAACGCATCTGTCACGCGGACGGTGTTGTTGGAATTCTGCCCGGCAACCGTCAGATAGGCGTCACTGTCCCAGTCGGTGTCATAGGTCGGGAATTCAATACTGCTGTAGCCCTGCCGCGCGTATTGCAGCACCCGGTTGACATAGGTTTCCGGAATTGCGTTCTTTTTGGCGGACTTAATCGCCGCCTTTAAACCGGAATTACGTTTCGGGTCAAACGCTGCTTCCTCTTCTCCATCCCAGCTCCGGATCGCTCCAAAGATCTCATTCAGCTTCTGCTCGTGCATCTTGGAACCAGCCACCAGCGATGCAACTTTCTGCTCTTCGCGCACCTTCCAGTTGATGAACTCTTCAATATCGGGATGATCCATATCGCAGATCACCATCTTGGCGGCGCGGCGCGTTGTGCCGCCCGATTTGATGGCGCCGGCGGCCCTGTCCCCGATCTTCAGGAAAGACATGAGGCCAGAGGATTTACCGCCGCCGCCAAGCGGCTCGTCAGCACTGCGCAATGAGGAGAAGTTTGTGCCCGTGCCCGAGCCGTATTTGAACAACCGCGCCTCACGGACCCAAAGGTCCATAATGCCGCCTTCATTCACCAGATCATCGTCAACCGACTGGATGAAGCACGCGTGGGGCTGGGGATGTTCATATGCACTTTTCGATTTGGTCAGTTTGCCTGTTTTGTAGTCTACATAGTGATGGCCCTGGCTTGGCCCGTCGATGCCATAGGCCCAGTGCAGACCGGTGTTGAACCACTGCGGGCTGTTCGGTGCTGCCATCTGGTTGGCCAGCATGTAGCGCATCTCGTCATAATAGGCGCGGGCGTCTTCCTCAGCGTCGAACATTCCGCCTTTCCAGCCCCAGTACGCCCAGGCCCCAGCCAGCCGGTCAAACACCTGTTTGGAAGATGTTTCTCCGCAAAAAGTGTTACCATTGGCCACCTGTGTCTTGGTATCGGGCACCGACCGCCACAAAAACTCAGGAACACCTTTTTCTTTGACCCGCTTCAGATGTGCAGCGACGCCAGCCCTTCGAAAGTACTTTTGCGCAATCACATCGGCGGCAACCTGAGTCCAACTCACCGGCACCTCAACTTCATCGAGCCTGAAAACGATCGACCCGTCCGGGTTTCTGATTTCGGATGTTGTTTTATGAAACTCAATGGCCGCATAAGCGTCTGTGTTCTCATGCGTAAATCGGCGTTCGATCTTCATTTCTGCCCCTGTGTAGTCTCGAAACTCGGTACCCCAGCACGGTTGCTCCGCGCTTTCCGGTTTTGATAAAAGTTGTATTTCCCCGCCTCTAGTCGCCAACACTAAATCTTGTGGTTGCGTAGGAGGCTTGCACAACCTGTACTAGGTTTGCCCCCCGGTCAACGGAATTTTTCGCGTTTTATCCAGTTTTTTTTGTTGACGGAATTCTATCCACAAGTGGCCTCCTGCACGGAGATGTCACCAACTCGCTTTAGCCACATCTGGTAACCGCCCAGTCGGTCAATGAAATCGTTGAAAAGCGATCCCAGTTCTTCCGGCGAAGAAGGCAGAGAATCAACCCCCGACGGGCCGTTGATCGTGCTCGGGATTAGCTATGAGGCTTCCACGACCTCCATCCCGCCCTCGGACCGCCGCCGATGTGTTGACGTATATCAAAGACCGGTGAAAACCATTTGGTATGATCCCTTCGAACTCAAAATCAGAAAGGAGTTACAAATGATAGAGAAATCAGATATCCGCAATTGGCTCCCGGGTTTTTACGAGCCTTTCTTATCCGCAGGGAGCAAAATCGCTGGTTGGTTTCAGCCAGCAGCCGAAGCCAGGTCGGACGAGGACGCTTATGAGATACGACTCGAGGTTCCCGGAATAGAAAAGGATGACCTCGAACTAACACTTGAAGATGGTCTGCTAACCATCAGTGGTGAAAAGGAAACTGTAAAAGAGGAAAAGCGCGAGTCGTACTACTTCTCGGAGCGTCAATACGGCAGTTTCTCCCGTAGCTTCCGCCTCCCAGGCGACGCCAACAGCGATGCAATCAGTGCAGACACCAAAAACGGCGTGCTTACGATCCGGGTTCCCAAAGACCCCGAGCCGGAACCGTCAGGCAGAAAGATAGAGGTGAAAGCAGCGTAAACCACCACGCTCGTTGGGCACCCGATGCAGCCGAGGCAAATCGAACCGCGCCCGGCTAACCAGAAGTCTTGAATTCTTCGAAGGTTTCACTGGTCGGGGCGGCGAGATTCGAACTCACGACCCCCTGTACCCAAAACAGGTGCGCTACCAGACTGCGCCACGCCCCGATCAGTGCGTGGTCTCTACATCCCGCCGCGCAAATTGAAAACCCCAAAAATTCTCTAGTTTGTCGAATCCTCGCAAGGCCAAACCGCTTTGCTGGCCGCAAATGCCGGATGCCGCATTTCCGCGCCCGGCACCAAACCCAGCCTGCGTGTCAGACCACCGTTGATTTCGAGCACCGCCAAAACCTCCGTTCCGCCGAAAATCGAGGTTCGGTCGTGGGGCACGGCGTTTTCGTGCACCCTCACAACCTTGCCCTGCTGGTCGAGGAAAATCATATCCAGTGGAATCAGCGTGTTTTTCATCCAAAACGACACCGGTTGGGGATTGGGATAAACAAACAACATGCCATTGTATCGCGGCATCGACTCCCGAAACATCAGCCCCTGCGCGCGGGTATCTATGGTGTCAGCAATTTCAACAGCAAAGCGCACGCTTCCAGACGGCCAGCGCAGATCCACAAAGTCCCGCCCGCAGTCAGCCCGGGCACCGGCTGGCGAAACTATAAACGAGACTGTCAGAAATACCGCGATGCGGTGTGCGGTGTTAAGCGTTAGCGCCTGCAAAATCCCAGGCGCGCACCTCAACAGCCATCTTGCCGCGCGGGCCAGCCGCTGTACGTACACAGATAGCCTCTCCCTGGACCAGTTCGGACATTCCGTAGGCACGCAAAACCTCCATATGCACAAAAACGTCTTCGCTGCTCTCAAAAACGTTCACAAACCCAAACCCTTTAACTTTATCGAACCATTTAACTCGCGCCGGGGTCAATGGTCCCGAAGTATCCAGAGCCGCAAAATCAATTCCCAATTCGGCAATTCCGCGCAAGGCCGTATTGATATCAACTTCCGGGATATTCAAAGTTGTGATCTCAACCGCCTGCAATCCACGCTGGCTTTGAGTCACCTCCACTTCTATACGCGTGCCCTCAACAACGGAACTGTGGCCAAAATTGCGCAAAACATTGGCATGCAGCAAAATATCGTTGCCGCCTTCATCATCAGCGATGAACCCGAAGCCCTTGTTGCTATCAAACCACTTTACGCTGCCAGACTTCGTCGTCATACATGTTCTCCACGCTACGCGGCAAGTTTATGAACATGCAGAAAAAACCACAAGAAAATCCCGCTGCATTCTGCATTTTTTTCGAATTTTTGGGCCAAAGAGCACTAATCTATCCAGAAAGTGGCGATAACTGGACTGCTGACTGTCGAATAAACAACTAAGGGTTGAGTCTGATCACAACCCACTCCGATTCCGAATTTGTCCGGTGCCACAGGAATCTGTCATGCAACCGGCTGGCACCATCGCTCCAAAATTCCATCTCCGATGGGACGAGTCGATACCCGCCCCAAAACGGTGGACGCTCGGGTCTCAGGCCTTTTTGCGCAGAAATTTTGGCAACTTCCGCTACTAAGTGCGCGCGCGAAGACAAAGGCGCGGATTGTTTGGACGCCCATGCTCCCAATTTGCTTTTCAGCGAACGCGACTTGAAATAGGCGTCAGCCTGCGCACCGGCCTCACGGGTAACTTCGCCTCGTACGCGAATTTGTCGGCGCAGGGATTTCCAATGCATGACAAATGCCGCCTTGCCGCTGACCTCCAGTTCTTGCCCCTTTTTGCTGTCGTAATTAGTGTAAAAGACAAAAGCATTTGCCTCTATTTCTTTCAGCAAAACCATTCGCACGTTAGGCAAGCCAGAATCGTCTACAGTGGCCAGAGCAACAGCATTGGGGTCATTCGGCTCGCCCTTTAGAGCGGTCTGCAACCAATCCTGCGCAATCACAAAAGGATCGTCGCCCGCAAAAATGCCGCTGCGTTTTTCCATGTCGGACCTTTTGATTTGAAACCGTGTTCGCCTTGAACCGGACAATAGGTCCAATCACAGGCACGCGTCCAGAGCCAGATGTTCCAAATACCAACTTGATCGTCCCCTTGCGGCCCCCCACCGCATCCCTTAAACCCGTTACAAGAAAAATCGACCTCGGGGACAGGGCAATGACAAAAGGAATTATGCAAGGCAAACGCGGCCTGATCATGGGCGTGGCAAATGACAAGTCTATCGCCTGGGGGATCGCCCGGGCCTGTCATGAACAAGGTGCTGAACTGGCCTTCTCTTATCAGGGTGAAGCACTCGGAAAGCGGGTAAAACCACTGGCCGAAAGCGTCGGTTCGGAGCTGGTGTTGGAATGTGACGTAACCAACCCCGGCTCGATGGACACGCTGTTTGATACCCTGAAGGAAAAATGGGACAAACTCGATTTCGTGGTCCACGCCATCGGTTTTTCCGACAAGAACGAACTGCGCGGCCGTTACGTAGAAACCAGCCCGGAAAACTTCCGCATGACCATGGATATTTCGGTCTATTCCTTTACTGCCGTGGCCCAGCGCGCCGAAAAGATGATGCCCGACGGCGGGGCCCTGTTGACGCTTACCTATTATGGCGCCGAAATGGTTATGCCACATTACAACGTAATGGGTGTTGCCAAGGCCGGATTAGAAGCTTCGGTCAAATACCTCGCCATGGATTTGGGCCCCAAGAACATCCGCGTCAACGCACTCTCTGCCGGACCGATCAAAACCCTTGCCGCTTCGGGCATCGGCGATTTCCGCTACATCCTGAAATGGAACGAGCTGAATTCGCCGCTGCGCCGCAACGTCACCACCGATGACGTCGGCAAATCCGCCATGTATCTGTGTTCCGATCTCGCCTCTGGCGTGACCGGTGAAAACCACCACGTTGACAGCGGTTATCATGTCGTCGGTATGAAAGCCGAAGACGCGCCAGATATCGATGTGGTGGTGGGCCGCAAGTAAGGCGCCATGCGTTTATCTGACCCACAGTTGAACGCATGACGCACCCAACTCTCTGAAAGGGTGTACATCTCCATGACCACTGTGTTTCAGATTAGTCACAAGACGCAAAAGTGACCTGGGCCTTCGCCATTTTCATGCTCGCCAGTCTTGTCGCCGTCATCAGCCCTGGCCCTGCTTTTCTGGCACTTTCCCACGCGGCTGTGAATCGCCCAAGGACTGAAGCTTTGTTATTCGGACTTGGCCTTGCAACAATCGCCGTTTTCTGGTGCGCGCTCGCCTTGTTTGGCCTCACTGCAATCTTCGTATATGTCCCCTGGCTCTACACAGTTTTGAAGCTGGCCGGAGGCTGTTATCTTCTTTACCTCGCAATCCATCTTTGGCGCGGTGCCCGGGAGGACTTACCCGTAACCCACGTTGCTCCGCAGCGAGGGTACCGTGCCTTTTTCTCGGCCTGCATCATCAATCTGACCAATCCCAAGGCGGTATTGTTTGCCGGGTCCGTCCTGCTCGCAATTTTTCCTGCAGACATCACGATCCTGCATAAAATCCTCATACTGCTAACACTATTTTGCATCGAAATGTCCCTTTACGGAATGCTAGTCTTCTGGCTCAGCCAACCGGTGGTTCGTCAGACTTACCATAGACTGAAACGATGGATCGACCGGACGGCAGGTGTTGTTCTGGGCAGCCTGGGATTGAAATTCCTTATGTCCCGCGGCTAACACTCGGGGCGGAAACCTCGCATGTTTGACCAACTGCCAAATTCGGAGACCACCGCAATGGCCGCACTCTACGACACGATTGGCAAGACCTATTCACAACACCGCCAGCCGGACCCCAGAATAGCAGCCCGGATCAACGCCGCCCTCGGGACTGCAAAAACGGTGCTGAACGTGGGTGCCGGAACCGGCTCCTACGAACCGGAAGACCGGACTGTAACAGCTGTTGAACCGTCTGCCGAAATGATCCGCCAGCGCCCCGCTACAGCGGCGCCGGTGATACAGGCCAACGCCGAAAGTCTGCCCTTTGCCGACAATAGCTTTGATGCAGCCATGGCGATCCTCACGATCCATCATTGGACCGATCAGGCGCAGGGCCTTCGCGAATTGCGTCGCGTCTCCCAGGGCCGGGTTGTCATCCTTACCTTTGACCCGGATTTTCGCAATTTCTGGCTGGCCGATTATCTGCCGGAAATAGACGAAATCGACCAGAGGCAGATGCCCGGCCTGAGCGATTTCGAAAGCCAGCTTGGACCGGTCAAAAGCATACCCGTCCCGATCCCCCACGATTGCATTGACGGCATCCTATGCGCCTACTGGCGCAGGCCATCCGCTTACCTTGATCCGCAGGTGCGTGCCGGATCATCAACCTTTTCCAAGCTCGGCGATATCAGCGGGCCCTTAGAGCGCCTGGAACAGGATATCGCAAGCGGTGAATGGGAACGCCGGTATGCTGATCTTCTTGCCAAAGAAGAATGTGATTTCGGTTATCACCTTGT